>DYFG01000027.1 GCA_020725315.1 Nitrosotalea sp.
GTAGCAATGACATCGCTTTGCTCTTGAACGTATCGCCTTCGACTAAACCCTTACAGGTTTTTCGGGGTCAACGGGGCGAAGCCCCGTTATGCGGGGTCGTGGAGCAGAGCCCCACAAAGGTAAAAAAGTTGTGTTTAACCAATAAGTGACCGCAAATATCATAAACGGCACGGTAGCGAGAAAATGGTAGATAAACAAGATTCTCGTGATAAGTATGTAGGGAAGCCTCGCACCAAAGGTTAGAGCACTTCATAAATCTGAACATCCTTTTTATCATAGACTTTTTTGAAAAAATTTTCGGCTTCAAACTTCTCTAAACCTCTTTCCGGATACTGCATATATTCAAGAGAGCCAACAAAAACATATTTCACATCATAATCCTTGAGCTTTTCCAATGCAAGTTCTACATCTTCTGTGCGGTAAATGAAGTTCACGTCATTTATTCGGGGTTCGGTTACATCCGTCTCATAGCCCCAGCTAAATTCATGAAAAACCCATCCTATGAGTGTAGGCAAACCTGTGAGACTTGAAACACGGCTGTAGTAGGTAAAGTCAAACTGCTGTTTCCATGGAGCATTGGATGGCACCGCTTCCAGAATTACTGGGCTGCCTTTTATCTTTCTCTCAATCCAACATATCGCCAAATAATCCCCCTCAGGCTCAATTAACGCACCGTCTACTCGAATGCTTGAATGTCTTAGATACGCTGTTCCATCCAGTGTTGGACTTGTTTCAAATCCTTTTAGCCATGTATATGTCCCAAGAACTGGATAGATTCCAGAGGCAAAAATAAGGATGACTATGCAGATAATAAAAGCTTTTTTGAGCTCCTCCTTCAGATTTTTCATTCCGTAGCAGACGCAAAAAGTAGCCGAAATCATCCACATTACCCATACCTGATTGTAAAATTTGAAGACTGTATTCATTCGCTG
Organism: Nitrosotalea sp.; assembly: GCA_020725315.1. Classification (GTDB taxonomy): domain Archaea; phylum Halobacteriota; class Syntropharchaeia; order Alkanophagales; family Methanospirareceae; genus ANME-1-THS. The sequence continues at coordinate 933 of DYFG01000027.1, forward strand.
AAATTCTCCCCAGGCAAGATAGTCCATGATATAAAAAACCTCGCTGAAGAACAAAATGCTTGCACCACCGAGAATCAAGCAGGAGACCAAAAGAACCTCACCTGTAACTCCGTTTTTTCTCCTCATCTCACGAAAAAGGAATAGGAGCAAGAAGATGATAATCGGGAGAATGAAAATAAGGACTGGATAGATTATCGAGAGAATGAGCAATAGCGGGAGGAGGGCTAGCGAGGAAAGCATCAATAAAAATAATTTCTTCACCTCCAAATCCCTCCAATTCTGGATGAGAGCGAAAGATGTTATTGCAAAGAGTGGCAATCCATGAACAAGAAGAAATCCCGGTATCGGTGAAGGATATGTGACTATCCCTATACCTTTAGCTCCGCTGGCTTTAAAAGCCAGGATATAAGGAAGATATAAAAATATGCTGGTTACGATTGGCAAACATGCAGATAAAAACGAGTATTTAAGCGATAGTCCTCTTTTAAGCTGATATGCTCCTATAACCAAAATAGATAGCAGAGCATAGCTTGGGTAGTCCCATGCATTGTTAGCGAACAAAAAGCCAAGAGAAATACCGAAAATAAGCACACTGAAAATAGCGGTTGATTTATCACTGCCATAGACCGTCCATGAATTGCAGATAAAAGCATAGAGAAGAGAGATTATCAGAACCTGAAAAGCAAGTCCTATCGTATGCGGATGGAAATCACCCCATATGAAGCTAAAGAAAGGAAATTCCGTTATCGCCTGATTTGAATCAAAAAGCGCTCTCGTTGGACTCCAATAATAATAGTCCCATTTGGTTGTGACGTGATGTAAGACAACCTCAGGGGATGTTAAGAGCTGCTCGATGAGCATCTTAAAAAGGTAGAGATTTCCTATAAAGACGACAAGCATAGCTGTGAGCAATCCATATCTTCGTTTCTTCATCAAATTATATCCAAGTCCGTATGTGATTGAGGTGGTAAGTGCGGCACAGAGAGGCGTAACCAGGTTGAAGATTATATTGGGTGGTATAGCAGAGAGTTTTGATAGTATAGAGCCCATAAGGTAGCTAAAGTAGTAGTAGTGTTGCAGCTTATATCCAGAGAGCCATGGGTCTGGAGGTGGAAGCGAATAAGCCCGATTTATCGCATTCAGGAATGCTGAGCCCATGAATCTCTCACCTGTGTACAGTGTTGTAGTTGGTCCTCCTTCGATGAATGGATGGAACATCTGTAAAGAAATGAAGAAGAGAAAAGAAAGGGTGAACACGAGGTCCACTTCAAGAATTGTCCTAAGGCTTATTTCTAACCTCCTTTTTACTGTTGCTCCAATAGAGAGCAGAGTTATCGTAGAAAGAGCTAAAACTATTGCCATGATACCGTAGCCGAGCACGTGCGAAAACAACCAGGTGAAAAATGTGAGCATAGCCAACCCTGCTACCTTCGAGATGGCATAACCTCTGTCCTTCGTGTTAGATGCTATTCTATTCATCAATGGAAATGTGCAGAACCCAATTACCTCTACAAGAAGCCAAATCAGAAGTATTTCGTGCCACCATTGGGCATATGCCAAAATCACCATCTCTTCACCCTATACATCTTAACTTCATCTCTGCTAAATACCTCTTCAAAATGAATTGATTCAAATTTTATAAGCCCTTTCTCCTCATAAAGATCCCTCTCCAGCCTTCCTACATAGACATAGCTGACATTATACCTCTCCAAAAGAGACAATGCTAAAGGGATATTATCTGTTGAATATATCTCTCGGACATCATTCGCTCTTCTCCATACTTCCTCATCTCGACGCCACAGATATTGGTGTGAAGGCCATCCGATAACTGTCTGCAGACCTGTTGAAGCTGAAATCCTCCCAGGTCTGCAGTAATCTGTTCGATGTTCATCATCCTCTACTGCTTCTAAAATAATTCCATCCTTGACATCTACATTTTCATTTAGCCATTCAATTGCCTGATATTCACCCTTATAATCGTTTCGCTCGTTCATATAAGCTGATCCATCCAGGGTTGGCACTGCACTGAAGCCTCTTGTCCAACTGTTAACCGAGAGCACGGGATAAAGTGCACTGATTATCAAAAGCAAAGCAAATACAGTGAAAAAAACGACTTTTAGTCTTTTTCTCTCTATTTTCTCCTTCAACTGACAAGCAATAAATGCCGTAGCAATTCCTAAGAGTAACCATGCCTGAAGATAAAATTTGAATATCGTGTTCCCTCTGTCTATAGCACTGCTATAAAAGCCCGATTTGAAATAAACTACCTCAGGAATCAAAATAGCCACTACACCAAATAATATGAGTAAATGGATAAAATAAATCAACGAATCCTCTTTCTTAACACTCTCTTTAGAAAGAACGTGTTTGCCAAGTTCAGTTAGCAACCAGGAAAACAGCACGAAAAGAAAAAGACCGAACATCGTAGCTAAAGAATAAAGTGGTGTTCTACTCCCTGTAACGAGCTCTATGCCCTCTATTGCTTTTGGATGAAAATCTAAGAAGAAAGGGACATAAAGAACCAAACTCAAGAGAATCAAGCCACAAAAGTAGATTAAAGACCTTCGTATTCCGACTCCACGGACCTTCACCACGATGATGCCGAGCAGGAGCATCGCATAGATAAAGTAGTCCCATGAGTTCAAAGGAATCAGAAATCCCATAGACAGTGGAAGGAAGATGAGCATGAATCTGTTCTTAAAGAAATTCTTTTCGGTGAATATCTCCAGCAATAATGCGAGAACGAGCATCTGAAAAGGCATCGCAACTAAGTGTGGATGCAAATCGCCGAGAATATAAGTAAAGAAAGGAAATTCTGTGATGCCCTCCGGAACGACACGAGAAGGAACCCAGAAATACGAGAAGTTTGGCGTTGAAAGAACTCGAAAAAGGTTTAAGTCTTTTGACATCTCTATCCATAGCGGAGCCAAGATACCCAAATTGCCAACGAAGAGGACTAAAAGGACTGCTATCCAGCCGCAAGACTTTAAGCCCTTACAGGGCTTGCGGGGTTGTGGGGCAGAGCCCCACATTCTGCAAAGGTTCGTAGCTATACCAAAGACTGCACTACCGAGCAATCCGGCATAAGTCGCCACAGCCAGGTTATAAGCTATAGATGCTTTAATTGTGGTGATTTTGATCATGATGCTCGTTGCAAGATAACCGAAGTAATAATAGCAGTCAATAACCCTGGAGGAGAACCAGGGGTCAATTGGTGGGAAAGAATCGCTTCTCCCTACTCCATTTAAAAATGCGAAGTCCATCCATTTTTCTCCTACCATCCCGATGTCCAAGCCACCAATCTCTGGACGAAAGGCTCTTATGAGCAGGAAGAGAAGAAAAATCAAGCCGAATATCAGTTCACCTTCAACCACTGACCTTATATTTAGCTTCAATGCGTATTTTCTTTGAACTAAGATGGAGCAAAATAATATTATCACTAAAGCCAAAACTATCGTAGCCAAGGAATAAGAAAATAGGTGCGAAAGAATCCATGTCAGGTAAGTCAGTAGAACGAGTGCAAAGATCTTTGAGAACAGGTAGCTCTGGTCACCGAAATTTCGAAGCACTTTCTGGATTATGGGAAATGTCAGTATTCCCATTAAAAATAACGATAACCACCATATAAAAACCGCTGTTAATTCCATCTTTACTTTATACTTTTCTTTTCCGTAAACTTCTCCATAAACGTTTTTCTTCTAAGAGAAAAGGGTTTAATCGAGAGTTTTCTGAGATTGAAAGTCCCTAATCCCGCATCAACGAGCATGCTCATCCCCCTTACCAATATACCGAATGCGAATGCAGGAGTGTATCCTACTTCTGAAATCCGAAGTATTGCCACTATGGCAGATTCTTGTAGTCCCGTTCCTCCTAAACTTAAAGGTATGAATGCAATCGTGCTGACCACTGACTGCAGAAGGAGAAAGTATAAAAAGGAAAGCTTTGTCTCAGGTAAAAGCGCCAAAAATATGAGATACCACTGAGCACCTACAAACACCCATCCTGCTATGCTTATAAGCAATGCCTTTAGTAATTCCGATTTCAACCTCGATGTAGATGCTTGGATGCCCTCAATGAGATTTGTCAGCTTCTTCAGGGCGCCGAAAGAGAAGATGCTCAGCAGTTTCAAGCTTCTCTCAGACCAGATGAGGAGGCCTGCAATCAATGTTAGCGCACTTACCACAGTTATACCTGCTATAAGTACCGCTTGATATTCATGAAGTAAAATCCCGGAGAGGATTGCGGCAAAGACTACTGTCCCCACTATTTTCATAAGAAAATCCATAATTTGTCCTATTGTGAGCACGCTCAGGGTATCCTCAGCTTTAACCTCTTCAAGCAGGAGCACGAGTCCAAAGTATCCCACCTTCCCCGGAGTTACATCCCCGAGAATCATTGAAGTGAAATGAGATAACAAAATCTGGTAATATGGGATGCGATAACCCAATTTCTTCAACAACCAAAAAAGTCTGAGAGCAAGTGCGAAATTCAAACATAAATAGCCGAGGAGTGCCAATGCTAAATACCGGTAGTTTATGCGAGCGAAACTTTCCCATAATAAGCTAAGGTCAACTTTAAGGAATAAAAAAGTCAGGATGGATATGGTTATTATTGCGCTGATCAAAGCTCTCTCTCTCATTTTCGTCTTAACTCACATCAAAGCTTGATAATCGTTGGGCTCATGCGCGCTCATCACTGATCACCTCTCGTGCACACCCAAACCCCGCTCTAATCGAACCATTCATACTCCTCTCTGGATAGTTTGGTGAAGAAAATATTCCTGCAAGGTATAACCCTTCGATGTGAGAAGAATAAGGAATGATCTTATTTTTATAGCAACGCTCATATACCGGTGCTGTATACTTTCCTTTTGCCAATTCCCACCACTTCACTTCTTCTCTATGAAAATCGGGAAACATCTTCTCCAATCCCTTTAGATACAAATCAATGATTTCTTTATCGCTCTTTTTCCATAGTTGGTCATTTTCTTGCAAATATGAAACCACGTAGAATAAATTCTCTCCATAGTCCTCTCGGGGAACAAAGTTTGTATGTTCGATAATCGCACCAAAGGGCACGTTTGCTTTTAGGTTTAACCAGTATATGTCTTCCATCAGGTTTTTATCCATTCCAAAAAGGGCACAAATTGTGGACTGATACTTGATTTTATCAATTGAAAGAGTCTTACTTAAGGCTGGCGTTGTTAATATAGCATTATCGCAACTTAAAACCCCTTCACTTGTTTCGACACCCCCAACTTTGTTATTTGCCATGAAGATGTCATTAACCTTGCATCCCCTTCTTATCTCGCATCCCTCAGATTCTATTTTTTCCGCCATTCTATCCACGAGTTGCTGAAATCCGCCTCTTAGATACCCGAGCCTTTCCCCTTTAAATGTCCTCTTCGACCTCAGTTTTATTCTGCTCAATAGCCACGCAGCCGAAATGTTTTCATAATTGCCGAATTTGCTTTTGAGTAACGGCAAAAAGAAGCCTTCATAAACGCTCTTGTTGGTTTTTTCAATCACCCATTTCGTTGCCGGGACGTCGTCGAAGAGAGAAGGGTCTTTGGTTCGACGTGTGCTTAAAACTGCTTTTGCCAATAGAATCTTATCGAAAAAAGAAAGATGTTCAAACTTTAATATTTCAATAGGAGTGCTCAGCCGGTGGATTTTTCCATCTATGTAGTAGCCTATGCTCGCTGTGCGCCACTCTAACTTCTCCAGAAGACCAAGCTCTTTGATTATTTGTTGAATAAAAACATCGCCGCTGAAAATGTGGTGATAGAACTTCTCGATAAAATATCCTCGGGCATAACTGCCAGCCAAACCCCCCAAATCCTTCTCCTCTTCCAGGAGAATGACTTCTCCGCCATGCATGCACAGAGAATAAGCGGCTGACAGACCCGCAAGTCCTCCTCCTATCACAACTGTTTTCATCGCACTTCTTCTTTCTCTTCCTTATAAAATAGTATAACCTCAGTTTTAGCTGGTTCCTTATCTATTTCCCTAAAAACTAAATAATCCAGCGACGCGTAAGATAGGTAATCCGTTACCGGATACCAGTGCCATTGCATAACAGAACTGTTCAATTGATGATAGTTAGAAAGATTTCGCGCCCTCTCCACTTTATCACCGGATACCAAGATTATTGGTGCATCGAGCTCTTTTGGATACCACTCTATCCTATCGTAATGGCGCAGATACCAGAGGTATTGCGTTATAGCGATCCCATCCACGACTTGAATTCGAGTTTGATAGCCATCATACTCAGATGCAACTTCTTTTATTCTTCCCATGAGGTCATTAAAACTGGAAGGAGGTTGTGCTGCCTGCATCATGGGTTCTGCAGGGTCATCAAAATGATAATAATTCAGATTAATGGATGTGTATATGGAAAAGGAGAAGATAACGAGCGTAAATGCAGTGAAAAGGTGTTTATACACTTTTTCTTTTTCAATACTATTAAAGAAAAGCTTCTCTGCTATGAATTTCCCTCCGATAAAAGCCAGGGGCAAAAGTAAGTGAAGCAGAAGCCAAGGTGCCTTCTCATATATGACGAATGAATAAATTAAAAAGCTGCTGATAGCCCAATAGGACATAAAAATCATTAACATATCCTTTTTGCGAATGAAATAGAAAATCCCTGCGATTCCGAAGATGAGAATCGGAAGCTCATACAACAAGGATAACGCAGCATAAAAGAAGAAAGGACCCGTTGGTCCCGTATGATATGAAGCCCAATGTGATACAGCCCTAAAGAGAGCAAAAGAATCTTGCGGGTTTCGGAAGAAGAAGCTGTAGAAGGATGTATAGATCATCATGATGATTGACAAAGAGATGATGGTTGGCAGCAAAATTTTATTATCCTTTAAAATCGTCATTATGTCTTCTGGAGTGCGTTGTCTGAGGGTGTAAAGGATATACAGGGCAGCAAAGGAGAAGAAGATAAAAGCGGTTACGTAAGCATTTTCTTTTGTGCACAAAGAGAGAGCAAAGAGGAAGGATGCAAGGTAGATAAGAAGGGGCTTTTTTTTCTCGAGATAATGTATAACACAGACTACAGCAGCTAATGAGAAGAATGCTAAGTAAATGTCATTTCTGAAGAATCTTGAGTAATAAAGAAAAGAAGGGGAAATAGCGAGAAGAAAAGCGGTAATAAAACTGCTCTTTAAACCAATATACTTTTTAAGTGCGAAAGGAAGGGCAACCAGAGCAACCCCAAAAAGGGCAGGTATCATTCTACTAATCCACTTGCTATCCCCGAATAAACGGTATAGTATGGCGGTTAAATAATATTGAAAAGGACCGTGCCACAGAGGCTCATACTTGTATGTGCCCTGTTTGAACAAGAGATATGAAAAATGTGCATGCACGCTCTCATCATGGTGGAAAGGGCGAAGGTCGAGGTTGTAGAATCTGAGAGCGAATGCGATTGCGATGAGCATGAAGGGCAGATACCTCTCAATCCTTAAAATGTATTTATCATCCAAAAGAGATGCTACCTCCCACGGCTTTATTCCTTTCATTTATTTTATGCACGATAAAAAAGATACATTTATATATGTGAACCTATTTACGAAGTTAATATCCTACTATGGCAGATGTCTCACCTATCTCCATTCAACCGAATTTAGAGAAGCTCTTTGCAACGCAAACGCATTTACTTTATATAGTAAGTGAGAAGTAATGAAAATAGCTTTTTACCATCGAAACGTGAGTGGGGGAATAAAAACACATGTTGAAGCGCTCTCATATGAATTCGAGAAGTTAGGGCATGAAGTAAAGAGAATAGACCAATTCTTGCTTGGCTCCTATATGCTTGGCAATTCCTCTGGGGGTATTTCGTATGGGTTTGACCTCTCATTGAGAGAGATAAAAAGGGAGGTAGAAGATTGTGATGTTCTCCATATACACCATGCAGCTACCTCTTCGGAATTTTTCCTGCCCTTTACCTCTCTTTGCTCTGAGCTCAACATTGTCAATACGTTCCATATTCCAGTCGGGAACTGTCTCGGAGGGGAACTTGCAAAAGCACTTATCGCAATGCTTGTTTCTCTTTATTCTGGACGTTCAAAGAAATTTATCTCGGTAAGTGCAGAAATTGCTGAGTATATCCGTCGCTATTGCTATGGTTATGAGGATGATAATAGCGACCACGGAACTGAGATCGTGGTTATACCCAATGGTGTGGATATAAATCGTTTCCATCCCGCGGAAAAGGATGAAAAAGCGAGCAATAATAAGGATAAGAGCGTCTGCATAGGCTATCTTGGACGATTATCCTATGAAAAGAATATAACAAATATGATAAAAGCAGTGAGGGCATTAGATTTGGATAACATCAGTTTAAAGATTGCAGGCGTGGGACCACTCTATGCTAAGGTAAAAAAGATGGAAGACGAAAGAATTAAGGTCTTAGGCTATGTCGAAGACGCTCCTTCCTTCTATCGAAGCTTGGACGTTTTCTTACTCCCTTCTAAGCTTGAGGCACAACCAATCGCATTGCTCGAAGCGATGGCATCGGGACTGCCGATCATTGCTACCGACGTCGGTGATAATAAATATTTTGTCCACGGAAATGGAATAATCTGTGGTGCATCGGTGAAGGAGATAGGGGCTGCGATAAAAGAGATGCTACGAGAAGACAGGGATAAGATGGGCATCGAGTCGAGGAGAATAGTTGAGCGTGAGAACACGTGGGATAAGATAGCAGCTCGTACACTGGAGGTGTACAAAGACATCATATAATATGCACGAAACAAATTTCTCACTTTTCCCCTTCCCCTCGATACGAGAGGGGCAAAGGGAGTTTATGGAAGATGTAAGGGATTCGGTAGAGGGTGAAAGAATCCTTATCGCGCACGCACCTACCGGGATAGGGAAAACCGTTGCCGTCCTCGTTCCCTCTTTGCAGTACGCATTGGAGAACGAAAAAACGGTCTTTTTCCTCACCTCCAAACGCAGTCAGCACAAAATAGCTATTGACACACTCAAGTTGATAAAGCAGCATGCCACGCTCAATTTTGTGGCGGTTGATATCACGTCGAAGCAATCGATGTGTCCACGAGCGACACCGATATACAGGGAATATTATTCGTTATTCAACGAATTTTGCAAATCTGAACAGAGGAATAAGAGATGCCGTTATTTCCTGGGACACGACGAAGAAGCGCTGCAGCGGATAACAAATGAGCTACTGCACGTGGAGGAGTTATGCAGATGGTGCACGAGTAGAGGAGTATGCCCTTATAAGGCGGCTTTGGAGGTGGCTGAGAGTGCTGATGTGGTCGTTTGTGACTACAATTATCTCTTTTCTCCCGACATTGCGGAAAAGGTATTGGAGAAGATAGAACCGGGGCTGGAGGATCTCATTGTGATCATTGATGAAGCTCATAACCTTCCAGACCGTATACGCAACAATCTCAGCGACGAATTGCGAATGAGCACGGTAACAAGTGCAGCACGGGGACTGAGGTATATAGACCGTGAGATGCACGGAAATCTTATGGAATTGGAACAGATTTTTGCAAAATTTGCTATGAGAGCGCGTGAAAAGAAAAGTGCAGAGATACCTGTGGAGCGTGATGTTCTGCTGGAGGAGATGGAGAAGGTATTGAGGAGGAGAATAGAAGTGATGAGTTATGATGAATTCGTAAACGCGCTTCAAAGCATTGCTGAAGGCTTTGAGAGTTCACCATATAAAGAAGAGACCGAGGCGGTGCAGAGGAATATCCTCAGCGTGGCGGATTTCTTAGATGGGTGGAGAACACGCGAGAGATGTTTACGGATATTTTCGCTCACGCAGCGGGAGCGGGGGGAGAATCCAACGCTTTACTTCAAACTGCTCGACCCTTCGGTAATAAGCGAGCCACTATTCCAGCGGGTGCACTCAACCATAATGATGAGCGGCACGTTATGTCCAACAGAGATGTATGCCGATGTCCTCGGCGCTACTCCTGATCGAATCAGAGGGAAGGAGATAGTTATGAAGGAGTATAAATCGCCATTTCCAAAGGAGAACCGCCTGATTGTGGTTACAAAAGCACTTACAACGAAATATACGCAGAGGGGAGAAGAGATGTATAGGAGAGTGGCGGGGAAGATTAGCGAAGTGGCACAGCATGTAAAAGGAGGCATGGCTGTCTTTTTTCCTTCTTATGAGCTTCTAAAAGAGATTGCGGCGTATCTACCCGAGGAAGTACGGAGAAGGACGCTCGTAGAGAGGAGAGAACTGAGCAAGGAGGAGAAGAATAGGTTATATGAACTGCTGAGGGATGATAACGAGGGAATATTGCTTGCCGTGCAGGGTGGTTCATTCTCCGAAGGCATGGATTACGAATCCAACGTGCTCAAGGCGATTATCGTGGTGGGATTGCCCTTAAGTCCGCCAACGCTGGATGTAAAAACGATCGAAAGCTATTATGCAGGGAAGTACGGTGCTGAGAAGGGAAGGCTCTATGGTTATCTCTACCCGGCGATTACCAAGGTGCTGCAAGCGGCTGGCAGGGGTATAAGAAGCGAGCACGACCGATGTATCATTGTTCTGATGGATTATCGATTTGCCCAGTTCCCGTATAAAAAATGTCTTCCTTCGGATTATGAGGTGACTTTAACCGATCGAGCGGAGGAGTTTTGTAAAGCCTTCTTCAAATAAACACTAACCTTGATTGGATTTTTCAGAACTACACCTCCTCCTCCTCCTCGAATCCCTCGAGTTCCTCGCCGAATTCCTCCTCCACTTCTCGTTCCAGTTCAGCAGCACCAACCCCTAAAGCATCCTCTAATAGCCCCTTTATGGAATTCAGCATTGTAAATGCCTTCTCCTTGTCATAAGGGAAATTAAAACGTTTCTTACCGATATCACTTTCTGCTATCTTTTTACCTTCCATCCTTCGGACCCAGTGCTGCTCGATGGATATAAACTTACCGTATTGCCCCTCTTTCAAAAAACCCCTCCATACTAACCTCGGGCTGCCATCCTCTCTTCTCATAATCACTCTATACCCAACATCTCTTAATGTTCTTATACTCGGTCTTATCTCGCTCATGTACTTCTTTCCACCACCTATACCCTTCATTTATATCTTCTATCAGTATATAAATATAGTCGTTGGTTATGAAGAACGAAGTTCTGGATATGGATGTGGAAGATGTTATTAGAAGGTTAATATCCAATCGAGACGAGAAATTCTTTGTGAATACAACAGTCAAAGTTATATCGGTGGAGAGAGGGATAAGGGAGGGGGATAGGTGGAGTTTTATGCTCCAATAATTATTGTGGATGCCAGTGTGCGATATAAAGTTCCTGAGAGCGATAAGGAAAGGTTTGAACATTGGATAGAGGAGGAGAAAGTAATTCAGGCACCAGCGCAAGTGAGGGCAGATGATGCGATATTGAGATATGCAAATGATAGAGGATTAAAAGTAGTGAGCAATGATACATTCCGTGATTATGAAGAAGTTTATCCATGGGTAAGAGACAAAAGCAAGAGGATTCCTTTCAATATAATAGGTAGCAAGGCTATTTTTTATTTCAAGTGAAAATGGATTGGTTGATTTAACTAGAACTACACGAGAAGATCAGATTATGGCGCTTTTACTTCTCCTTCTTCTTTTCTCCTCCTCTTTTCACACTCCGTTTTCCATATCTCTTCCTCTCCTTCTTCTCCACATACCACCGTAATATCCCCGCATTGAGGAGCCAGGTGTTCATCAAATCCGCCATGAGACCGAAGATAAGCACGAGTGAGATGTCTCGTAAGATGGGAATATCGAAACCAAAACCAAGATCCATGCCAATCAAGACGAATAGAAGGCTGGAAGAGGAAACGAGGAATATTGCGAATACCGCGACGATCGTGGTGGTCGTCATCGTGATACCTGTCTTCATAGCGCCACGTAACTTATCGTTTAATTCACCCTTTTTACGAAGCAGATTCGTCGTCAGTAAGATGTTGGAGTCCACCGAATAGCCGATGAGCATGAGCAATGCGGCGACCGAGCCGAGCGATAATTCCATACCTATTGTGTCCATACAGGCAGCTGCGATGATGATATCAGAAAAAGCGGCAAAAGTTACAGTTAGCGGTGGAATAACAGCTCTAAATACCAGAAAAACAACCATTGCCATCAGCACGAAAGCGATGATTATGGCACGAACTGCTTGACGTTGCAACTCCTTACCAAACAACGGGCTAATGTCCCTCATTTCGTATGACCCGTATTCTTCTTTAAGCATGGTTATCAATTCATCCTTTTGCGGCTCGCTCATTGGTCCGAATTCTATACCCTTCTCATTCGCGCTGCCAGTATCCCGTATAGGGGCAATTGGATACGAAACGAATCTTGCCGTGAGCTCCTCGTTCGTCTCGTCCGTTATTATTGTTACGATTATGCCGCCCTTGAAGTCCATGCCTAACCGGACCGGTGAATCGATGCTTAGTTGCGTGTACGTGAGCAGGGCTAACGAGATGAAGAGGATGATTAACGGTAGTGCAACCAGTTTTTTCACCGGATATTTTGTTATATCAATTTTCTCAAACACGCTTTCTCGCTCAGGCATACGCACGCACAACCATTTATTTTATGTAGATAAAACTTTTTTTTGTTAAAAGAGAAGGCTGATGAAACGGGTTGAGGTAGGAATAACGGACGCGGAAGACGAAGAATTGAAGCGAATAAGTGAAGGGATGGGGCTTTCACTCAGTTTGGACGAGATGCGAAGGGTAAAGCAGTATTTCGTTACGAGAAACAGAGAGCCCACGGATGTGGAGTTGCAAAGTATAGCACAGGCATGGTCCGAGCATTGTTGCTACAAGAGTTCTAAAAAGGTATTGGAAGAGTTCATTTTTGACATAGAAGCGCCACAAAATATATTGGTGATAAAAGAAGATGCAGCAGTCTTAGAATTTGACGAGGAACATGCGTATGTCTTCGCCTTTGAGAGCCATAACCATCCTTCTGCTATAGAACCCTATGGGGGTGCCGCAACAGGAATAGGAGGGATTATACGGGATGTGGTCTGCATGGGTGCGCAGCCTGTCGCATTAATTGATCCGTTGTTCTTCGGGCCTCTGGATTATCCTGATGAAAAACTTCCTGAGGAGGTAAAGCATCCACGGTTCTTGTTTACCGGTGTTGTTGCCGGGATAAGCGACTATGGGAATCGAATTGGCATTCCAACATGTGCAGGTATGATTTATTTCCACGAGGGCTACGTGGGCAATTGCGTGGTGAATGTCGGCTGTGTGGGGATAATGAAGAAGGATGACCTGAGAAGGAGCATGGCGAGAACCGGTGAAGTGCTTGTTCTGGTTGGCGGGAAAACAGGGAGGGATGGGATACACGGCGTGACTTTTGCTTCGATAGAGTTAACTGGTGAAGAGGAATTCAGAAGTGCGGTTCAATTAGGCGACCCGATAACAAAGGAACCGTTGATGCATGCGATACTCGAGGCGACTGAGAAGAGATTAATAATCGGGATGAAGGACCTCGGCGGGGGTGGCTTATCATGTGCGGTGAGTGAGATGTGCCATGCAGGTGGCTGCGGTGCTGAGATTCATTTAGAGCGGGTGAAGCTAAAGGAGAAGGGTCTTCGTGCGTGGGAGATATGGGTCTCGGAATCACAGGAACGGTTTTTAATCACCACGGAGCCGGAGAAAGTGGGAGCGTTGCTGGAACTATTCGAGAACTGGGATGTCGATGCCACGGTTATAGGTCAAACTTTAGGAAAGTTTGATCAAAATGCTTCGCAACAAACTTTTAAAAAAAGTTTGAAAGATGATTCTTCAACAGTTCCGCAGATAAGGATTTTCCATGATGGTGAGAAGGTATTCGAGCTGGAGACAGATTTTCTGCTCTCTTGTCCGAGGTATGTGCGTCCGATGGAGGTGAGGAGGAAGGAGAAGGAGGAACTCGTGGAGATCGAAGAGCCGGAAGACTACACTGAAACGTTAAAAATGGTGCTCGCCTCTCCGAATATCGCCTCTCGTGAATTTGTTATACGACAATATGACCATGAGGTGCGAGCCGCTACGGTATTAAAGCCGTTACAAGGGTTGATAGGGAAAGAGACGCATGGCGATGCCGCGGTGATAAAGCCGTTAGAGGACTCTTATAAGGGGCTTGCGATTACTTCAGATGTAAATCCGTCCTTTTGCAGACGAAATCCGTTCTGGGGTGCTGCGAGTGCGGTGGACGAAGTGTGCAGGAATTTAACGTCGGTCGGTGCCGTGCCCCATTCATTTGCAGACTGCTTGAATTTCGGCAATCCAGAGAAGCCGGAACGGATGGGCGAGTTCTACGAATGCTGTCGGGGTCTCGGTTACATGGCGTCCACATTGGGGGTACCCTTTGTGAGCGGTAATGTGAGTTTTTATAATGAATCAGCCGCGATGAGAGAGTCTATTCCTCCCACGCCCACTATTCTGGGTATCGGGCTCTGCGACGATGTGAGAAAATGCATCACCGTGGACGTAAAGGAAGTTGGGAATTTCTTATATCTGATAGGAGAAACGAAAAAGGAGTTAGGCGGAAGTGAGTATTATAAGTTACGGCGTGTAGCAGG
>DYFG01000028.1 GCA_020725315.1 Nitrosotalea sp.
TATGCCATTTTTCCACCTCTTGCTTTTTATAGAGGCGGACTTAAACATACCATCAGATACAAATGCAGTTGCATTATAAGCGAGATATAAACTACCACCAGCATCTATATTCACCCATGATGGAAATGTTATAACGCCCTCCCCATCAGTTATCTGCCATTCACCGATATTAATTGAGCTTTCGGTGGGATTGTGTATCCTTATAAACTCACCGTCAGTGTCCCCTTTCAGATAGGTATCATAGTATATTTCTGTAACTATCACCTTTTCGGATGTGCCTGGTGCTGATAAATTTGCAGTGCCCTCACCGTTGAAGGCAATTCCTATGATTATAACTGCCAAAATTATCAAAATTGCTTTCATCGATAGCATTTCAATGTTTGACCTTTTCATTTCTAATCTAATAGCAGGAATCAATTACATAAATGATAAACGTGTTTGGTTTTATATACCATTGTAACGTATTATTATAAGAGGTACTACATAATCATGATAGCAGCTTCTATCACCCTGCCTGCAAAGCTCGGTGAGAAACTAAAAGCGAAAGCAGAGGAAACAGGATACCTGCCCGAGGAGTTAATCGTCGAGCTTATAAGCGAGGGTTTGGATGAAAAGGTGGACCCAGAAGACCTTGTGGAACATTACGAGACACTGGGTGAGAAATATCTAACAGAAGCGAAAGAGCTGTTGAAGGAGGGAAACTTAGTACAGGCGTCCGAAAAGTTCTGGGGTGCATCGGCACTTGCAGTGAAGAGGGCTGCAGCGAAGAGAGGGCTAATGTTAGAGAAACATGGGAGTTTGTGGGATTTCGTAAGTCTGCTTTCACGGGAGAGTAAGGATAAAGAGATTGTTAGACTTTTTAGTGTGGCGAATGCCTTGCATAGAAACTTTTATGAAGCGCAGATGAATAAAGAGGTGGTGGAAATCGTTGCAGAAGATATTGATAAGCTCATTGAAAAGTTGAGGAGGATTTCATGAAATTTAAAAAGAAACCTTTACTAAAGAAACAATAAGGGGTCAGACCCCCCTTATCAACCCTCCCGACCAAAGCAGTTCTAAAGAGATAGCCGTATTTGACATAGCACCACAATCTTGCTTTTATGCCTCCGCTTGGGTTTACACCTAGAATTGAAAAGTATCCAGATGAATCAGTATACCCATACGCCTTGTGTCTCCAAGTATTGTCCAATACTTGAACGTTCCTGTCACGGTAATACTGCTGTGCTCTTCTGTTCCCTCCACAACACCGTTTAATGATACCGCTGGAGGATCAGGAAGCATTTCTTCTGTGATGAGTTCTTCTGGTGTAACGACTCCTTCGACATTCCCTCCGCGACTTGTTCGATTTCACTTACTGGACCGACAGATGGCCAGCCCAGTACGGCATAGTCAACACCGACATTTAGATGGATGACATCTATGTCTCCCCATGAATTCTCTTCGTCAATCACATGCCTGGCAACAGCCTCAATAGCCCAATTACCAGTTTCTTTATTTAAATACAATCTCGGCAGAGAAAAATATGGGTTTGTCTGCTTTCAGATCGCCCTGCCTTGTTAGATCGCCGCTGACCAACCGTCAGAGATAGATAAACTCACGTTTATAGGAGTTGATGGCACTTCTCCTTGTGGCATTTCTTCTTGTAAATATCCAAAACTCAGAACAGCAACCATCACAATTAATACTGCCAGAACTACCCCATACTTCCAAATATTCGATTTAAGCTTCATAATATCCCGTCACCTCACCAAATCAACACCTTAAAACCTCCGACACATCCTCAGCCAACACTACGCCGCCAAACACTGATCCCACAACCATCAAATCGCTACCTTTAAGGAAGGTAAAAGTATTTATAAATTCTTCGATCGAACAATTTTCCAGTTAGAAGAGCCGCTAATAAATAAAAATAGTCGCCATGTTCCTCAATAAGTCCTTATCTCTTCATGCTCCACAACCTTCGCAGCATAATTCATAGCGGCAAGTATATTTTTAAGATATACATACACCTTTATAAAAATGCCATTCAACATTACAAACGAGGCGATAATCATGAGCATGAAAGATACAATAGAAAGAATCAAAGCGCTGGATGAGCATGCAATGAAAATCGCCAGGGAAAGACAGGATAATCTCACCAAGCCCCGAAGGAGCTTAGGAAGCTTAGAAGATCTATCCATAAAAATTGCGGGAATCACGGGTAATCCCACCCCAAGGATAAAGGACAAAGTAATTATAACAATGGCAGGGGACCACGGCGTTGCCGAAGAGGGGGTAAGTGCATTTCCAAAAGAAGTTACTGCTCAGATGATCTTTAATTTCCTGAGCGGTGGTGCCGGGATAAATGTACTGGCGAGACACGTGGGTGCACGAGTTGTCGTTGTTGATATGGGCGTTGCGGTGGATATAAAAGACGAAATGCTGGTTAATAAGAAAATCGCGTATGGGACCGCTAATATGGCAAAAAGACCAGCAATGAGGTATGAGGATGCTCTACGTTCTATCGATGCGGGAATAGACGTCCTTGAGCTTGAAATTAAGAAGGGTATGGATATCGTTGGCGTGGGGGATATGGGAATTGGAAATACCACACCAAGCAGTGCGATTGCCGCAGTAATAACAGGAGAAGCGGTGAGAGAAGTGACCGGAAGAGGAACAGGCCTTGACGACGAAGCGCTTGAACAGAAAATAAGCGTAATAGAGGTAGCAATAAGGGTTAATAAACCTAACAGAAAAGACCCCATCGATGTTCTCGCTAAAGTAGGTGGTTTTGAGCTCGGAGGTATGGTCGGTGTGATGCTGGCAGCTGCATCGCATAGAATCCCGGTTGTTATTGACGGGTTTATATCAGGTGCCGCAGCGTTAATTGCTTACGAGATAGCGCCTGCTGTGCGGGATTATATGATAGCAGCGCATCGATCGGTAGAAAGAGGACATTCGGTCATCCTTGATTACATCGGTTTAAAGCCTTTGCTCGACCTGAATATGCGACTCGGTGAAGGGACGGGTGCGGCATTAGGCATAAGCATTGTAGATGCCGCGTGTAAAGTACTAACCGAGATGAAGACGTTTGAAGAGGCTGGCGTATCTGAGGGATCACAAATTAACACTCTTTAATTGCTCCAGCATTCTTCCCCTCGCTTCTTCGAGCGAAAACGAGAAATCCTCGTTGATTTTACCCTTGAGCATCATCGGCTTCAGCAACGGCTCCATATCCTTCGGCGGAGCTTCGGTTGCCAATCGTATTTCATCTTTACCTTCTTCAATCACTCCCTTCCTTCTATACACCTGTTTCTTCCCCCCTCGCTTCCCGCGCTTCGCACACGGTTCACCTTCTCGTTCTATTAGATCCAGTGCGAAATCTATGCACCGAGCGTTTGCGACACTTGTCCCCACACCAAACCCGGCTACGATATCTCTCAGCGCAATCACTTCCTCCTCATCGATACCACCACTTATAAAGATGCCCACGTTCTTATACCCCCGAATATCAAGCTCCCACCGTACTTCCTCAATGATCCTTCTGAAGTCGCCCTTCCTCGAAGCGGGCGTATCTAACCGAACAGCACGTAACGAATCCCCAAGCGCCTCCGCAGCCATTATCGATTCTTTTTTCTCATCATAATACGTGTCACATAAGCATATCCGGGGCACATCTTTCGCAACTACTTCGTCAAATGCCCTCCAGGCCTCTTTCTCTCTCTCCTCGCCGAAACATATCATCAAAGCGTGAGGCATTGTTCCTGTTGCCTTTAGCCCTATTCGTTCCGCACCGACAACGCAGCTCACACCATCCATTCCACCGAGATATGCGCATCGCTCTATCATCGCTGCTAATGCCGGATGCTGCCTCCTCGTACCAAAAGAAATTACGGGGACATCCCCTGCTGCCTTCTTTATCCTCGCCGCCTTCGTCGCTATGCCGGATTCGTGGCAGATAAGACCTAATAAAGGCGTTTCATATCTCGCAAACTCCAAATAGGGCCCTTCAATGCGTAACACAGGCTCGTAAGGAAAGAAGATCGTACCCTCGGGCATCGCGTACACATCCACGTTCTTCCCTTCCAACAACTGAGCCACTTCTTCCAAACCCGCCAGCACAGCCCATCCCCGCCTCGTTGTAATAACCTCCGCCACCACCGTGGGATTAATTCCTTTCCTCCTCAGCACCTCCTCCGTTCTGAGGAAGTATACATCGGTGGTTTTTCCTTCCAAAATCTCGTCTTCCAGGACGATTGAGAATTTCATCTCTTTATTTCTATTCTCTCTCGAAAATAGAGAACATTTTTAATTTGAGTATTTTTGTCTAATTTCTTTTTCTTTGAGAACCCCAGTGTTTTCCTCGTTAGCCTCCTGTTTCTCTCTCTCATCGTAAGATTGTTTCGCTCAACGAAGGAGTAGTGATCTGATTGCTGACTGGTGATCTCTCTATCGCCTCCATAACCTTATTTTCTTCGCCGAATACGACTTCTGTTTTTATATCCGCGACTTTTCCTTTTCTTCTCCTCTTCTTTACCACGGCGTACTTCAGGTCTGGATGTGGGATTATCGTTGGTTTTCTTGGTCTCCCTCTCTTTCCTCTTCTCTTTACTTCTTCTTTTATGCCGTATGCCTTTAGAATTCTTTTTTAAAAAACGAAACCCCATAACTCATCCAATTGGCATTCCTTGAGATGATACTCTCGCATCAGACATTCTGTTATCTTCTCCACGTGCTCTCCGACACGTTCTATCACAGATCCACCGGTGTCTTTGTCCACACCAACGATTCGAGCAGTTGCACGAATACCGTTTCCTTCCACGAGACATTTTACAATCTGATAGACCTTCTCCTCCCTCAGCTTGTAGTTGAAGAGCGGTGTTCCACGCCTCTCTAAGAACGTTCTTCCACAGGTCTTACACTTAAATAGATTTTGTGTGTCCCCCTCACCCTACTTTCGTATAAAAACAATGTTCCCCTTTCCACTTCTCTCATGATCTTTGCAGTCTTCGAATGGAGAGCAAAGAGAGAGTGCTCTTCTTCCCCTAATTTGTCTATATTGTTCTTTATCTGTCTTCCATTCCATAGGAAAATCTCCAATGCGATACCTTTTGGATAGAATATAGAAGGAGAATATTTAATATCTACGGGACACTAAGAGATAATATAAGTTAAGGAGATTTGGCATGAAGAGAAATAGACAGCTATCGCTCTTTGAAGAAGAAGGATTTGTGCCAACAGAAGTGGAAGAAGGTGAAAAACCTCTTATAGAGGCTACAACATTGTGGGATTACCCAACACAAAGTTATGGTAAAACACCCAAGGGTGACAATAAATATCCTGGAGTTACTCCCGCTTTTATTATCTACAATTTAGTTCAAAGATATACAAAACCTGGTGACTTGGTTGTTGACCCAATGGCTGGAAGTGGAACGACAATTGATGTCTGCAAAGAAGAGGGTCGCAGGGTTATCGGTTATGATATAGCACCTGTAAGACCTGACATTATTCAAAACGATTCAAGAAAAATATCCTTAGACGATAATTCTGTTGATATGATATTTGTAGATTCACCTTATTCCAATAATATAAAATACAACGACCATCCAGATTGTATAGGTAAGATCTCTTGTGAAGATGAGAGATTTTTTGATGAGTTGGAGAAGGTGATGAAAGAATGCAACAGGATTCTAAAGCCAGGAAAAGTGCTTGGATGGCTGATTGGCGACCAGTGGGTAAAAAGGAAATTTACTCCAGTAGGTTTCATGGTTTATGAGCGGTTATGCAAATATTTTAACACTGTGGATATTATATGCGTGGTTAGAAGAAGTCAAACTTCTAATACCGCGGTATGGTATTATAGAGCGAGGAAATTTAACTTCTTTCTTCGAGGTTTTAAATACCTGTTTATTATGCAAAAACCTAATGTTGGGTTAGAAAAAGAGGAGCATAGAGAAATTAAGTGGGCATATTACGAAAGAAAGTAACAAAATAAGGGGGCTTAATTAATGGACTTCGACGGTTTGTTGCAAATGTATGAAGATAAGAAAAGACAATATGGTAATAATGCATATCTGCATCTTTCTGAAATCTTTGAAGAGGCTCGGGAGAAATACAAGCATGAGTATATTAGTACCACGAGGGCTTTAAAAAAGATATCAGAAGGAAAAGTTCCTGATGCCGAGCAATCATGGAAAGTTTTCAAAGGAAGAAATTTTGAAAAATTAGTTTGGTATATGCTCGAAGATCAATTAAAAAGCCTTGGACTGCTATGCATACCTGGAAAAAAGTTAGAAAGAAAAGAAATAGATGATGAACTTAACGAAGTCTATCGCCAACTCTTGGTTAGATATGGGAAATGGGCAATATTGCCTGACACCGATTTGTTATATACAACCCAAAAACTCTTAAGGTGATAGGCATAATTTCTTGCAAAATTACTTTACGAGAAAGAATTGCACAGACAGCTTATTGGAAACTAAAACTTGCCAGTGACCCGGTAACAATGCATATAAGAGGTTACTTTATTACTGCGGATGAAGATGGCAATCTCATAAGAAGCCTTCCAGAAGAACCCTCTCGAAACAGGATTATCGTGGAGCATGAATTAGACGGAACTTATGTCTTTAGAAAAGTTAGTGAAAGCGAAAAAGTAAAAGCGTTTCCAAAATTTATAAAAGACATAAAGAAACTAATGAAAATGAAGTGATCTCCAACTATATCATGCATCTAATCCACCTTTGTTGGGAGCCCGTTCATGGCTGGTGAAGCTCTACGGCTTTTACACTCCTCAGTCTCCCTATTTCCTCTATTAACTCACCTGGTATAGTTTTATCAGTGATAATCGTGAGTTTAGGATCATCCACGAGATAAGGGTCATCACTAACCGCCTGTCTTATGCTCAATCCCCGCTTTGCTATCACCGTGGCAACTTCTCCAAGTATCCCCTTTTCTCTCGCATTCCTCGGATGTATGATAATCACACTGAGCTCCAATAATGGAGCGACCTCACCAAGAAATGCTATAGAACGAATATTCTCAAATATCTTTCTCAACTCAGGATCCTTTAGGATTTTTTTCACGGTCATATCAACTACTCGCCTATCCACGCCTATCTCGTTTGCTATCTGTGTATGCGGTATCTCTATCCCGCCTGACGCTACTTTCCCGTCAGGACTCACTTGAAACCCTCGCTCCAATAAAAGCTCTATAACCTTCTTTTGTGATGGTAACCCCTCAAACTTCTCCATAATCTCTCTCCACATCGCTTCTCTTTTTTCCGTAGACGCTCTTCTCTTAAGAAAAGAGTTTGATTGATTAGGATTTACGTGGGATTTGGTAGTGTGGAGCTCCGCCCATGCCCCCGCAAGACCTGTAAGGGCTTATTTGACCGTGAGACTTTTCCATCTTACCGGTATCCCCTTTTCAATATCTCCTCTCTCACTTCCTCCAATCTTCTCGCTGCGGTACCTATTCTTTCTCTCACTTCTTCTTCCACTGATTGCAGACTCACCCTTAAAGACCGCTCCTTCTCGCTTATCCCCTTCTCTATTTTCCTTAACCTCTCGTCAATACTTAAGAACAAAAGCGCTAACATTCCGACCAATATCACTGCTGAAAGTGCAATCGCTGGGTCACGATACCTGCCCCACAACCTATACGCAAGCACAAAGGCAGAGAAGACCATCACCACCGAGAATATTATATCCCGTGCTTCCATACTCCTCACCCTTTTTCCTCCTTTTTATTTTGGTTTTCTCCGAAATTCATATCCATAATAAACTGACATCCCTCTCTATTTAAATAAAACCTCTTTGTTTCTGAAGAAATAGAAATGAAAAAGACCGTGCTCATCCTCGCAGGCGGGAAAAGTCAAAGGTTCCAATCTGAGCCCTTACAGGGCTTGCGGGGTCGTGGGGCTCTGCCCCACAATAAATGCCTCATCACGTTAAAGAACAAGCCGCTTATACTGCATGTCATTGATAACCTATCAGGCGTGGCAGACGAGATAATAGTGGTAGCACGAGACGAGCAGCAAGGGCAAGAACAAATCAGAGATAAAATACCAGATAAAGTCTTTTTGGTTTTTGACTCTTTAAAGGGTTTTGGTCCACTTGCAGGCGTCATATCGGGTTTAGAAAGGGCTTCCTTTCCTTATTCCCTCGTCATCGGCTGTGATATGCCTTTTGTAAACGAATACGTGGTGGAATTTTTATTCGAGATAGCTGAGCGTGGTAACTACGATGCAGTCGTACCAAGGTGGGAAAACGGTATGCTGGAGCCCTTGCATGCAGTTTATAAAAAAGAGCCAACGCTGAGAGCGATAAAGGACGCAATAAAACAAGGTGATAAAAGGATTTTTACAAGTTTATCGCAACTCAAAAATGTCAATTTCGTCCCGGTAAATAAGATACGGGAGATAGACTCAGATTTAAAGACGTTTCAAAACATAAATACGCCTGAGGAGTTGGAAAAGTGCTTGAACTAGAAATATCAAAGAGCGGCATAAATAAACCCTGGGTTTCTTTTTACCTTTTCTTTTTGCATAATTGGGATAAATAAAGCCAAAAAGGGGTTCTCTTACAACTCTTTAGCCTTACCTCTCCCTCCTTTATCCTCTTCAATATCGCTTCCTGTTCTGACCGTTGCACTCCATCAACCTCAACCGTTGCAAGACCAATGCAGTCCGCGGAATGCGCATCGCTTCCCGCAACGGCCGTGATGCCATTCCGGGCTGCCATTATTCTCACTCGTTTATTCGCAGCGCCGAATAAATATCTGGAATTGAAGATCTCTATCGCATCTATGCCTGAATGTAGGCACGAGTTCCCAATACTATGGCGAAAAGGATGGAACGGATGTGGTGCAATAATGACGACCGTGCTCTTCTTCTCCTTCTCTTCTTGGCGCGCTCTTCTTATCGTTTCCTCTGCTGACAAGCCTTCTTTTATCCCTTCTTCGATCCCGAGCACCATCAAATGACCGTTAGAAGTCGTTACTTCTATACCGGGAAGAATTATCAAATCCAGATTATTATCGGCTACGTACTTTCGTGCCGCATAAGAACCTTCCATTGTATTGTGGTCGCATATTGCAATACCATCGAGCTGCTTCGCTATCGCACTCTCTACTATCTCCTCGATTGAACCACGTCCATCATACGAGTAATTCGTGTGCACATGCAGGTCGAGGGTTAGTATATTGCTCATCGTCGATTGTTAGTAAGGTAAAATATCTATGTTACTTATATTAATAACTTTCCTTATCTCCAATAACAAATGTTTTCCGAAATTCGAGAAGGAACCACGAAGCTGCTCGTACCAACGCACTTCACCAAATCGATCTTTTATAATCCCACAATGGAACTATCTCGCGATATCGACATCGCGAGCATCGCAGCTTTTGCTACTTTGTATCCTTCTCCATCGCTTACATACATAGACGCACTCGCAGGAACCGGCGTGCGCGGCGTGCGCATAGCGAACGAAGTTGGCCTGCGGGTTACCATTAACGACCGAAGCATGCCTGCGTATGACCTGATACAGCGAAATATAGCGTTAAACGCAGTGGAAGAGCGCTCAGCAGCATATAACGAGGATGCAAACGTGCTGCTCGTACAAACCAAATACGATCTGGTCGATATAGACCCGTTTGGATCGCCGGTTCCAGTTCTGGACGATGCCTGCAAGTCAGTAAAGCAATTATTGTTGATTACGGCGACTGATACCGCGCCCTTATGCGGCGCTCATACCGGTAGCCTGCGAACCTACGGTGCACGACCACTGAATACCGAATACCATGCGGAGATGGGAACACGTATCCTCTTGGGTGCCGTAACACGGGAGCTGGGCAGATATGAGAAGGCGATACAGCCATTGCTCTCGTATGCCTCTGCGCACTTCATACGACTCATCGCACGTGTGGAAAGAGGCGCGAAAAAAGCTGATGAGAGCATCAAACGGCTGGGGTTCATCGCACATTGCTTCTCCTGCAGCCATCGATTCGCGTTCTCGTACGCCGATATGCTGGATTTGAACGTGGAGAATACCTGTTCACTCTGTGGTAAGAAGATGCGCATTGCAGGTCCATTGTATATCCATCCAATAAAAGATAAGGGATTTTGTGAGGAGGTGCATGCGGAACTGGCAAAAAGAAGGCTGGGCAAGAAGAGAGAAGCACTGAAAATCGTTAACACCTGTATCCAGGAGTTAGAGATACCATTTTATTATGAGCATCATGCGCTCTGCAAAGCGTTGAAGATCCCTCCCCCTTCTATCCCGTCCTTACTCGATGCCTTGCGGTCGAACGGTTTTTCGGCAAGCAGAACGCATTTCTCTGACACCGCAATTAAGACAGATACACGGATAGATGAGCTAAAAAGGATTGTGAAGATGTTGTAAATGTGTTATAGGCAAGCTTTTTACCCTGCAACCCCAGCGCCGTGAAGGACAAAAAAGGTCATTGACGGGTTGGTTCTTTAGAAAGAAAAAGCCTTACCAAAAAGGGAGGATGTATGCCGGGAACGGGATTCGGACCCGTGACTTCGGCATTATGAGTGCCGCGCCCTAACCAACTAGGCCACCCCGGCTTTCATATAGCCGTACCTTCTTCTAACTCCCTGCGCAGTTCACCAAGAGAAGCAACGCGCTCGGCAAGAGCATCGTGCTGGTGGATACTCTCCTCGCTTATCTGCGTTATGGTAACGATCGAATCATCAGGCAAGTCTTTAAATGTTTCTACCACGCGCTTCGCCATCTCCCTGACGCAATCTTCAACGAACATGGGCTTTCTATGTGCCATTTCCACAATCTTTGCCTCATCTGGACGTTTCATGATCTCGTAGGTCTTAGCGCTCATTGAATTCTCGATTATACCGACTATTTTGTCCAGAGGGACTTTGACATCATCCTCAACCTCTATGGAGATTATACCCTTCCCCCGTTGATTATGTGTCGCCAAGGGAGTGCTATCCAAAAAGGTGTCGATTTCTCCTTTGGATATCCCCATTTTCGTCAATTCTTCCAGTGCCCTTTCCCGCATGAGCTCCTGGGCGCACGGACAGGTTGTCATCCCGACGATCTCCGCACCAATTACCTTTTTTATCCTCATGCCGTTTTTCTGGTCCTCCGAGGGTGTACGATAGGCTCGTGCCTCAGCAAAGATCGTCGCAGGCTCCTGACAGGATATCCTCATCACGGGTGTCCTTCTTTTTAACATATACTCGCTCCTCATGCCCACTTCAGCCGTCGTGGCATAGGAATGGCGAAGGAGCAATCTCTTTGCTACTTCGCTACACAATTCTTCAATATCGTACGTCGGCATGCTCAACGCTTCTTCCAGCACTTCATAGATCGCTTCGAGATTACGCGACATGTTCGCTCCTTTTATATCCCACGGGAGGTTCACAAAGATATGGAAATCAGATATCAGAACTACAGGTCTTTTTGCACCTGCTCTCGCTACCTCTACCAACTTCTTCACATTTTTCACGCCAACCCTCGTCAGGTTTATCTTTATGTCAGGGCTGCACGCTTGCACATCGGGCAGATCTGGTGCCATGATTTATTATCTCGTATACCTCAATCTTCTTATGTCTTTTATTTAAATGGTACTCAATTTATTCAATTGCGAAAGTGGCATCCCGATATGCCCCGCGTTGATAATAAATGCGAAATAGACCCTGAAAAGGACTGCGCATGGGTTAAGATCTACGAGCGGATGGAGAAACTTGGCGAACTCGACAAATTCATAGAGATGCGAGCTCCACATGAATGGAGTAAATGTAAGAGGCCACGGCTGTTCGAGATAGAGGAACCCGTCAGTATGATGAGTGCCATGATTGGGGCTATGCCTGGATTCCTGACTTATACGTTCAGTGCAAAACCGAAGCTTGAAGAAAAAAAATAGGAGTGTGATAGGAAAAAATGCCTCGCGGAGAAGTTTATAGCCAATTGATGAAGGAATTGACGGAAGGGAAATATGTCTTCACGGGTGAATTAAAATCGAAAAAGAGACTGGTATGGAGTGCGTCTATCAGCTCAGGTGTTCTGACAGGAATCGTATGGCGCTTCTATCCGACGTGCTCGGCGCTGGTGTATTGGGGATAAAGAATATCTTAGCATTAGCGGGTGACCATGTATCCCTTGGTGATACACCGGATGCAAAGCCGGTATTCGATTTGGACTCAATTTTGGTTGGTATCTTCCCAGCAAAGAGTTTTGGAGCGGCTGATTTCTTCGATAAGTACGTAGCAGGCGTCGATGTCCCACCGGATTATCTGAAATCCCTTGAAGCGACGAAGGAGATAAAGGAGAAGAAGAAGCAGGAAATTGACCGGATCAACGTGGAATTCTTCACCAGTTTCTTGGAATATCTAAAAGGAACACCAGCTGCTGGATGCCACATGATGGCGGTGGGGTATCCCCGGATAATTGCACCACTCAAGAAAGTGATGGGAGTATAGTAAGTAAAACCGTAGGGGACATTTTTCCCCTCCACCTTTTTTTAATTTTTGATTGTTTTTTTAACCTAACAGATCTCGTGTTGCCTTCTTCACCGCCTCTTCCGAAGTGTATCTTTGTTTCCAGCCTAATTCATTCAGTTTCGAAGCATCGAGCAACATAACGGGGACATCACCCTTCCATCCCCGTTTACCACCGGTGAATTTGAATTTTGGTGAGGTGCGCATCTCTTCACATACGATCTCTACAATTCGCTTCACACGTATCATGTCATTTGTACCGATGTTGAAGATATGCACTCTGTTCTTACCGTTTGCTTTTAAACCCGCGAGCATAGCTTCTATACAGTCATCCACGTAAATATACGATTTCGTTTGGTTCCCATCGCCCAAGATTTCCAACTCCCTCGGATTGCTTCTGAGCTTATGTATAAAATCATAGATTACCCCATGTGTAGATCTCCTGCCGATAACGTTTGCAAACCGGTAGATCCAGGCCTGCATCTCAAAGGTATGACAGTACGAGGCGATCAAAGCCTCACTGGCAAGTTTTGACGCACCATATAACGATATGGGCATGGTGGGGTACTCTTCTGGTGTCGGCAGTTTATCCGCTTCGCCGTAAACCGTGGATGTGGAGGTGAATATTATCCTGCGCGCCCCGTTCATCCTCATTGCTTCTAACACGTTAGAGGTTACGATGAGATTCTGCTCCAAATGAACGCGTGTATTTTCCACACCTAATCGCACCTCAGGATTCGCAGCGAGATGCCAAACCTCCTCGACGCCTTCAAAAAAACTTGTTATCTTGCCATTCAGCAGGTCTATTTGGTGAAACCGGAACCGTTCTTTACCGAGGTGCGGTGTGATGAATTGCTCATCCCCTGAGCTCAAGTTATCCAGGACGACGAGCTCATGGTTCTCCTCTATTAATCTATCAACCAGATGCGAACCTATGAATCCCGCCCCACCAGTAACAACGATTTTCATCTTATCTTGCCTTGGGATAAGAGCCCAGCACTTTCAACATCGCCACTTTCCGCTTGACCCCGTCCAACACGTCCTTTATCACTTCTTCTTCTAAGTGTCCTTCACAATCGATATGAAACATGTAATCGCCCAGAGCGCGTTTGGAAGGTCGTGACTCTATCTTCGTGAGGTTTATGCCACGCTGAGCGAATTCGCCCAGGACTTCGTATAACGCCCCGGGACGGTCCTTCAAATAGAGCAAGAGGGATGTCTTATCCCTTCCGGTAGGTGAGGTCTCGATATCAGAAAGAGAGGAAGAGAGCACGACGAATCTCGTAACGCTCTCTTTGTAAGCCCTTACAGGGCTTGCGGGGTCGTGGGGCAGAGCCCCACACTGCACATCTTCCGCAAGGATCTTCAGATTATATCTCTTCGCTGCTTCTTCAGATGCTAATGCGGCTACTGTTTCATCCTCCATTGCCATTTTCGCGGCAACTGCCGTACTCTCTACGGATTTCACCTCCACGCCCCTCACTTTCAATCGTTCCCTGATAAACTGCTTACATTGTGCTAATGCATGGGGATGTGAAACGACCTTTCGTATTCTTGCGAACGATTGCGAAGCGTTTTGATCAAACTTTCCTGAAGTTTGTTTAGCCAGCAGACAGATTTTTATGGGTACTAAAATCTCACCGACTATACGCATCCCACCTTCGTCATTCTCGCTCGAAAGCAGATCTAACGTCTCTCCCACTGAGCCCTCCAGGGAATTCTCGATCGGAACAATGCCATAATCCACTTCTTTTCTCACGATGCTCTCGGCTACGTCAACGATCGTTTCGTAATAGTTGAGCTCGGCATGCTCGCTACTTCCACCTCTTCTCACTTTGAGCCAGAGCACAGCCGCAGTTTCTGAGAACGTCCCCTCGGGCCCTAATATGCCAATTTTCATGTACGCTCAGTCAAACCTACATTCTTCTTCATGTTATATAAAGAAAAGATGGAGAATCACCAGATGGAGTTGCAGCACTGGGGATTAGATTATTATAACCGGGAATTTATATAACGGAGGCAAATATAATATTAGATGCGCCTTGGTAGCATAGTTGGCAATGCGCCACCTTGGTAAGGTGGAGACCACGGGTTCAAATCCCGTCCAGGGCTTTCTTTTTGTTCATTTTGATAAATTACGAGCAGAAGATTGGGGGCTAAGATGTTAAAGACGAAAGTTTTATCAATTTCTCTGTATTAAATAAAATTATACGCGTAGAGGGTAACAAAGATGGATGGATAAAAAAGGAGGGATAAAAATGGCCACTGAAGAAATGACGAAAGATAAAATCATGGCTACACCTACAAAAAGGCTTTTTATTGAGATATTAACGAAAGATATTTCGGTGAAAGATTGTATTTTAGATTTGATTGATAATTCTGTTGATTCGTATATTTGGAATGAAATTTCCTGACAGAAGGGAAATTCGATTAAATATTTCTACCCCATATTCCGCATTTTAAATTTATAAAGATGGCATATTCTGAATTTCATTCAGCTACGAACCCATCATATAAGGTATATCATCCAAATTAATATCCGTTGAGCATATTACGTCTTGCATCATTGTTTTTATCCCCTTTTTCGCCTCTATTTTGCATGAAAAAGGAGATGATAGAGACTAACAGCGCTTTTCCTGGTTGCAATGCGATATTTCTTCGATGGAAGCCCATAAAAGCCTCCTTATCCCTAACTGCTGCAATAAATCCTCTCATACTCACGGCCTAGCAAGGAGAGGATCTTCCCATGGATCGGTCTTAAGTTCAAGACCGCCACCATCTTTGACTCCTTGTAAAGAACCGTAATACCATCAAACACCTGAAAAACACGCCCCATTCTCAAACTTTAAGAAAGTTTGGTAACTACTCAGCCTGCTAACGCAGGTTGCACACAAAGGCTAGGAGGAAGATAAGGTGTCCCGCTCAGTGCCAGTCTCAGTGCCTCAATGACGCTCTGACCATTCTTGCGAGCCGTGGAAATGTAGCTACGAATTTG
>DYFG01000237.1 GCA_020725315.1 Nitrosotalea sp.
GAAATGTCGAGTTAGCACATGACCTTGATATAGAAAAAGCGCGAGCCGCAGAGTCACTCAGTGAGCTTACAGAGTTTCGACTCGTTGTTAAATTCGAGCGAGAAGCGATTATCGGTGAGAAGCATACGCTCTATGTAGCGACGCCTTTTGGGAATGAGGTGCTTAGAATCAGTGATAAACTGGACAGGTTGAGGAGATCATTTCCTGACAAAGTGCTCGATTTCGGTGATGGGATTGCGTATATCCTCAAGTATTATATGGAGCTTGAAGAGCTTGAGGTCACGCACGAGACGGTAATGACACGCAAAGGTCGTAAAGTCAGCCTCGAGATTAAGAGAGCGCCATGTGAAGATAAAAATTGCGAGATAACATGCGACCCGATAATAAGAAATGTTGCGCGTAAGTTTGGGAAGATAGATAAATACGAACGGAAGACGGGAGAGAAGAACTGCAGTTTCAGTGTGACGTTCTGGTATAAGGAGAGAGAAGACTGATATTAAACCCGTTTCTTTTAATAAAGCAAAGCGTTTTCGGAAAAGAAAAAACATATTATTGGTATATATTGGGAATTGGGATTTCATTCAAGCTCTTCTTCACGGCGTTGGATGCTGTTTAAAACTCCTTTAATGTATCTGATTTCGTCATCGAGTTCCTTACCGAGCCGTTCTTCAGCCAATAACATCGCAGAAATATCTTTTACGAATGCATCAGGCAGACTCTTGGAAATGAGGTCTCTGGCAAGTAAGTCAACCATCTTTATGATTTCCCCATAACTTAAGATATTTCCGTCTAATTCCAATAGAATAGAACCAACATCTTCCAGTTCGGCGATAATACTCTTCTTTATGTGTGTGAGGTCACCCTGTGCAAGATTGGGGAAGTCGAGGTCTATCTTCTTATCAAAAAAGACATCAGCTACGAGTTTTGCTCGTTCGTGGCCGATGAGTTCTGCCCATTCGTCTATTATCTTCGCATTCATGATATTAGGGTTTAGATTAAGTGGAATATAAAATATGTTACGGAAATTATGTAACGGATAGACTATTTCTGCGATGGTGAGCGCAGGATAAACCGAAAATACCTTAGAGAGAACGCCAAGTTTTGCCAGCGACACGCCGCCTTTTTTATATCTCTCTATTGCTTTTTCTATCTTCAACTGCTTCAACCCCAATTTCAAGATCTCATAAACTAACGATTCCTCCCCAGGAAGTTCCTCTACCAGATAGTCCGGCAATCGAATTGTAATTGGTCAGCTTCGTTTTCAGGATGCTCAACAAAGTTTCTTTAGTTGGAACTTCAATAATATCTCCTTTCGAATCGAATACGACCTCACCCACTGGTATGATTCCTTTGGGTGTTTTCACAACGATTTTAACATTCCACGTATGCCTCCATTCATTCACCCCAATCTCGCCCCGCACCCCGTACAGAATTTCTC
>DYFG01000238.1 GCA_020725315.1 Nitrosotalea sp.
TTAGGTAATAACTATAAATTTCTAAAAAATGAAATCGGAGAAGCTTTTTGAACTTGCATCACGATATATGCCGGGTGGTGTTAGCAGCCCGGTGCGTGCATATACGCCGTATCCGTTTTTTACGATGCGTGCAAAGGGCTCACGAATATATGATGTAGATGGCAGAGAATATATTGACTACTGTTTAGCATATGGTCCACTTGTTTTGGGACATGGTAACGAAGAGGTGAAGAATGCAGTGAGTGAACAGCTTGAAAAAGGATGGCTTTATGGCACGCCACATGAGAGGGAGATAGAGCTTGCGAAAAAGATAATAACCCATTATCCTTCAATTGAGATGGTTAGGTATGTTAATACTGGCAGTGAAGCAACAATGGCAGGTATAAGACTTGCACGAGGGTTTAAGGAACGTGATAAAATTGTAAAAATCGAGGGAGGATTTCATGGAGCACATGATGCCGTCCTCGTCAAAGCCGGTTCAGGGGCTACCACCTTTTGCATTCCGGACTCAAAAGGAATTCCAAAGAATTCCGTGCAGAACACTCTTCAAGTTCTCTTTAATGATACAGCGGCACTTACCGCACTTTTGGAGAAGAATTCCGGTGAGGTTGCCGCGGTTATAGTAGAGCCGGTGATGGGAAATGTTGGACCTATACCGCCGGAAGAAGGTTATTTGAGTGATATAAGAAAGATAACGAGGGAGAACGATGTTTTACTCATCCTTGATGAGGTAATTACCGGGTTCAGACTCGCTTTGGGCGGTGCACAGGATTTTTATGGAATAGATGCGGATTTGACGATTTTAGGCAAGATTGTAGGTGGAGGTTTTCCTATTGGTGTGCTTGGAGGTAAGAGAGAGATTATGGAGCTTGTAGCTCCCTCGGGAGCGGTATATCAGGCTGGAACTTTTAGCGGCAATCCTGTTTCTATTACGGCTGGATTGAAAACGATAGAGATACTGGAGAGGGAACGGGTGCCACAACGGATAAACAACCTTGGCGAAAGAATGAGGTCCGCTTTACGCGAAATCGTGCAAGATTCTGGCGTTGAAGGTTCTGTTTCCGGAGTGGGCTCGATGTTCAAGGTTTTTT
Organism: Nitrosotalea sp.; assembly: GCA_020725315.1. Taxonomy (GTDB): domain Archaea; phylum Halobacteriota; class Syntropharchaeia; order Alkanophagales; family Methanospirareceae; genus ANME-1-THS. The sequence continues at coordinate 1,092 of DYFG01000238.1, forward strand.
TCAGTGCGGGAGGGATTACAGTAAGGAATTATGCTGACGCTTTAGGATGTGATAAAAACAAATATATGAACTTATTTCATGCCATGCTCTCTTCTGGTATATTTTTGCCGCCTTCTCAGTTCGAAACGAATTTCATCAGTTTTGCACACACTGATGAAGATATAGAGAGGTCAATAGAGGCATATAAGGATAACTTAAGTTCATGCTGCTAATAAATAAGGGTTATTTTGGTGGTCGTGTTCGGAACTCCATAGTTTCGGAAGTTCAGAAGGTTCTGAAAAGCTTTTATACCCCATATTCCGCACTTTAAGTTTATAAAGATGTTGTTTTCTGAATTTCGTTC
>DYFG01000239.1 GCA_020725315.1 Nitrosotalea sp.
GGAACAGATCGGAAGGGTAGTGTCAATATAATTGTGTAAAAACATCAGTAAAGGCATACTCTCCAGTTATTGCCAATTAAGCTGCACCTGCGTTTTCCTTCCGCCGGGGTGAAAAGCCATCGACTTTACGGTTTGCCCAGCAGTCGTTAAGGTTAGAAGCTATGGCATACACACATCTTAAACAACAATCTTCATTGGGCAGGCTATCCATTTGCCTGGTTCTACGACGGAACTCTTTAAAGGTGCGTTCAATGATATTAGTTGTACGGATTATTTTCCAGTGGTGTTTCGGAAAATGGTAAAATTGTAAAACAGAATCCAGATCTTTTTCCAGGCAGTGAACAGCGCCTGGTGCTACTTTGTCCCAATGGCTCTTCCAGTCGTTAAAACGGTTTAGCGCTTCATCATAGGAGTTAGCGTAAAAGACCCTTTTGACATGGTCCAGGCAGTCTTTCTGGATCTTGCGTGGCAGCTTGGCTGCAATGTTTCTCAACTTATGCACAACACAGCGCTGGGTTTTGGCTTTAGGGAAACATTCCAGGAACACGTTTTCCAAACCAGTTAAACCGTCCATGATGCCGAGTTCCAGATGTTCCCCCTTTAGCCCACGTCTTTTCAGGTCTTTGAGAAATTCCAGCCAGGAACTGGCACTTTCCCTATCACCCAGCTGCACGGCCAGGATCACCCGGTAACCATCAGTGGTGATACCGATGGCCATTAACAGAGATTCCTTGCTTACCGCAAATCGCTTTACAGGGAGGTTGAGGCCATCTAAATAAATATACTTGATATTATCTTCAATAGGGGCCTCCATCCAGGCCCGCATCTCTTCAGTTAGCTGCTTGTTGATCTTGGAGATGGTAGAAGCTGAATAACCTTTGCCGAATAAATCCCGGGTAATCTTTTTCATCTTGCGGGTACTTATCCCTCCGATGAAAAGCTCAATGATACGCTGATCAATTTTTTCTTCACGCCTCCGATAACGCTCTAATACCCTGGGATAAAATTCACCGTTGCGGTCCCTTGCTACTTTGATGTCTTCTATAACCCCAAATCTGGTTTCCAGATCCCGGTCATAGCTACCGTTACGGTAATTATTCGTAGATTCGGTCCTTTCGTAAGGTTTACGCCCAAGCATTTCCTGTAGTTCAAGTCTTATAGCTTCTTCAAAAGCATGCTTTAAAAACTCCCGAATATATTGTGCTAATCCATCAATAAATATTTCCTGCCCCCATTTTTCGTTGACATAGACATTCTGAAACTTTTCTGATAAACTGATCTCCAAGGCGTATTCTCCTTTCTTTAGACCTTTCCGGTCTATGTTTTTTCGCTAACTGGAGAATACGCCATTTTATTATTGGATTCCTTTTTACACAATCAATTATACGCTACC
>DYFG01000029.1 GCA_020725315.1 Nitrosotalea sp.
CTTAACTTAAGATCGAAGGAATGAGTTCTTTTGGTAAAGCTTTTCTTTTGAAGAAAAGGTTTATCCACTAAAACAAGGATTGAAACAATGAGGGAGACCTACGGTTTCCCTTCATAAACCCTTCCCTTAACTTAAGATCGAAGGAATGAGTTCTTTTGGTAAAGCTTTTCTTTTTATGAAAAGGTTTAATCCAAAAATAATTTCTTTTGGTAAAGCTCTTCTTTTTAAGAAAAGGTTTATGGTAACCATAACAGGGCAAGTGCTCCGAATTCTACCGGTTAGAGAGGTGTATAGTGGTGATACCGCTAAAAAGGTCGTTGAGCTTATCATAGCGGATGAATTCGATTACAAACGGGTATCCTTCTGGGATGATAACGCTGAGCTCATTATGCGCGGCGAGATAAAAGCGGGCGATGTGCTGCGCATAGAGAACGCTTATCTCTCTGAACCGCAGGCGGGAGGTGAGAAGAGAGTGCATACCGGAAGATACACGGGAATATCGAAAATTTCTATGAATATCGCTCCATTACGCTATACAAACGCTTTGAAACTTATGGTGTTAGCGGTTGCACGACCTGAAAAAGGGCAGGTCTGCGTCGCGGGCATAGACGAAAACGGGGACTGGATCAGACCACAAGGCATTTATGAAGCCGATATGGATACCGCTGGTACTGGAATGCCACCATTCAAGAACCTCTGCATCTCATCACTCTACGTTGATGCGTGGAGGGGCATGCGTCCGCGGAAGGAGGACAGGTTCTTTGTTTACAGCAAGGGCGTGGAGAGGGAATTGGACGAAGCGGAGAAGAAAGCGTTTTTAGAACCGCATGTGGATGCCTCTGTTGATGCAGTATTTAAACGTGGCAGGAGTTTGGGATTGATCAAGCCCCGCATTGTGCAGGTGTATGAAGAGCAAGCGCGAATGAAAAAAGACGAGAAGAGCCACGAGCGCTACATTCGTTTTAACTTCAAGGATGCCTCGGGCAGGATATACCGCAGATGGTCATGCCGCTGCGATGCATTTTACAAGACCTGGAATAACATGAAGCAGCAGCATCGCTGGACGTATAGCTGGAGGATGCTCAGATACCTGAGGAAGAACGAGACGTATCTCGCGATTGGCCTCACGTATACCGATTACGGAATTGATAGGCTGGAATACGGGGCGTACCCACTGATCGCCGGTGTGCATGTGGTTCAAAAGTCTTATAGATATGATGAATTTCCATACCAGAAGCGACCGCAACCGGTCGGGTGTGAGGTTAGTGCAGCAAAGTGAGGTCTATCCGCCAAGATACAACGCTCTCAATTCTTCGTTTGCGAGTAAACTTTCTCCTTCACCTTCAAACTGCTTCTTCCCCATCTCAAGGTTCTCCATCACCGTGAGTGAATGAAACATATTCCGCTCCTGCGGGACATAACCCATCCCTTTCAGTACAATTTTATCTGAGTAAATTGAATAAGTTTTTTATCTAAACCACTTAAATTGAAGAGGAAAGATAATAGTGCTAACATGTAAAATCGAAGAGGAGAAGGAGGAGAATATAGTTCATGGTAACCGAACGGAACTTCCCCGTATGCTGCTACTGCGGCGCGTGTGCATCCTTTATACCTGATTTTGAGAAGTATAGGGAGGAGGAAATAGTATTTGAGAAGGGCTGTGGCGGAACGGTCGCAAAGGGGTTCTGTTTCAGTTTCTGTCCACGCTCATTCGCGGTTTGTCGGTTATGTGAGGAGGAGTGCCCGAAGCTGGAATATGGTGTATGTGATTTTAGTCCCTGTGCCTCTTCGCCTGAAAAGCGGATTCTTGGATACTATAAGGAGATACTGAGCGCACGGGCAACGGATAAGAGTATAAGAGGTACTGGAAAGGATGGTGGCGTGATAACAGCACTGCTTTATGAAGCGTTAAAGAGTGGATTTATAGATGCCGCAGTCGTCGCAACGAGGACAGAGGATTGGAAAGCCGAACCTTTGGTCGCAACAACCCCAGGAGAAGTTTTACTCGGTCGTGGTCCAAAATATACCGCTTGTCCTTCTGTCCAGGGTGTCTGGGAGGCGATAGACCGTGGCTATGAGAATATCGCCATGGTTGGCACGGGCTGTAACATAGAGGCAGTGAGAAGGTTGCAAGCGTTGCGTGACCCCGCGTTAGAATTAGATCGGTTGAAAATCTTGATTGGCGTGTTTAGCACCGAGGCGTTCTGGCATCATGAGCTGGTTGCATTTCTAGCAGAACGAGAAGGGATAGACATTAAAGATGTGGGGCGGTTTTATGTTTCGGAGGGCAACTTCGTCGTCGTGACAAAGGAGAGAGAGGTTCGTATTCCGCTTAAAGAGATCAAACCATGCACGCGGGATACCTGCTTGATATGCGAAGATGCTACCTCACAGCTTGCGGATATTTCAGCAGGCCACGTGGGGTCGTCTGATGGATGGACAACCATAATTATTCGGACAGAGGTAGGAGAAGAGCTTGTAAAGGCTGCTGCTTCAGCAGGAGTAATAGAAACGAGGAAGCTGGGTTCTGAAGAGCTAAAAGAGTTTGAACGATTTGCGTTCAATAAGAAGAGGAGGAATTATGGCAATATTTTGGAGCAAATGAAGATTTGTTCTGCCTGTTTAACAAATCCGTATCCTTTTACATTGCAACTAAGAGGAGGTGTTTGAAATGCCTGATATATATGCAAATGCGAGGTCTACCACGGGAACGTCCGTGAGAAGAAGGGATGTGAATACGCTGAGTGGAATGTGCCCGATATGTGTGAAGGAGTGTCCAGTGCTCTGCGAGATAGGAAAGTCGGCGTTCAGAGGTCGGGAGGTATTGTACCCAGAACCAGAACAGTACGGATGGAGTACAGCGGCGTCAAACAAGGATTACCGGCTCGACTGGTCTGACTTTAATATCCTTTCGAGGCTGCGCGGCGCGGAAGGAATCGAACCAGACCCTGATGTCGCTTTGTTCCATAACGTGAATATAGCATCGAAGATAGGGGGGATACCCCTCAAAATACCACTGGCAAGTGGTGCCTTCGGCTCTACGGATGTGGGCAAAAACAACTGGGATGCACTTGCTATCGGCGCCGCACTCTCTGGAATAATAATCATTATCGGGGAGAACGTGTGTGGCGTTGACAAAGAATCGGTCTTCACGAACGGAAAAGTTACGAAATCGCCGGAGATGGAACGACGGGTTCGGCTCTTCAAGAAATACTGGGACGGCAAATATGGAGAACTCGCGGTGCAAACAAATGTAGAAGACCAGAGATGGGGCGTTGATGAATATGTAACCTCGAAACTCGAGGTGAATATAATAGAGAGAAAATGGGGGCAGGGAGCAAAGGCAATAGGCGGCGAGATAAGGGTTTCTTCGTTGGAACGGGCGTTAGAACTGAAGAAGCGAGGATATTATGTGCTGCCCGACCCTGAGGATGATGCGGTACAGGGGGCGTTTAAAGGCGGTCTCTTCAAAACCTTCGAGAGGCACAGCAGAATGGGATTCCCTGAGGAACGAAGTTTTGTGGAGGATGTCGAATGGCTGAGGGGGATAGGCACAAAATATGTGACGATAAAAACAGGTGCGCACCGACCCGTAGATGTGGCGTGGACGATGAAAGTAGCATCAGAAGCGAAAGTGGACTATATAACCTTTGATGGTGCCGGCGGTGGGACGGGAATGAGTCCCGTACCGATGATGAACGAGATGAGCACGCCTACCGTTTATTTAGAAGCGCAGGTATTGAAGTGTGTCCAGATATTGGAGAGAAAGGGAAGATACGTGCCGGACATAAGCATGGCTGGTGGCTTTATAAACGAGACGCAGGTTATCAAGGCAATAGCACTGAGCAACCTTGATGGAACCCCGTTAGTAAAGTCGATCACCATGGCGCGATCGCCGCTAACGGCAGCGATGAAAGCCCTTTATTTCTGTGAACTCGCGGAGAGGAGAAGATTGCCAAGGGATTTCGCAAATAAATACGGAAACAGCCCTGATAAGTTCTTTATCGCTGCTGAGGAATTGCGATCAAAATACGGTAATAAAATAGGAACAGAGATCCCATGGCCAGCCGTTGGCGTCTACTCGTATCTCAGTGAGAGAATAGGTCTGGGATTAAAGCAGCTACTCGCAGGCACTCGAAAGTTCAGACTGGATTTGGTAAACCGAAACGATATTGCGGCGCTGAGCAGGCTTGCTTCCGAAGTTACTGGTATACCGATGATGCATGAAGTTGAGGCGGACTTGTTTGAAGAGATACTGGCGTAGTGAAATCCCTCCTTTTTAGTTTTACATGACGGTTAGTATGAGCGAGGTATACTTCATAGCCGCAAATGAGGACGTCACTCTTATAGACAAGCTCGAGATACTACTGGAAAAGGTGGGCGTTGGTAATTTAAGCGGAATTGTTGCTCTGAAGATGCACATGGGCGAGCAAAACAATAAGACCTTCGTCAAACCCGTTTACGTAAAGAAACTGGTGGACATAGTGAAGCAGCACGGCGGAGACCCTTTCGTTACGGATACCACAACGATCTATAAGGAAGCGCGGTATACCGCGATGGATTATTACCGAACTGCTTTTGCTCACGGATTCCTCCCCTCTTATCTTGGCTGCCCCGTGATTATAGCAGATGGGTTGAAGGACGACGGGGTGCAGGTAAACGAGCAGGTAGAAATAGCAAAGAGCATATACGAGAGTGATGCGATGCTCCTCGTTTCGCATGCTACCGGTCATTGTGCCTCCTCGTTCGGTGGTGCGATAAAAAACGTCGCAATGGGCTGCGTGACTAAAAAAACAAAGAAATATCAGCACGAAGTGACGAGACCCATCCGGTATCCAGATTTATGCGTTGAATGTGACAGATGTAGAGAGGTATGCAAGGTTAATGCAATAGGTGAAGACCATGAACTGATCCTTGAGAACTGTGTGAGTTGTGGGTCTTGTATAAGCGAATGCACGAGCGGTGCATTAAAATCACCTGAGGGAATGTCAGAGAACTTACAAAAGAGGCTCGCAGAAGTCGCTTATGCCGTCCTTAGAAATCTACCCTATTCCAATTTCCTCTTTGTTAATTTCCTCATCGACATCACGTCGTTTTGCGACTGCGGTGAGTATGATCCTGAATATATAAGCTCTGACATCGGCGTTTTAGCTTCTAACGATATTGTCGCAGTAGACCTCGCTACCATAGAGATGATAGGAACGCAGGTATTTGAAGGAGACCCTACGATCCAGGTACGTGAAGCACATAAATTGGGATTGGGCGAGCTGGACTATAAGATTGTTAAAGTGTGACTATAATGAATTCAGCTTCAAATGGTAGCGGTGGAACATCCTCGAACCTTCCTACCCCGAATGAAGAGGCTGTCTCACAATTCAAAATCTCAACAAAAAGAAGCCAAAATAGAGCTCTATATCGAAAAATAAGCTCTTGATTTCGCAAAATATCTAATTATGGGACAAGCTCTGAATTGCGAGGCATCACCGCCGTTTTGTCTTCACTTCAATTTCGATAAAAATTCCTCTCTTTCTATTTTTGCCTGTTTCATGATCGAAATTAATGTTCCCTTAGCTAATTCTGGATGATTTGGAACTGTAACAAGCAGCTTTCGCTCTTCATTCCACAAATGGATATGGCTCCCAGTTTGACGGTAAACTTGAAACCCAAACTTCCTTAGAACTTTAATAATGTCCTTAGCTGATAGGACTGGAAGTTTGGGCATATTTCTCTATTTCAATGTCTAAGAAAGAGATTTTACGGTCCTTGGGGGCTAACTCCATAAGAATTTGGTAATGCTCTTCCAGTCCCTTTTTCAGATTTTTAATCGCCTCTTCTTCTGTCAATCCCTGATCTGCCACGCTCGTTATCAAATCAATAGCCACGAAGTATTTACCTTCTTTGTAGATTTGGATGACTGTTCTCATTTCCTCCTCCTCAAAAAATATGCTACCGCCAATAATCCTGCGATTGCTAATGCTGCTTCAAATCCAGGTATTCCTTTTTCAAGTGCTGGTGCTCCACCAACAGGAACTCTAATTGTCAAGAAGAATTCATAACCTCTACGCTGACCATCAATAAGCTCTCTGCCTTGAATTACCTCTCCAACATATTTTTCGTTGTCTTTAGTTGGATGCCCTACATTGTATGCTGATAGAGTACTTTTTAAAATGTCGTTATACACATCCTTATAATGTCCATCTCTGATGCGTTCGTGTTGAATTCTAAGGTAGCGAGTTCCATATTTTATGTTTATATCGGGGTCTAATCCATCTTTTTGCCATTCCTCCTCTGTTCCTTTGTATTCGTCTCTTGTGTATTCCTTATACGTGTCAATGGCTGCAATATGTGAGACTTGCATATATCCAATATCAAACTTAGTCTTGTCTTTATCAGGGTCTTGTGAATAATCAAAGAAATCGCTCTCTTGCCTAATAACTGCCATTATAAGGCATGGACTTACTTTGTATTCTTTTGTATATTTCATGACATATGGAAGAACTCTTTTCTCTTCTTCTCTTAATTTAGTCAAATCAAATGTGTATTCACCTTTATAATTGAAAGTGTCTTCGGTTGGTGCCAAAGTAGGTGTAACAGTTGGTTCTAGAGTGGGTGTTGGTGTTGCTAATGGAGTAGGACTTAACAGAGGCGTTGGGGCTGGTGACCATTGTGGATAAGAACCATAAACAAGTTTAGTCAAACCGCTTCCATCAGCATTCACTATGTAGATAGCTTCATCCTTGCCATATACTATCTTTTTCCCATCCGGCGACCAGCTAAAAATGGATCTATAAAGTCCGCCCTCAACAATCATAGTTTTTCCAGTGCCGTCAGGGTTCATAACCCAGAGATTAGAACTATCAGAATAAGCAATCTTTTTTCCATCAGGTGACCAGACATGATGCATACCTTTGGCCAGCTTAATTTTATTAGTTCCATCAACATCTATAATAAATAGCCCTTCAGGTGTTGAATAAGTGAGTTTCTTTCCATCAGGAGACCATCTAAAACACTCAATAGGAGACTCCTCGACGAGCTTGGTTTTATCACTTCCATCAGGGTTCATAATATAAATGTTGTGGTTGGAAGCGCCGGAAATATAGGAAATATAAACGTCGGAAATATAAGCAATCTTTTTCCCGTCTGGTGAGAGAGTAGGATACCCAAAATGACCCCCAATAGTAATGTCCGTTATAAGCCTGACTAAATTGCTTCCATCAACATTTACAATGCAAACGCTCAACTCTATAGGATAAGTATACCACTTCTCCCAGAGGTCTTTTCTTACTTTACCTTCGATAAACAAAATTTTCCTCCCATCAGGTGACCAACTAAAGCTTTCACCTTCAGCAAGTTTAATTTTACCTGTTCCATCGACATTTATGACATATAATTCGCTTTCAAAGGTATAACGACCTATACTACCAATATAAGCAATCTTCTTCCCATCAGGTGACCATACGGGGCTTGTTCCTTCAGTTAATCTGACTTCATTAGTTCCATCAGGATTAATAATGTGAATATTCCCTGCTGATACAAAAGCAATCTTTCCCTCATCCGTACCAGCGACTGCAACTACTCCACCAGAAGCAATCGCTGCCACGAACAACAGAATTAAAACGGCAAAGGCAAGCCCTTTTCTCATCAAGCTCTTCGCAAAACCATTTCCATTTCGCCCCCTATTTTTCGACATCTTTTATCACCTATCTCAGTATGTATTTAGTTCCAAGATATGTGGTTACACTACTCCACCTTGATCTTTTCCTTCTTCTCTTCCTCAGCCTCGAGTTCGCTCCTATATTCCTCTAGCAAGCCTATCTCTTTCTCTATAACCTTAGTTATTGTTTTCAAGGTGCTTATCTGCATATCGACGAAATTCGAAGCGAGCTTCGAGGGTTTTGGAACATAATCCTCAAGGGACTTAGCAGTCTCGCCGGCTATGCCAGCAGCAATCTTTAGGGGGATAGCCGCCGTTCCAGCAAGGATCTTCACCGCCTTTGCCAAATCTTCTTCTTCCCAATTCATTTTTTTCCCTCCTTCCATCGCTCATCAATGAAGTATATGCGAAGCTCGTCATTTAAAAGTTTCGCCCTATCCAGTTTCATCAGGTGTGCGATCGCTGGAAGCGGGATGAAGTTCCTAACTTCTCCTATATCCGTCGAAATAACTACCGATAAGTCTTCACCAACTCGCTCCACCTCGCACACTTCCTTGTATCTGCTTCCAGAAGGAAGCGGAACAATCACTTCTAACCCTTGCTCTGACTCCCTTACTTTAATCGCCTTACCCTCGAAGTAGACCTGAGCGGGATCTTCGTCGGCGAATAACTCATTTCCAACCTCGGATAGGAGCTTCAAGCCCTTAACCTCTGACTGAAAGAGCCTGAGTTCTTTTATGGGCAGTGGATAAAATGCCTCTTCTGCTTCAGTTAAATATCTTGTCTGCGCATGCTTCCACTCCTTGAAATACGGATCACTCACCCCTTCGGGTATCACCTTGTTAATTATCGCAAGGTCAACATTTATATCGTAGAGATTTGCAAGAAGGTACGTTCTTTTCAAGTTCTGTATGCTGAATGCCTCAGGATTCGCGATCAACCGTAAACTGGTGACTTTACGGTCAACTATTATATCCTTAAGTTTCCTGAGGATCTCTAAGAGCTTGATGTCTTGAGTTATTACCTCTCTGCCCGGCGTTGGCAAACCCACGATTGGTTCCACTATCTTAGCGAGATTCGCAATAGGAGCCACCAATTTGATGACTTTCGCAGCAGTGGATCCGAGAAGTGTAGGCAAGTAAATGTTCTTCAGTGCTTCTCCTGATGGAACAGTGTCAAGCACCATTACATCGTAGGTATTCGATTCCACGAATTCGACAACCTTTAACAGCGATACAAACTCAGTCATGTTCGGCAACGATGCTATCTCATATGCAAGCACCTCGTCGACACCCCTTGACTTGAACAGGGAAACAATGTATTCCTGTATAACCCCATACGCCTCTCGAGCTTCTCGTACAGGATCTACTTGAATAGCCCAGAGCTTATCCAAGATCTTTGTCGGCGTATGGTACACCTCGGTTTCAAGCGCATCGGAGATGGTATGAGCAGGATCTGAGGAAATAACCAATGTCTCGTAACCCATACCAGATAGTTTTAAGCCTGTTGCACTTGAGATGACCGATTTACCCGCTCCACCTTTACCCGTGTAAAAGATGATTCTCATTCTTCACTTCTCAAATTGAAGCGCAACTTTATAATTTTATAGAACATCGCAGTTCCATCACTGAACGAATTCACTTTTGTTCCTGCGCCACCCTTATCTTCCCATCTCACCGGTATCTCTTTTATTTTATACGCGTTCCGTTGTGCTCGCACGAGCAGCTCGGTATCCCAAAACCAGTGCTCATCCTCTATTTCATCCAGTATGCGCATCAGGGTATCTCTTCGGAAGGACTTGAACCCGCATTGATGGTCTCTCAGCTTTGACTCCAAAATTGTTCGTACAAGGAAATTAAAAGCTATACTCATCGTTTTTCGCTTAAACGACCTCTTTACGTCGCTACCTTTCAGCAGCCTCGAGCCTGTTGCGAGATCGTAGTGCTCTTCTTTTATCACATCTATTAAGGGCTTCAGATATGCCAGATCCGTGGAGAGGTCGACATCCATATAAACTAAAATATCGCCCTTAGCGAGTTTAAAAACGTATTTAAGCGCTTTTCCTCGCCCTAATCGTGAATCGCTATGTATATGCGTGACGAAGGAATCTTCGGATGCCATTCGGCTCGCTATTTCTGCTGTACCGTCAGTGCTTCCATCTTCTGCGATGAGGATCTCGTACGATGAAGAGAAATCAGCTAACGCTTTCTTTGTCTGCTTCACGGCATCCTCTATTCTCTCAGCTTCGTTATGCGCTGGGAGCACAACTGAAATTTCTATTCCTTTCTTCTCTTCTTGCATCTTCGATTCATTTACCACGAGGCGCGTTCGACCGGGTTATTTTTATTCACGAATGTTTGTACGGGGGGCTCTCTGTACCAATACCAGAAAAGGCCACTGTGTATGAAAAATAAGGATAAAATTTATTTTAGGCTTGCCTTTAAAAGATAAGGGATAAAAATGGTGGAGGATTGGAACCTATTGGTAATAGGGGAGAGAGATTCCGAGCGGGAACTATTAGAAGAATTGGAAGAGGACGGCGAGTTTGAGCGTTCCGGATTCAGGGATGTAGTGATAGGGAGCGTGGAAGATATCGTGGAATTCTTAGAGGATGCGGAACATAAGAAGTACTCCCACTTAAACAGAGTGATTCCCATTGATGATGCGTTCTATGTGTCTCCAGAGAACTTGGTAGAGATATTGAAAAAGCGAGTAGAGAGATATATAGACGAAATCGAGCCTGGTGAGACGTTCGGATTTCGCGCTGAGCGAAGGAGGATGAAAGAGGATATTTCAAGCCAAATGGTAGAAAGAGAGGTTGGCGGATACTTTTTCGACCTTTTAGAGAAAGTACACGGTAGAAAGCCAAAAGTGGATCTCAAGAACCCGGATAAGCTGATCGCAGTAGAGCTAATAGGGAATAGATGCGGAATTGGTTTTATCACAAGAGAGATGCGGGAGAAATACAGTGTGATACAAGTTAGGTGATGGTTACCTAAAATCTAACTCCAACCATTCTTTTTTCTTTATTTTATAACGGTGAACCGAACGATGAGAGCAAGAAGAGTACTGACCATTGGTGGTTCAGATAGCAGTGGTGGCGCTGGAATACAGGCGGATATAAAAACGTTCGCTGCACTGGGTGTTTATGGCACCTCGGTACTTACTGTGATCACAGCACAGAACTCGTATGGCGTGCAAGAGGTGCACGAAGTGCCCGCTGACGTGGTGGATGCACAGATAGTATCCCTTATGAGCGATCAAGGGCTTGCTGTGGATTATGCCAAAACCGGCATGTTGTATTCCTCAGCAGTAATAGAAGTGGTAACGAAGGCGCTCAAGCGGTATAAAATCCCTTTTGTTTTGGACCCCGTGCTGAAAGCGGGCTCAGGAGGAATTTTGTTGGAAGATAAAGCTCTGAGCACACTCATCGAGCTGCTTCTGCCTATATGCACGGTTATAACGCCAAATGTTCCTGAAGCTAGCTTTATTTCGGGGATGGAGATAAGGAATAAGGGGGATGCAAAAGAAGCCGCCCTTACAATACACAAAATGGGCGCACCGGCTGTGATTATAAAAGGTGGGCATCTCGAGCAGGAGATAGCAGCTGGTAAAGCCACAGATCTGCTCTACGATGGGAAATTCGAGGAGATAAGCTCGCATGCCATACAAATAGCGAAGATAGTGCACGGAGCTGGATGCTCCTTTTCCGCTGCTCTGGCTGCAGAACTGGCGAAAGGCAAAAAATTGCGAGATGCCGCTTTTTCTGCCAAAAGGTTTGTGCATGATGCGATATCAGGCAGTGATGATGTCTCCAATATGATCGTGGTGAACCAGGTGCATGGATTGCGGAAAGACGCTGACAGGTATCAGATCTTAGAAAACGTAAAAGAGGCAGTTAGAATGCTGAAGAAGATCGAAGGGTTCGAAACTATCATACCTGAGGTGGGAACGAACATAGGTATGGCAACAGAGGATGCAGAAAGCGAGAAGGACGTTGCTGCGGTGGATGGCAGAATCGTTCTTACGAAAGAGGGAATAAAAGCAGGCTGTGTGGATTTTGGCGTCAGTAGTCATGTTGCACGAATGATATTAGCAATGATGGAACGGGATAAAGAGCGAAGAAGTGCGATTAACGTGAAATACTCATCAGAGATAGTAGACATGTGCAAGAAGTTGGGGCTGAGAATTTCGTCATTCGAACGGGGTAAAGAACCAGCAGATGCGAGAACCATGGAGTGGGGTGTACGAGAAGCGAGCCGCGAGTTTGTCCCTGATGTGGTCTTCGATCTCGGTGCGGTGGGAAAAGAACCAATGATCAGAATTTTTGGTAATACCGCGGTGGACGTTGCGGGGAAAGTGAAGAGGATTATGGAGAGTTTACAGTAGAAAATCTTTTTCTTTGATCAAACTTTCTTTTTAAGAAAAGGTTTTTTGATGCGAAAGGTAATACGAGACCCGATACATGGATATATAGAACTAGACGAACTTGCAATTGCGATATTAGACACGGTGGAGATGCAGAGGCTGAGGAGAATAAGACAACTTGGCTTCTCCTATCTCGTTTATCCCGGGGCGAATCATACGAGGCTCGAGCATGCCCTTGGAACGTATTACCTCATGACCGTCTTGCTTGCCAGACTGGGAGTAGTGAAAGAGGAAGAGAAAGAGCTTCTTGCCGCTTCTTTGATCCATGATATCGGACATGGTCCTTATTCGCACGTGACCGAACCACTGATAAAGAAGTACACGGGGAAAAGTCATGAAGAGGTTGAAGACGTACTTTTTGCGGATGAAGATGAACGGAAAAAGGGAAAAGATGCCGAATCAGCGGCAACGACTATCGCAGAAGTCCTGGAAGAACATCGCTTGGATAAGCGAAAGATAAAGGGCTATATAAAAGGTGAGAGGACGGGCTATGCGGCGAAGCGGGATCTTTCAAGGGTTCTAAATGGGGAAATCGACGTGGACAGGATGGATTATTTGGTGCGGGATTCATATTATACGGGCGTGGCATACGGGGTTGTTGACAATATAAGGCTTATTCACGGGCTGGATTTCGTCAATGAAGAACTCGTTATAACTGAAAAAGGGATACTACCCGCTGAATATCTGCTCTTTTCGAGATTCCTGATGCATCCTACGGTATATAATCATCACACAAGTCGGATAGCGCAGTTGATGTTTTTGAACGCACTCGAGGATTTCATTGAGTCGGGATCCGAATCTAAAGACTACGCACGGCGCTATGCACTGGCATTAAGAGAAATGGATGATTCTGAGATTAATAATGCGCTGAGGAATGCGAAGGGCTATCCACAAGAGATCATGACACGGATAAACGAGCGACGATTATTCAAACGGGCGGTATATACAAACGTAAACGAGCTGGACGAGGGTGTAGCAGAAGAATTGAGCGATGAGCGGAGGAGATTGGAGGTTGAAGAGGAGATAAGCACGCGAGCGGGCGTTGATAAGATATATGTGATCCTGGACTTTCAAGGTCGCAAAGGAGATGAGTTAGAAGAAAGTGCGGCGAAAGTTCTCGTCGAGAATGAGTTTAAAAGCCTAAGGGAGGTCTCTTCGCTTGTGTCAATGCTCAGTCGAGTATTCCAGGAGAATTATAAGGTAGGGGTCTATACACCTGGGAAATATAGAGGGGAGGTGAAGAGAGCTGCGGAGGAGATCTTATGGCATTAAAAGAGGCGATGCTGTATACCACGGAAGATGCAAAGGTACGGTGCGCTATCTGCGCACATCAGTGCAGTATAGCAGAAGATGGCTATGGGGTATGCAAAACAAGGCAAAACAGAGAGGGGAAACTCTACACGCTTATTTATGGTGCTGTGTCCTCCGCACACGTGGACCCGATAGAAAAGAAGCCCCTCTATCATTTCTTCCCCGGAACGCTTGTTTTTTCGCTCGGCACCGTCTCCTGTAATTTCAGATGTAAGCACTGCCAGAACTGGAGCATATCAACGGCTGAGGTGGGCGAGGTCCACACGATGGAAATATCGCCAGAGGAAGCGGTACGTCAAGCGAAGAGATCGAGATGCGATGGCATTGCATGGACGTACAATGAACCAACAATATGGTTTGAATACACGTATGATAGTGCGAAATTAGTGAAACGAGCGGGACTGTACACCGTGTATGTGACGAATGGGTGTATCAGTGAAGTGGCACTCACTGAAATAGCGCCGTTCTTAGATGCTGCGAATGTCGATGTTAAAGCCTTTACTGACTCATTTTACAAAAAAATAAGTGGTGCACGGTTAGAACCCGTGTTGGAGACCTGCAAGCGGATGCTGGAGAAGAAGATACATATCGAACTGACGTATTTGATTATACCGGGGTACAATGATAGTGTGGAAGAACTAAAGAAGTTTTCGGACTGGGTGGTGGATGTAAACGCTTCGACACCGGTGCATTTCTCGCGGTTTTATCCCATGCACCTGATGCTCGACGTGCCACCGACAAGTGTTGAAACGCTAGAACAAGCGCATGAGGTCGCAAAAGAGGCGGGTATCGAGTATGTCTATCTTGGAAACGTTCCCGGTCATGAATACGAGAACACGTTCTGCCCTGAATGCGGTAAGGTGTTGATAGAGAGAACCGGATATCACGTGAGAAAGAGGATCTCAAAGCCAGAATGTCCAGATTGTGGGAGAAATATCAATATACAGTTATAAAGACTGAGTGTTTTGAGCTCTAAAAATTTGCTGCTTTTGGATCTGTGACGTGGTTACGAGGAAAGCATTTGATGGGATAAAATCATCAATTGTTGCATCAATTTATCCTGCGGAGAAAAAAGATTTCCGCTTTTCGAACTCATCTTCGCTCTCGAATTCAAACCGCAGAACCTTATCTTTGAACCATGATATCTCCAGATTTAGCTGATTTATCTTCTCGCAATAATCCTTTAATGCATCTTGTTCCCTGAAATAGTCAAATAACGGGGCTCCGCCCCGTTGACCCCGAAAACCCTGTAAGGGTTT
>DYFG01000030.1 GCA_020725315.1 Nitrosotalea sp.
CTACTTTCGCGTAGAATATCGATAAACTCGGCTTTGTTTCCTTTTAATCTCTCACCCACTACCGATATTTGATTATAAGGGATTTTTGCACTCCCGGCGCTCGTAACTTCCTCACCTATTATTCTACGGTTGGCAAGTTGCAGGAATTTCTTAATGACTATCCGATAATCAGTTGGGATTTTATCCACTTTGACGAATACCTCAAAAGCCTCTTCGAACCTCTTGAAATATCTTTCCTCTAACTTCTCTAACCAATCCTTTTTTGCATTCAATCTTCTGTTCCATAACTCTTTATCTTCTGGAGTTCTGAATCTTTTGGGAGGCTCTAAAGACAAAGGTCTTAACCCTTTATCGCTATCGATCCAGTGCATTTCTTCTTCCGAATCTAAAGCTTCTAAAGCTTCTTCAAACCTGCTATGAAACTCAACCATTGTATTTTTCACATTTTCTAATCCCTCTTGGGATAATGTGGTAAAATAAACGGTAAGAATCTCGCTGGGAGTGGTAGAAGGGTGGATAAAAAGATTGATTCGATATGAAGGATGGAATCTGAGATATAAAATTGTAAGATAAACAGCCAGTGTTTCCTCATCACTGCCCATGAGATCATCTATCGAAATGCTCATTTCTCGTTCTCTAAAGTCTTATCTAAGCAGTTTCTTTTTCTGTTCATTAAATTCCTCATCTGTGAGTACTCCTTGATCATGTAACTCTGCCAATTTTTTAAGTTCAACCGCTATTTCCTTCTGCATCGGTTCTTCCTTTGGCTTCTCCTTTGCTGCTCTAATTATAAACCTAATAGCAAGCAGGATCCCTGTTATTATAAGAATCGGAATACCAATAAGAATTAAAATTACGAGTAGAATTTCTGATGATCCAATCAAAGCCTCTATTACCCCCTATGTTTTACACCATATCTTTCTATATCACGGACACATATAAAACCTTCGATGCATATCCAAAACGCCCACATCTAATTCACTCTGAATCAAACTGCCTTTTCCTCTTAATCTCCGCCAATTCCTCCAAGACTTCTTCTTCATCAGAGGACAGCATACCACTTACTGCTTTTAGTTCTTTCAGTTCCTCTTCACTGATACGCGCATATAACACCTCATTCTCATGTATGTGCCGACCCACCGTTGGTTTTTTCAGGGCAATTGCCACTTGCATCCCCTGCTCGGCACGTTGTATACTCTCTCCTTTATCCTGTATCTCATTTATCGGTCCAATATTCGTCCCATCCGCTTTTATCAATTCCACACCCGTTTTTATCCTCCCGGAAAGAACTTCTATACCCACAATAGCAGGCTTGCTCTGCCTGAATACACAACCTGGCAGTATCTTTATCTTGGCAGGAGTAGTCATCCGTTCCATGAGCTCCCGTTTCTCTTTCTCCTTCTCCTCTTTTACCCACTGCTCATAATCTTCGATCAATCGGTAAATAACATCGCTTATAAAAATTGGTATCCCGGCTTGCAACGCTGATTCCTTTGCGTCCGGGAGAATATCCACGTTAAAGCCTAAAACAACCCTGAAATAACGGTTCTTAACCGTAGTCGCATCGATCACATCCCTTTTGGATATATTCCCGACCTCTGCTTTTGTTATCTCCTCTATCCCTTCCTCCTTCAGCTCGAGCGTAAGTGCTTCCAGCGATCCGATGGTATCCGCCTTTATGATTATTCCTTCTGGACCTGTCTCCATCTTCAGCTCCTCGAGCTCGCTCTTCACCTCTTTCACCACGCTTTCAAGCTCCTCACCCTCTTTCACCACTCTCACCTGCGAACCGGGAAGAGCCGTGTCTATATTTGGAGCTACTATCTTCACACCAGAAGCGGCATTCACCGCTTTGACATGAAGAAATCTCTGTTCCATTCGTATCTCTTGCAAAACGCGTGGCTTTAACAACGCCTTCACCTTGGTCACTACTGGTTCCTCCTCGGTACTTCCTAAAACTATCGTATCACCCACGCGGAGCCTTCCATCATAGAGTATCACGTCAATCGTGGTTCCGAGACCCTTTTCCTCTCTCTTCTCTAAGATCGTGCCGACACCCGCTTCTTCTAAATGTAGCTGCAAGGTTCGCTCAAAGAACTTCTGCGATAAGCCTATCAGCATGAGGAGCAGATCCGCAATACCCTCTCCGGTCTTCGCACTCACCGGCACGATACTCACATTCCTTGTGAAGTCTTTTATCCGGTCATACCGCTCAGCCGAGAAGCCTTTGTCGTAAAGGTCGCCGACGATCTCGTATATCCGCGCATCCACCTCCTTCCTCGCATAGTCCGGCTGGTCTTTATAATTAATAAAGAACGGATTCTTCTTTGAATTCCACCCTTTTATCCTGTCTATTTTGTTCAATGCGACGACAAAAGGAGTTTTTAATAATCGTAACACATTTAACGATTCGTAGGTCTGAGGCTGAAATCCCTCCATCACATCGACCACGAGAACCGCGACATCAGATAAAGCACTTCCTCTTTTCCTCAACGAGGCAAAGGCATGATGACCGGGAGTGTCAATGAACAGCAACCCGGGGACCTCTATCTCCGTCCAGTCACTTTTTAAGGGTTCACAAATCTTTTTTATCGTCGTAATAGGAATTTCTGTTGCACCGATATGCTGTGTAACTCGACCTGCTTCCTTCTCTGCTATTGCTGTCCCCCTGATGGAATCAAGTAACGTGGTCTTCCCATGGTCTATATGTCCCAGAACAGAGATTATAGGGGTCCGTATTGCTCCTTCCGCCTCCATACCTTCCACCGCCTCCTTTCATATATCTTATCTACTTCTGTTTTTTGCTCCACCAGAAGAGACTTTTCTTTTGCCTCTCTTCCTCTTCCAGCTCTTGTTCCTCTTTATCAAATTCAACCAGCAATTCCTTCTGCCTCTTACTCAGCTTTGTTGGCGTTGCAACCTTCACTTTCACCAGCATGTTCCCTCTGCCATAACCGTTTAAATCCGGCATTCCCTTGTTTTTTAGCCGGAAAATAGTACCTGATTGCGTGCTGGCAGGCATTTTTATTCGTGCGATGCTACCATCTATCGTCCTTACCTCTATCTCATCACCAAGTGCCGCTTGAGCAAAGCGAACAGGGACGTCACAAACGAGGTCATTCCCCGCTCTCTTAAAGAATTCATGCTCCCTCACGTGTATCATCACATACAAATCGCCTGGTGGTCCTTCTCTCTTCCCTGCTCCTCCCTCACCGGCAATCCTTAACCTGCTTCCGGTATCCACACCTGGTGGTATTCTCACTGAGAGTCTCTTATTCACCCTAATTTCCCCGCTTCCATGACAATCCTCGCACGGCTTCTCTACCACGTTTCCTCTTCCTCCGCATCGCGGACAGGTGGATATAGAAATGAATTGAGCAAAGCCCTGTCGTTGCACTTTTCTTACCTCACCGGTTCCTCCACACGTAGAACAGGTCGTTAATCCACCTGAACTCGCACCTCTCCCCTTACAGGAGGGGCAGCTCTCCTCTTTAACAATGCTTATCTCTTTCTCCAGTCCTTTCGCTGCATCCTCGAGGTCTATCTCAAGGTCATACCTGATATCGCGCCCTCTTTCTGGTCTGTATCGTTCCTCTGCCCTGGTATATCCATATCCTCCCCTGCCGAAGAAATCAGCAAATGGGGAAAACCCTATATCCGCCCGACCACCTCTACCTCTGCCAAACCCAAGATCAACACCAAATAAATCACTGAATAGATCACCAAATATATCTTCTATATCGCCAAACCTTGTGAAATGAGACCAATCAAATCCTCCAGGACCAAAATCAACACCGCCATGCCCAAATCGATCGTAATTTGCCCGCTTCGGCGGGTCTGATAACACTTCATAAGCCTCAGATACCTCTTTAAACTTCTCCTCCGCCTCTTTCGGGTTATCTTTATTCAGATCGGGGTGATATTTTTTCGCTAATCTCCGATAAGCACGCTTTATCTCTTCCTTCGATGCTCCCCGTTCTACACCTAAAATAGTGTAGTAATCTCTCTTCTCTGCCAATTCAGACGTGCGCCTCCGCTATCTAAAGATTTCATCTTTTATGGTATAAAGTTTTTAACGCCGTATATGATTCACTTATTCATTGCTTCTCTCCAGAAGAAATAAGCGGGTTGCCCTTGCCAGTGCCCTATACCTTTATATATAACCTCACCTTTTGTTTCATTTGTTCAGTGAAAGGGTGAAGTGGTGAAGGTGGCAATAAAGGTGCGGGTCGAGGTGACTGATGAAGGAGGAGTGAAATCCGCCATAGAGAAAGAGGGCGATTTACAGAGTGAGATGTCCAGACAGCTCACGATAAGGGACGTCTTACGGTTTTTAGAGGCACAGCTTTCTCCTCCCCCCGTTCGGAATCTTTATGATCCCGACGCCGAAGACCTCACGATAAAGGAGAGATTGGCTTCCTTTTTACGCTATGACGAGAAGGCACCGAAGGATTGGTTCACTTCTTCACAGATTAAAAAAATCTATGAAGAGGAATACGAGGAGAATGTACGACTGAGCACGATATCAACCTATCTGGCGAGTATGCATTCAGATGGTATTTTAGAGCGAAAGGGGAGCAGAGCGAAGCGGCAATACCGGTCGGTTCCCACTGAAAGCACGGAAGCACCACGTGCCGTTAATATAGTACAAATAACCTCAAAAATTCAGCCTTAGTGATCTAAAATTCTTTTTATCTCTTCTTTAAACTCCTCCAAAGACCCCTCATTCTTTACCACCTTATCAGCCTTTTTCATCGCTTCTCCCGTACCCCACCTCACCTCTCGTTCCTCTCGCTTCTCAAATCCCTCGATACTTAACAAATCGTCGCCCCTACCACGGGTTTTTATTCGCTCATACCTGAGGATAAGAGGTGCATCGATCCTAACAAGAACAAAATCAGTGCCAAATTCTTTTTTGAACGTTTCTACCTCTGCTATGCCTCTTATTCCATCAACCACGATAACCCTTTTTTTCGCTTTCTTTTCCTCTACGTCCTTGATACTTTTTATAATCGGGATGCACCGTTTTGCAATCGCATCCATCCCTTCGCGTGCTCGCAGGTCGTTTGCAATTCTGCCTGCGTTTTCGTCGCTTAACGGAAGCCCTCGCCTTCTGAGCTCAGCCCTTATCACGTCACCCATCGTTATGACTGGAATGCCCATCTCCACCGCTACTGATGCCGCTTCGGTCTTCCCCGCCGCCGGTGCGCCGACAAATGCTAAAACCTGAGTCTCTCCATCAGCCACTTTTCCGCAGCTCCTCTTGCAAGTCTTCGTTCGATTGCAGCGTAAAATACGTTTGCAACACCGAGTAATTCACCTTCATTCACCACACCGTCGCATATTGGTTGAAAAATGACTTCATTAAGAACTCTCCGTTCCTCAACATTCTTCGGCTCCCCTACGGTTGCAAGCGACGCAACAATACCAAGCGCATGTCTCATTATGAGGCAGGGCAGGGCTATCGCCTTCGGAGGCACCTCTATCTCGTTTATCTTTATGTTCACGAGCTCGTTTCTCTTCACCTCTTTATCCTCCTTTGCAATAACCATCTCCCATTCGCCATGCGGACCGACGGTGAAGCCGTAGCTGAACGCCTCTGTTTCTAGTTTCTCTCTTTCACCACCGATTTCATCCTTCCAGTAAACACATTTTATTTTTACCATGTTCTTTGATTATACAATAACCACTTTTTAAGTTTCCCTCGTGACCTTCTCTAACTGGTCGTCCCAATATCTATCCACAATTTTTGATTCCTCTGAATCCTCGAATACCGCTTCATTTTCTTCAAATTTGGAGATTGAACCGATGTAAAGCCAGGTAACACTCTGCCATTCGTTTTCGGTCAACCCACGGCCAATAGCCTCTTCGATAATCCCCCTCTTCAGAACAAGTCTTTTATCTCCCCGTATCCGTATCATCATCCCGAAACAGGTGTAAGTTGCATTGTTATTCTTATTATCGCTGCAAACTGCTTCTGCAACGAGCATGTTTGCGGGAACAGCCTCAAGAAAAACGCTTACCATTGTAACTTAACTCCTCCTATAAATCACCTCTTCGCCATCTTCCCTGGTTCTGATCCTGACTTCTTTAAGATCCGCGGCATGGTATGCATCTGCTGCGAGTTCTTTCAGCTCCTCATGGCTGAACATATCATCCTCCTTTATCGCTTTATCAGGAACGTGTTCAGCTCTCCCCTGTTGTATGACATACGGGCAGCCTGCAGCACCCGCCTCCTCGATATCTTTTGCTATGCGCTTCACTTCCTCAGAACCGACCAGATTTTTGAATACCGTCGTTACCAGTTCGAGGTCTATGTTCTTTGGAGCATGGATACAAGCATCGAGCGTATTTTTTACTCTTCCTGCTACCCCGGCGACCTTTGTTAGGCTCTCGTATAATCGTTCATCTGATAGGGGCGCCTTGAGATCGAGGAGGATTTTGTCAATCAGGTTCCGTTTGAGTGTCGATTTGATAATATCTGAATAAAACCCATTTGTCTGCACGGCAACGAAGAGCGAGTGCTTTTTTGCACCGTGTGCGATTGCTTCTACTGCGTGGGGTTGCATGAAAGGTTCACCACCGGAGAGAACCACCGCATCTATGAAAGCCTCGTTTTTTATTAACTCCTCTTCTAGCTCTTTCATCTCGACGTAGTGAGTGCCCTCTAACAGGTTATAATTCTGGCAATACATGCACCGGAGCGGGCAACCTCTCAGAAATATGACCATCGCTGCTTTTCCTCGCCAGTCTATGGTAGAAAAGGGAACGATGCCACCGAGGTTTATCTTTATCATCTTCAACCTTATTTTTGGTAAAGCTTTTTGCTTGCAAAAAGGTTTAAAAATAATCGCCCACTCGCTCAACAGCCCTTGCTACGAGTTCAGCACAGTTATCAAGGTCTTTTAGGCTTAACAACTCCACAGGTGTATGAATATACCTTGTTGGAACGCCTATTACGCCAGAAGGGATACCGCTTTTCGTGAGAAGTATCGCAGAGGCGTCGGTCCTTCCTCCTTCTGTTACGCTTAACTGGTATTCTATGTTATAGCGAGATGCAGTCTCTTTAAGCCATTTCAATACTGAAGGTGGCGTTATTATACCGCGCCCTGCGGCATCAGAGACCGTGATTACCGGACCCTTTCCTATCTCTATTGCTACATCCTTCTTCTCTACACCGGGATGTCCACCAGCTCTTTCAACATCAGTCGCTATTGCAACGTCAGGGCTGAGTTCATAAGAGGTAGTCCGAGCTCCTTTCAGCCCTACCTCCTCCTGCACTGTTCCTACTACATACACCTCGAATTCGGTATTTGCCCGCTTTAATGCCTCTATCATCACGGCAACGCCTGACCGGTTGTCAAAAGCTTTACAGGTAACTCGTTCGTTCTTGAGTTCTACAAAGTCCCGGTCTGGGGTTACTGGTGTTCCAACAGAGATACCCAGTTGCTCCACTTCGTCTTTGCTGCGAGCACCTAGATCAATGAACATATCTTCAATCTTTATTACCTTCTCTCGCTCCTCCTTCTTCATCGCATGAATTGGTTTCGAGCCGATAATCCCATACACACCACCGCCCTCGGTGTGCAACATCACCCGTTGATTGAGCAGCGTTTGCTCAAACCAGCCACCTATGGTCGAGAACCTGATGAACCCCTCGTCTTCTATATGCTTCACCATAAGCCCTATCTCATCGAGGTGCGCAGCAATCATAACAGAAGGCTTTTTACCACGCTTCGTCGCTATCAGACTCCCCAACTTATCGGTTTTTAGTTCGTCCACATGCTCTTCGAGCTCTGCTTTTACGATCTCCCGTACCGCTCCCTCGTAGCCTGAAACGCCATGTGCTTCGGCTAATTTCTTCAAAAGATCCTTTAGTTCGGTCATTTTTTATTGCGAATCGTTTTTGATAAAACGTTTCTTAAAAGTTTTAGTCCCGCCTCCCGGATTTGAACCGGGGACAGCACGGTGTCCGCGCGCGGTTATAAGATCTTAGGGAGGTGATCCAAACGCTACACTACAGCCGCGCACTCTTCCAAACTGAGTTAAGGCGGGCTCTTATCTCTGTTTAGTTTAAATATTACGATATAAAGATATAAATAAATAAAATGAGAGGAAAGGATGAAGAAGTTAATTGAAGAAGCGAAAAAAATTCATGCGCAGGCGTTCGAGGAACTGGAGAGGGGAGAGAAATTAAATAATGAGATATTGATAAGAGATGCCGCGGAAAAGGCGTGGTTGGCAGCTATAATAGCGTCTGACGAACTTATCACCTCGAAAGAATTACCAATTCCTGAAACACATGGTGAGAGATACCAGGCTCTAAGGGAAATAGAGAGGAACGACGAAGGAATCAAAAAGTTAGGCTTGAGTGACAGGCTCGGTGCACGCGATACCCATCTTCATAGGCAATGTTTTTATAAAGGCGAGTGCGAACCAAGTGCAATAAAAGAGGATTTAGAGAAGGTCAAGAGGTACATAGAAGACATCGAAAAAATAGTTGTAGCGATAAACGGAAGGTAATTGTTCGAAATCCCGATACAACAACTTAGGGTATTTTTTGGTAAAGCGTTTTGCCTGCAAAAAGGTCTGTCAATAATACAACTTCCACTATTTCTCCTTCCTCTGTTATTTCCTTCCCTTTCTCCATGAAGATATAGCCATCGGCTTTTGAGAGTGTGGTGATTGCACCGGAGCCCGTGAGAAGAGGATAAGCAAGAAAGGATTCTTCTCCTGACTCTTTCGCGGGAAGAAGATTGACCAGCACGTATTCATTCCGTCCACGGTCGGAGAAGATCCTAACCGCTGCCTTAGCTTTTATTATCTTATTCTTTAGCCTTTCACCCGCTCCATCTGCAGGGATACCCGACAGGGTGCGCAGTAAAGGGGCAACGAAAAGGTTGAAAGTAATTAATGCGGATGTTGGATTTCCCGGCAATCCGAACAGCGGTTTCCTCTGGATCGTCCCGAAAATGAACGGTTTTCCAGGTTTTATGTCAACGCCGTGCACGAGAATCTCGCCACGCTCTTCTATCACTTTGGGTAACAGGTCACCAGCGCCCGCGGAGGTCCCACCTGAGGTAATTATAACGTCTGCACCGGTTTCCAGCGATTCCTTTATCCTAGCTGATAGCTCTTCGAGGTTATCTCGGGCTATTCCAAGGAATAACGGGCTACAACCACATTCTCGAACTGAATCGCTGAGTGTCTGTGCATTAACATCATATACCTTCGCAGGCTCGAGGTCTTCTCCAGGCGCTATTAGCTCGCTGCCGGTAGATATGACTGCTACCCTCAGCTTTTTATGAACAAAAACTTCGTTTATCCCACAAGCAGCCAGAACACCGGTCTCACGTGGCGTTAGCGTGGTTCCACTCCTTACTATCCGATCTCCTCGCTTGATATCCGAGCCCGTGAGCATGATATTTTCAACCGGAGCGACCGGTTTGTATACCTTTACCTTTTTAACCTCTTCACCCTCCACAACATCCTTATACTCAGCGGTATTCTCGACTTTTACAACGGCGTTCGCCCCTTCAGGAAGAGGTGCACCGGTAGATATACCCATGCAAGAGCCTCTTTCTACGTCGTGCGGAGAGCATTCACCAGCAGCGATATAGCCACGTATAATCAAAATAGAAGGGTTATTTTCATCGGCATAGAATGTATCCGCGGCTACAACTGCGTAGCCATCCATGGTTGCACGGTCAAAGGGGGGGACATCAAGAGCAGAAAAAATATCGGCGGAAGCAATTCTGCCGAGTGCCTCGCCTACTTTCACTTTCTCTACAAAAGTACCTCTTTGTGCTCCCGTCTTTGCAACTTCTCTGGCGATGTGCGCAATTATCGCTTCTACTTCCTTTTTCTCGGTTATTTCTACGAACTGCTCCCCCATAAACCATCCTTTAGAAAAGAACGTTTTATCAAAGAAATACTTCTCCGTTTTTCAGTCAGTACTCTCCACGGACTCTTCGCTCGATTTAGACCTCGTCTCAGAGCGGTATCCCAAAGCTCCGAGCATTTCTATTGGGAACGGAATGAGAACAGTAGTAGCTTTTTCCTCCGTTGCTTCTTTTATCGTTTGTAGCGTGCGAATGAACATCCCTCCTTTTTCTTTTTGAAGGACGCTCGCAGCTTCCGCAATCTTCTTCGCCGCCTGGAACTCGGCATCCGCGGAGATAATTCGAGCTCTTCTGTTCCGCTCTGCTTCTGCCTGTGCTGCCATTGCACGTTGCATCTCTTTCGGCAGTTCAACATCCTTTATCTCCACCGCAGAGACTTTTATTCCCCAGGGATCTGTCGCTTCGTCGATTATGAGCTGCAACCGTTTGTTTAGCTTATCTCGTTCAGAGAGCAATTCATCCAGTTCCGCCTGCCCTATCACGCCTCTTATTGTGGTCAGAGCGATTTGAGAGGTGGCATAATCATATCTTTCCACTGCGGTTACTGCCTTCTCCGGGTCAAGCACGCGGTAATAAACGACTGCATTCACTCTCGTGGTCACGTTATCCTTGGTTATGACCTCCTGTGGCGGGACATCGAAAACAGAAACTCGTAAGTCTATCTTTACCATGGATTCGAAGATGGGTATGATTAAGAAGAGTCCTGGTCCTCTCGCGCCTACCAAGCGTCCAAGTCTGAAGATTACGCCTCGTTCATACTCCTTCACTACCTTTATCGAAGCTGCTAATAGGATTATGACAAAAAATAGTATTCCGATTATGAGCCCTTCATAAGCCATCTTTTTATATCACCTCCTTTTATTCTACATTATATCCTCATCCTATTTATACCTGATGTAACGCCATGGAAGAAAAAATAGCAGTCCCAACAAGGCATGTGGGCGGTGCAAAGAAGCATTACAAATGTGCGATACTCACGATAAGCACCTCTAAATACTGGAAGAGAGAAAGCGGTGAAGAAGACATCGGCGACTTATCAGGCGAACGAGCGAAAGAGCTCGTAATAAGAAATGGGCATGACGTCGTGTATTATGAGGTGCTGCCAGATAATGAGGATAAAATATACGAAGGTATACTCAACGCCTTGAGCACTGATGCTGATTTCATTATTACTTCTGGTGGCACCGGACTGACGAAAAATGACGTTACAATAGAGGTTGTATCAGAACTTTTGAAGAAAGAAATGCCGGGATTTGGCGAACTCTTCCGGCTGATAAGTTATGAGGAAATAGGCACTGCGGCGGTATTAAGTCGTGCAACTGCCGGTGTGATCAATCAGAACGTGATTTTTTGCTTGCCCGGCTCGCCCGAAGCGGTGAGATTAGCTCTCAAGGAGATAATCATGCCTGAGATAGCACATATACTGAAGCATGTGAGGGAATAATGGGGTCGGTGCGATTTGAACGCACGACCGGCGAGTCTGGAGCCCGCTGCCCTTCCAGACTAGGCCACGACCCCACCTGCATTATGGTAGATACCAGTAGCTTATTAATTTGTAGGTGTAGCCGCTCCGCAAATCTCTCTTATCGTCTCTTCACCTTCTTTTGGACCACGCATAATTAACAGATCGCCATTTCTTACCTCTGCATCGCCTGCCGGGTTATAAACCCATTTGCCGTCTTTTCTGCGAATTGCCAGTATAAACATTCCGGTGCGCGTTTCTATTTTCAAATCCTTGAGCGTCTTTCCAAATATCTCCTCGTTCTTCACTTCCATCTTCAATAATGTCTCATCGGATTCCTCGATAGAAGCTAAAAAGACCGGATGCAGGGGGATATCACGAAGCACCACATCGGCGATCTCATACGCCGCATCTGAGAGTATCTCCGAAGACCATGCGAGGTGTAGTAGGGCTCTTAACTCATCAAAAGTGCTCCTTTTGATTATCCCTCGTGCCGCCTCCATCACCAATATCTCTAACTCTTCCTTCATTCGGTCCATCGACTCTTCTAAATCCTTCACTTCTTTCGCTATCTCTTTGTTATAAAACGTAACCGCAGAATACGAGAGCCCGACCATCAGTTCTGACATATTTTTCATATCGGCGATGAGGTCCGCGATTTCTTCGGTGATCGTTTTTCTTTTTATACCCTCTTCTTCCTTCGCTCGCCCCCGGTATTCCATACCCGTTGCCATCTTACAAAACGCGGGTATCGCCTCTGTTGGCCCAGAGGTGATAACGAGATCGTTCTCCAGCAATCGCTCGTTTTTATCCGGTGAGTAAATCCACTCAGAACCCCTTTTTATCGCTAATACATGCATTCCTGTTTCCGTCTCGAGCTTCAAGCTCTTCAGCGACTTATCTTTTAAGACCGACGAGGGCTTTATCGTTACATTGAGTGTCGCTTCTTCAAAATCAGCCTGATCGAGATAACTGGTGATATCAACCGACGTTGCGATTTTTGCTATGTCACCCGCAGCAGTGGAGATTTTCTCCGCCGCAGAGGCGATCTGTAATATCCCTGCGAATTCCTGTGCGTCTTCCACGTTCCGTGCCGCTAACATAATTGCAATTCTCACCTTGTATAAGAGCGAATGCATCGTTTCCTCTAATCTAAACACCTCTTTCGCTATCTCGCGGTTGCTATACAGAACTGCTGAATACGCAAGGTCCAGCATAGAACCTGATATGTCCTTCATCTCCGCGAGCACTTCTTTTGCATTAAACGTCCTTATCTCATCCTTCAACGCTTCACTCATTTTCGGGTTTCCTTCATATCACCTCTAAGAGAGGGTTATATCGGCACCTAAATCGAGCATATCCTCAAAGAAAGAAGGATATGAGATATTAGCACATCCTGCTCCCTCTATGACAGTTTCCCCACCGGCTGATAGGGCAGCAACGGTCAAAGCCATTGCCAATCTATGATCCTCGTGGGAATATACCTTCGCTGCTTTCAACTCTTTCTTTTTCTTCCCCTCTATCAACAATCCATCCTCCTTCTCCTCTATTCTCACACCCATCTTCCTCAACTCTTCTCTCAGAAACCTCAATCTATCCGTCTCTTTATAACGCAGATGTGCCACCCCTGTTATTTCTGTGGTGCCTGCTGCAACCGCAGCTAACACCGCGATGGTAGGCACTAAGTCCGGATTTTCACGCATATTTACCGTTATCCCTTTAAGCGTAGCATCTTCAGCTCCTTTTACCTCTACAACTCCTTCTTCCTTGTTCCATCTTATCTCAACTCCCATCTCCTTCAACAGCTCAACTATCCTGGAATCGCCCTGAGCAGATGGGAACAAGTTCCTCATTTTTAACTCTGAATCCGTGAGTGCTGCGGCTGCTAAGAGATACGAGGCGGACGAAAAATCGCCCGGCACGGTAAACCTTCGTAAATCATAGCTTTTCCCACCTTCTACTTGAAAAGAATAATCATGAGAAGTGGTCGCGCGCGAAAAATGGACTTCAACACCTGCTTTCTCTAAGATCTCAGTTGTCATCCTCATATAAGGCACTGAAGTAAGATTGTTCGCCAGAAGATAAGAATTTTTCTCCGCAAACGGACAGGCAATGAGCAATGCGGAGATGAACTGGGAACTAACAGAGGTATCTATCGTTGTTTCTCCACCTCTTAGTCTGCCTTTTACCACTATCGGAGCAGTGCCATCGCCTTTTGTCGAGAACGCTTCGGAACCAAGGTCATTTAAGGAGTTCAGTAAAGGCAAATTGGGACGCGTTCTCAACGAAGCATCTCCGGTTAGAACCGCAGCACCCTCACATAAAGAGGAAATGGCGGTGAAGAATCGTAGCGTAGTACCGGAATTCTCGGCATGTATCACATCTTCGGGTGTTCCCGGGCTTCCTTCAGTACCTTCTATCGTTATTCTCGTCACCTTCTCCTCTTGCTCGCGCTCGACTTCTATTGTTACCCCCAGGCATCTCGCCGCGTTAATTGTGGCTTTTGTATCGCCGGAGATAAGAGGATAAAAGATATCGCTTCTTTTCGCCAGCGAGGCTATTGCTATCGCTCTATGCGTATAACTCTTCGATGGT
This sequence comes from Nitrosotalea sp., assembly GCA_020725315.1. Taxonomy (GTDB): domain Archaea; phylum Halobacteriota; class Syntropharchaeia; order Alkanophagales; family Methanospirareceae; genus ANME-1-THS. Next base: position 13,960 of record DYFG01000030.1, read on the forward strand.
GGCGCACTTATTTCACCTTTTATCGTCGACCGTCGCACCGTTGCTTTCATAAAACTTTCTTTCTTTTACAAAGAAAGGACCTTTACTAAGAAAGAAATATTTTTGATGGATATGTTCCTTCACCAGTATCAAATGGTTATAACGATCTGCGGATAAAAGAAGTTGCCGAAGGCAATTTTGGGAAAATCTTTGATTTCCCTTTTATCCGCTGTTATACGCGGTCGGCAGGAAGTACTACCTTAGTAATGCTTCAATCGGTCCTGTCACTTCAGTGTCCACCTTAAATCCGCCAAGCTGCGAAGGTATTTGCCTTTTCAGTTCTTCAGAATCGTTTTCTAAATAAACCTTTATACAAGGCTTACCTCTACATTCACCAATTCCCACACCAACAACACCATCAATAGCCATCAACTCTGCTTCATATTGCGTCTTTACTTGCTCGATTGTCAAAGGTTGTTTTTCTTGCTTCAATAATAAGGGGGTAATATAACAAACAAACCAACTACTGCTATAATCACAAAACCTAAAATTAATTTTTTGTTCATAGTTTTCATCTCCTAATTTATTTAATTAAATCGACTTTTTGTATTTGTATAGCTAAGTATCCCTTTAAAAGGTTTTCGATTTTTCCTTTTGCAAA
>DYFG01000240.1 GCA_020725315.1 Nitrosotalea sp.
ACATAATGCATATATAAACTATGGAATAGAAGAGTTGGAAGAGGACATTGCATATGCAAGTGGTGAGTGATTCTGATATCATAAGCGAGATGAAGATCGCATACGTCTATGATGCCGTTTATTCAAACTTTTTCTAAAAGTCTGTGGGATAAAGTGGTGGGATGGCAGTAAAGATATCGTATGGTATTCAGCAGATGGAATTGAGCAATGGTGATGAAAGAAAGCCTTCTTCAGGTGCTTAAAGGTGTTGTAGCCAAGTTCAGTGATGTTCAGCTTGCATACCTCTTTGGTAGCTATGCAGAAGGTAGAGCAATGCCAGCCAGTGACCTCGACATAGCAGTTTTGACGAGAAAGAATGGGATAATACCATATCTGACGGCTGAGATTTCAAATGCTTTGAAAATTCCTGAAGAGAAGATTGCAATCTTAAACATCGAGGATGCTGCACCAATACTCAAATCGAAGATTTTGAAGGGGATAAAACTTTTGGATAGGGAGGCATACGAGGAGAAGCTCAGGAGTGAATTAGAGCCTGAAATAGTAGATTTGAACGAGAATGAAAGGGCGGGTTTTTATGCCTGGCTTAAAGGCAACCCCTTGGATGAATCCGTACTTAAAAGAATCATAACACAGTTGTCAGAGGATGTTAATGACCTCGAATATTTTTTAGAGAGAGATTTTGATGAGATAAGGCTTGATAAGAACCTCAGGAAAGCGTTTGAGAGGGGGATGCAAACTTCCATAGAAGGTGCTATTGACCTGCTCAGACACATAATATCAGGTTTGAACCTTGGAGTAGCAGAATACTACAAAGATTATGTCGAGATATGCAGAGAAAAGGGTGTTATTGGCGCGGAAACTGCGGAAAAACTGTTAGAGCTTATACCAACCAGACATAAATTGGTGCACAGGTACAGGGAAATTGATCATCAAAAGTTATGGAATGAAGCAAAGATGGTAACGGAGACGATGCCAAAACTACAGGATGAAGTGAGGAACTATTTGAGAAGGATTTTGAAGGGGATATGAAGAAAGAAGTCTCGGTTATAATCCCAACGAAGAACAACGGCGACATTCTCGAAAAATGCCTGAGTTCAATAAAAAACCTGGATTATCCGAAGGATAAAATAGAAGTAATAATCGTGGACGGGCATTCTAAAGATGCTACGGTGGAGATAGCTAAAAAGTATGGGTGCAGAATTTTGTATGAAGATATCGGCACCCGCGGCGGCGCGTGCAATGTTGGCGTCAGAAATGCAGAAGGAAAATTTATCGCATTTACAGATGCGGATTGTGTTGTTCCAAAAGACTGGCTTACGAATCTTATTATCAATTGTTTCAAACCCAAAAACCCCTGACAAAATTCATTTCCGGTTTTAACAT
>DYFG01000241.1 GCA_020725315.1 Nitrosotalea sp.
TTTATTTTGGAGCAACCGGCATTCTTAGGACTGAACAAGCGCTTTCCCGAAGATATTCTGCCCCTTCAGGCCCAGGACATGCTCAACGTGGTTATCACCCCCGAAGGAGTGGCCCGGTCCCGCAAAGGATATAGCAAGCTTAACTCTACCGCTATTTCTGGATCGGCTATGTTCGGACTCTATGCCTACTATAAGGAAGACGGCAGCAAAATAATTCTGGCCATCAACACCACTAATCTTTACAAGTGGGACGGAACTAATTTTGTCTCCATAAAAACTGGACTTACCAATAACCAGCAGTCCCATTTTGAGACCATGAACGACCTGGCCATTATGGCTAACGGGGCAGATGCTCCTCTTAAATACGATGGGACTACCGTAAGTGCTTTAGGAGGCTCGCCTCCGATTTGTCGCTATCCTACCGAGCACTATTCCAGATTATTTGTGGTGGAAAGGGACAATCCTTCCCGTCTAAGATATTCAGATGTTGGGCTTCCAGAGGTCTGGCCTTCGACTAACTATTTTGATTTCAGCCCCGCTGATGGAGATAGAATTACCAGACCAGTCAAGTTCAGAGGCAAGATTCTTCTGGTATTCAAAGAACACTCTACTCAAGGACTTTTAGGCTCCGATGAGGCCAGTTTTGAGCGCTACGTCTACTCCACTGAAGAAGGAGCTGTTGCCCCCCGCACCATTTTGGAGCACGATGACCAGAATATCTACTTTTTGAACCGCAGGCACGTTTGCCGTTTTGATGGACTTTCTATAGACAATAAAATTGGCTATCCCATTGAGCCGATCCTAGAAAAAGTCAACCAGGGCTACATCCAAAATGCCTGTGCTTACTCCTGGGACGGCCGGATAGTTTTTATACTGCCTTACGATACTAGTTCAGTTAATAATGTAGCCTTGATCTACGACCCCCGTATTGGGGAGAGGGGTCAGTGGATGTACTGGTCTAACTGGCCCTTTAACGTGGTGGTCCCCTATAAGGATACAGCAGCTCTCAAACTCTACGGAGGCATGTCTAATAATGGCTATGTGATGCAGCTGGAAACCAGCGAAACGGATGATGGGCAAACCATTAGCTGGCACCTGGAAACCAGAGAGATGTCAGAACCAGATGAAAGGCTTTATAAGCTCTACCGTTACTCTTGGCTTACGGCCAAAGCTCTGGGTCAAAACATAACCTTCAATTTAAGGGTAGACCAGAGCCAAGGAGTGGACTACGTGATGACCCCCGGCTCTGATGGACGGATTATCACAGCCAAAGGTTCTCATTCTCAACATGGGCATCGAGCTCGCTTTAAACTCTCCGGACCTGCTCCAGCCGAAATATACGGTTTCAGCCACGAGGGAAGGATCATTCGCACGTT
>DYFG01000242.1 GCA_020725315.1 Nitrosotalea sp.
CTGTGTTCGTATAATAAAAGCATACCACAATATGGTATGCTTTTACTAGTGAGATCCACCAATGCCGTGTTGAGGTAATTGGATGTATACACACCACTTTATCCTCGTCGCTTAACCTGTGGTCTCCTGTAAAAACCCAAAACAAAGACGAATAAGATAGTTGAGGTATCACATCATGCCGTGTGTATGTTGTGGCATCCTCGTATAACAAACGAACCTGTCTTTGGTTTTTCAGGAGACGGTGTCTGCTCACTGTTTCTCTTCTTTTCTTTCTTTTCTTCTCTTTGTCCTTTTTACTTAAGTATAGCCAAATACCTATGCTTGTCAAGCAATATATTGGCGTTGATATGGCCAAACATACTTTTGACGCTTGTTTTACTGACGGCGGAGCCGTCAAAACATTTAAAAACACTGAACCGGGAATTCGTTCATTTTTTCGTGCCATATCCTCCCATCACCCTACTTCAACAGAGGGGTCAAGCCAACATAACAATCAAATACATATCGGCATCGAATCCACCAGCCACTACCACATGCTTCTGTGTATGCGTGCCACAGAAATGAATTTTACCCCCATCCTCATCAATCCACTCATCACTAACAAATATAGTCAACGAAACATCCGAAAAACAAAAACCGATAAGATTGATGCTCGGATAATTCGTTATTCTGCCATGCAGGGAGAAGGATATGAATGGAAAGAAACCGCTCAAACACTCACCCTTAAACATCTGGTAAGAGAACGAGAGTATCTGGCTAAACTGGAGTGGATCATGAGGGCAAGGGGAATGAGTATTCGGGATAAAAGCACCGCTATACGAGAACAATTACCTACCAGCACCAAGGACATTCTTGATTGTATAGAGCAAAGCATGAAGGGAGTTGAACGTCAGATCAGACAATACAGAAAGGAAGAACAAACGCTTCTTCAAACCATCCCTGGTATTGGACCACTCACTGCCGCAGCATGTATCTCTGAAATACAGGACATTAGAAGATTCAAACAATCCAAACATCTTATCGCTTTCATGGGCATTGATCCTAAGGTACATCAATCGGGATCAAGTATCGATAAATATCGAAAGATATCCAAACGGGGTAATACCATACTTCGCACCAGACTATACAACGCCTGTAGCGTGGCTGTCCTTCACGACAATCAATTCCAAGACTATTTCAAACAAAAGAAAGACCAAGGCAAACCCTACCGGGTGGCACTTGTCGCTACCATGAACAAGATGGCTCGAGTCATTCATTCCGTGTGGACGAATGGAATACCATATCGTGAACCAACTAATCGGATAATATCAAAAGAGGCCTAAACGGCCTCTTTGTTATCCACAGATGTTCTTGACGGGGATATAGATAGTTAT
>DYFG01000243.1 GCA_020725315.1 Nitrosotalea sp.
CTGTTTTCACGCTACTGATTACTTTCGGTTTCGCTCGTGTTGATAGCGGAAAAGTGCCAAAATAATTGGCTCAAATAGGCAATCTGGGCATTTATCGACCCTTTAAGTAATTTTACATAGATTTTGCCATGTTTTATATCCCTCCGTGATTGAGTGTTAGCGGAGGTGGACCGGGGCCTGGTGGGGGTGACAAAAACCGAAAAGAGGTGATGTCACTTGGCCAGACCAAAGATATTGGAGTTGGATAGGCGAGAGATAGAGGCAATAAGGGAATTCGCAACCGCGACAAGATCGGTGAGAGAGTACAAACGAGCCCAAGCAATCCTCTACAAAGCGAGGGGGATGACATCTGAGCAGATAGCTCAGCTCTTAGGCGTAAACTGGAGCACCGTTCAAAGGTGTCTAGCTAGGTACAAAAAGTACGGAGTCGCCGGCTTCAAAGACAAGGCAAGGCCTGGGAGAAAACCGAAGCTGACAAGGGAGGGCAAGGAAAAGCTCCTCAAAACCGTCCTGAAAAACCCAAGGCTCTTCGGCTTTCTAAAAAACAACTGGAGCTTGGGAATGCTCAGGCTCTATCTCAAAAAAGAGACAGGGATAGACATAAGCGAGGTCCACATCTGGAGGCTCCTCCACAAGCATGGAATAGTCTACAAAAGGCCGAAGCTTGTAGCCCTCGAAAAACGCGGAAAGGGCGCTGAAAAGGTGGAAAACTACAAGCGGATCGCCAGAGCCCTTCAAAAAAAAGGGTGATGGTAGCCTTCGAGGACGAGACTTGGGTGGAACTTCTGCCGAAGCTGTGGAGATGCTGGTACCTCAAAGGCAGACAGCTTGAGGTCGAAACACCCGGGATAAACAAACGGATAAACGTGTTCATAACACTGGACTTCGCATCAAGTAAGCTGATCTACAGCACACATCGGAGAAGGAGGAGCAGGGAGTTCAAGTATCACCTGAGCAAGCTGATGAGGCACGCAAGAAGGAGGAGATTCAAGCGGATCGTTCTGATAGCAGACAACTCTCCGATCCACAGGAGCGCTGAAAGCAGGAGATTTTTGGAGAGAAACGGCCGTTTCCTGAAGGTGTTCAACCTGCCCGGCTATTCGCCGAACCTGAACGAGGTGGAACACGTGAACAGGCAACTCAAGAGAGATGTGTGCGCCAACGTGTACTATGAAAACCCAAAAGAGTTGAGAAAAACTGTGAGGGAGTACCTCAAAAATAGAGCATGGCAAAAATTAGGTAATATGACTTAAAACTCTTTTATGTTCTAAGCAGAAATTGAGGCGGATTACATTGAACACCGAGATGTGGAAGCGCGCGGCGGCGGAAAGGGCGGCGAAACTCGTGAAAGATAAAATGGTTGTC
>DYFG01000244.1 GCA_020725315.1 Nitrosotalea sp.
TCTCTCTTCGTTATCGCATAAATAGAAGTTGGATGTAGTGGTTTATCTTCGCTTGATTTGATACATACTCTGCCCGACACCAACTGCTGCCGCTTCATGAAAGATGACTTCCACACCTTCGATAGCTTTTGCTAAAACGCTTTCAGCTCTTATATCCTCAAATAGATACCGTGCTTTTGGATTCAGATAGTTTGGTCTCTTTGTATGAACTTGTGGCTCTAAACTATCCACCACAACCACTTCGTTACCCATTTCCACAAGCTTGTCTACTAAGTGACTCCCTATAAATCCCGCTCCTCCTGTTACTAAAATCTTTTTACTCACCTAATCCCTCCTTTATCACCTCACAGACATACTTTATCTCCTCCTCTTTCAGCCCCGAACCCGAAGGTAGATACATCCCCTTTCTCGCCAGTTCCCCTGCCTCATCCACCTTTTGCACCTGACATTAGCTTTGCTCACATAGATCAGTCTATCTGTAAGCTGGACGCAGGGGTAGAGGGGGTGCAACCCCTCTATCGGAATAAAGAACGTCCTTGTCTCTATCCCCTTCTTTTCAAGCTCCTTCATCAATTCATCCCTGCCCATCCCGAAGTTATCCTCTATTAAAATAGAATACATATCAAGGGCGATGTAAGAGATGTTCATATGGAGACTACATACGCCGTGATCTTTTTTAGTTCCATCTTCCCACGCTCAAATTCCTTTATAACTCCCTCTATCATGCGCATTTCGTCATAGCTCACTATTTTCTCACCGCATTTCTCGCAAACCTTTGCATGAACGTTCTCAATAACTAATAGCTTCTCCCCTATCCATATATCTTCTTTTACCTCGGTCTCTTCCAATGTCCCTCCACAAATAGGGCATAATTCTTTCGATCTCATCTTCTTAAGGATAGTATGTCGTAATTATATATAACTTTTCCTCAGCCAGTGCACAAACAACATACAGAGATTTATCTTCGAGAAAAAGGAGATAACTTGGATAAGGTCTGTCATTTAGATGACTTTCAACTATCCTCCCTACGAGCAAGCATTCCCTTATGTCTTCAGCGCTAACCCCTCTTTTGTAATCCTCAAACGTGCATGATACGTGAATTCTATTCTATTCCTCTTTGCAAGTTCACGTATCTTATCCAAGACTTCCAACATCGTTACTTCTTTCAATTCGTAAAACATTCATGGGTTCATTTACCTCAAGATGCCTTCAAGCCTGCTTACCACTGCTCGCTTCCTCTATCACATTACAAACATACCTTATCTCTTCTTCCCTCAACCCCGAACTCGAAGGCAGATACATCCCCTTTCTGGCCAGATCCTCTGCAACCGGATAACGCTCTCCTTAA
>DYFG01000031.1 GCA_020725315.1 Nitrosotalea sp.
CAGGAATAGGAGAATACTCAGCTCTTTTAATACTCGGAGAAATAGGGGACATAAACAGAAGAGAAAGGGGTTCAAAACAGCGAGAAGAGCCGTTGCAAGGAAAATGGTGACGATCATCTGGTACATGCTCACAAAGGAGGAACCTTACAGGATGGCATCATAACTGACATCATGGTCCTTCATTTAAGGACAAAAAGGGCAAGGGCACCCCCTGCGCTTAACTAGGACGCTCGTTTGGAGCGAACCTCTCGCCCGCTGATTGGGGGCCCTTTAACCACTTACCAAATTGTGCTTCGAGCACCGAGGAATGTTTGTGGATTAAGCTCAAAACTCATCAAGAGATGAAAGGCATCTCTTGTAATCTTTGGGTCTTCCGATGGTGAAAAATAGAAGGTTCTAAAACTCTGGCCTTTAGTTTTGGTGTTATAAGTTTTGCAATCCAGATAAACAATCCTTCCAATTTGATATTCTATCTGAACATCTGGGTAGCCCGCTGCTTTCTTCTTTCCACTTTTGGAGATGGGCTTATCTGCTTTCAATCCGACTTGTCTAAGAGCTTCGACGAGAAAAGGTTCAATCTGATTGCCAGCTTCGTTTGGCCTTGCAGTAAAAATACCTTCTTGAAAAGCCCTTTGTCCGCTAAGTTGAGCTGCTTTGGATAATTGTTCTAATAATCTTCTGTTTTGGTCAAACGAAGGATCAAAAGCTAAAACATTGCAACCTGTAAGTGCTTTTATGGCTAATGGAAACGGTATTCCCTTCATAGGCTCTAAAAATCTACCGATAGTTTGTTCAAGTTGTTTTATGTATTGTTCTTGATTGTTCATATCATCGCCTTCGCATCTTTTGAAAAATCAAGATATTTTCTTTTTGCATCACATTATAAAGCCCGAATATAATCTTATCTATGTTCTTCACTAATTTGAAGCCAATCTTTTCTGCATAATTTATTGTGAATTCAACGGTTTTTACTTCCTGTCCCATATAGGTTGCATTGCCAATAACTATAACCACATATTTTTCAGGTTTGAGAACTCTAAACATTTCTTCTAAACTTTTTTTCATATCATCATTGTATAAATTAGGCCTTGCCTGTCCCTTACCTCTGACACCAATAAACTCTTCTCTAATATCAGAAAGGTCATATCCCAACTCTTTCAAAGCATGAGCATCGTTTGAAACATAATCCAAAGCAATTGAGTAAGGTGGAGAAGTAATTATGCCATCAATACTTTCATTATTCAAAGGCAATGCCCTTGAATCCCCGGTCTTTATATCCGTTTTGCCTAATTTTAGATTAAGTTTCTTTACTATCTCAACATAATCATTGACTGAAGAAATCATCAATTCCAAATTTTTTAAGAAAGCGTTGGAAAACTCCCTTCCTCGCCTTACATTATCACTTATGGCAACAAGTTTTGCCATGTTATAGAAATTCTTTACCTTTTCATCATGAATTAAATTAATAGCGTCGTCAATAGTTTTTCCTTCGAGATTGTACAAAGAGGGTCTTATTCTTTTTGTTACCTCTTCTTTCCATTCTTCAATCTGTAGCTGTACATCTATAGATTCGGTTTTTATTTTGCTTTGAAGAACACAAAGAGGAGATACATCAATACCTATACAATTTATACCCAAAAGTTGTGCTTCCACGCCAGTGGTGCCACTCCCAATAAATGGGTCAAGAACAGTATCGCCTTGCTCAAGCCCAATAATATTTAGGAGAGCTCTAATCATTTGTGGATGAAATTTTCCTTTGTAGGGATAAATCCAATGTGTAAGGTACTGGTTTACTGACCTTGTTCTATTTTTTTGATAATTTGAAAATAGTCCGTATATTCCCCTTTTACAAACTTAAAATATGCCAATTTTCTCCTGATTTCTTCTTCATCTTTTGTTTCTAATAGCTTGAACTCTCTTAATCCGTTAGTCACTTCAAAATGCACCCCTAGAGATTGAAGCTCAAGTTGAGCTAACGCCAATTCATAGATAAACTGCACATTATCAAGGAGGCGCAACTGCTTATTTCGGGGTAATTCCTTTGTATTATAAGCCCAAAAAGAATCTAATTCTTCAGCTCTTTGAAGCATTCTCTCCCCTTTGAAGTTCTGTATTTCGTTTGTCATAATATCTCCTTTACATTAGACAGTAAACCTTTCAATACTCTTAAATCTTCCTTCGGTCGTTGAATCGCCAAGCCGAATTTCATATAACGTCGTATATCCGAACCTGGTTCGTCCATCCTTCCAATTTGGCGATATATCCGAAGTTGAGTTCGCGTATACATCCCTCTGGATGAACTTCACAATCATCCCTATTTCATTCCCCCGACGTTGCATAGATCTCATAGGGCATGATCTTCTTATTCAACTTCTTCTTCCCTTTCAATTTACTTACCAGGTCGGCGGCTTTCTCCTTCTTCTCCCTCTTCTTCAACCGCTCCATTATGCCTGCCATCTCTTTAGCCTTCTCTTCACCGCCGTATTCTATCTCTTCCTCCCTTTCCGTTTCCTCTTCCTCTTCTATCCCCTCTACTTCCTCCATTCTCCCTTCAAAAACATCGCTCTTCATTTTAATCTCATCCTCCCGTTTACCTCACAAGCAAGCACCCTTACTAACAATTTGGCTTTGTTCATATTTATTATTTTCCCTAAGCCCTTACAGGGCTTGTGGGGTCAACGGGGCGGAGCCCCGTTATTCATCGTGAAACTGGCGTTCAGATGTTAAAAAATCACCTTCTCAGGATATAAGCTCTTCGCTGCCGCTAAAATGCCCTCTAATTCCATTCCCTCCTTCATTTCACCACCTATCTCCTCTTTATTCAACATAAAGGGCTCATCCACTATTATTCTCGCTTCGTCGAGCACCACCGTTGACCAGCTAACATGGTTTACATGTGAACCATATCTCTTCACCATCTCAGCCTTAAAGAATTCTCTCGTCTGCTCAGGTGCATTACTCACCGCATATTTTACTCTTTCCGAAAGAGAGGACCAATCCACCTGCGGCAATTTTCTCGCTGCGAACGCTAATGACTCCTTTGGATTGAAAAGGCAGTCACTTTTTATACTCTCCTGCTCGCCACCACGGTAATACAGCACGCTCTCATCCACCAATGCATACTGGTTACATATACCCATTCCTTCAAGAGCGCTTTTTGGCTCATAATTTACAAGCAACGCCAGTTTCGTTACCCACTCGATGCCATCCAGATACTTTTCCAGGCTTCGGGCTTCCAAGTCATCGATCAGTTCCTTTAACCCTTTCAGTCCTATCTCATCCCATTTACTCCTCTCTCCGCCTTCAGATTCCTGCATCTGCTCTATCGCAGCGAGATAAAACTGCAAAATGGATACCGCATCTGTTCTCTCTCTGTTCTTCAATTGTATCTCCCAGTCGCATTCCTGTGTATCCCGTGATATCTTCTTGAAGGCACTCACCGGGTCTTCGAGCTCCGGTGCATCATGCAGATACCCCAACTCAAAGGCACGAACGACCAGCGCTTGCGCAATATCGCGCATGAAAATTGCATATTCAGAACGAAGCGCCTCGTAATGAATATCATGCAGGCGCCAGTAGTGATGCGCAGCATGGGGCTGGTCTCTCGTGTTCAGGATGCCTCTTCTCGAGGTGGTAGAGAGGGACGACTTTTGAAGAACGAAGATCGCCCTGGGCGAAATAACGAACTTTACTCCCTCTTTACCGATGGTATCACCAGAAACAACATCTCCTGATCCGGTGAATACTATCCTCGTAACGACCCAGGGTATGAGCGCTCTTTCTACAAGACTCCAATCTTTGCATGCCGCCCGTTTTGTTAGTATATTCCCATGCGTTGCGTATGTATTGGTCTTTATCTTTCTCCCTTTCCCCTTCCGCACACCACTTTCAGGAGGAGTGAAGAAATTGGCAACATTATTCTTATGGATGAGCACTTTCTCCTTTAACGATAAACTCGCCTCCCGTGATCCCACAAAGGCATATATCTCTGATGCTTTATCGTATGCTACCGCATCAAAAGGATTATTGTAAGAAGGTGTCGCTATTTCAAGATGCCCCATATCGTTATAAATCCGAGAGCCGTTCTCACCAAATGAAGACGCTATCCTCGATTCGTACAGTTCCTGCGATACTTCCATAATAATGTCCCACTGTACGTCTCTTGAAAATCGTTGCCTTTTTAAACCTTGAATCGCAGCATTGACGAGCACCGAAGGATTTAAACCCGCTCTCGCACTCACGGGATATTCCTGCTCTATTCCTCGTATCTTATCTTCTGTCCCTACCCTCGGCACCTACATCTCCCCTTTGTCGTTCTTTATAAGCTCACAGATCCAGGCAGAATATCATATCAATATATCCCTTCTACTCTTCCTTATCCTTCTTTTCTTCTTGGCTTATCTCTTCTACTTTCTTCTTTATTGATTCCTCATTCCAGCCATCCAGTTCATCAAACCGGAACGTTTTGCTATTAGAATACAACAAATAATCAAAGTAGGGGTTTCTAACGATTCTATTTCTTATTTCCCTGCTTATCTCCTCCTCCCACCCTCTTATGTCCTCCTCCTCTGCAAGCAATCGCACGAGAACCTCTCTTGTCCCTTCCCCTCTTCCTCGCTCCCGGAAAAATACCACTACCGCACTTGGCATTCTCGCGAGCTCTGGATACCGCTCAAACAGCCTCGCATATTCCTCATTGCTCGGTCTGCTCAGATCGATCTTCACCTTTGGCTCCTTGTTTATCGTTATCTTATTCCAGCTAAGCACGGCATTCTCAAATTCAGACGCAAGTCTTACCCTCAGCTCGGCTCTTGAATTCTTCGGCGGAAAGAGTAACGCGTCTCCTATATCCTCTTCGGTTAGTACTCGTTCCACCCCTATCCTATCAGCAACGCACTCGTATAAGTCGTAATCACAGAGATTGGTAAAATCGAAAGATGCTGCTATCTCTTTCTCCATCCGGGCATCCATCATATACATGCTCCGGTAATCAAATTTACCTTTTGGAATATATTTGTACTCAAAATCATCTATCCACTCCTTTATCACCCAGCGCTTCATAACCCATTCTATACGACGAAAAACGTATGGGTCTTCAAGCAATCCCTGATCAAACTTTGCGCAAACCCGCTTAAAGGTGTCCAGAGCGTATTTGTCCCAATAAGACACCTCTCGCTCCTCAAATAGCTTCTCGATCGCCTCAAGATAATGAGTCATAAGATAATCAAGGGCGGATTCCGTCCTCCCATTCATCAACTTTATTCGCCAATCTCCTTCCGTGTTCTCTGAAATATCTCTAAATGTCTGGAGTGGATTCCCGATATCCTCTACGTGCGTGATTTTCCCTGACTCTATCACATCTATCACATACGAGGTAATAGCATTGTTGAGCAGCCTTGTGACCTCAGAACGAACTCCTTCACCCGAGGTGACATGTACACGATACTTATCCTTTGTGCTCAAGGGTTCGTCTCGCGTGGATAAAATCGGCCACTGCGAAGGTGATTCCGTGAAGATCCGCCGAGAAACCATCGCTTTTGGCGATAGTACATATTTTATCCCCTCTTTATCCGCTACATAGCCGCCAGCGCCAAAGAATATCTTACGAAGTATCAAAAACGGGAGGAGTAAATTCTCTTTGCCAACAAAATTCTTCCTCTCCATCATATATGATTCATGCGTGCCCCTGCTATACCGCTTGTCTATCTCCACGTTTGCTTTCCAGCATTGGATATATGCGAAATTACTCCCTCTTTTCTTCAATTTCTCCCGGTATCGTTCGTTTGCTTTCTCCACACCTATCTGCATATACAACTCTGATGCCTTGTCATATCTGAGCACCTCAAATGCGTCTCTGCATTCAGGTGTTGCTATCTCCAAGTGTCCACCCGTGCAGATGTAAATTCGTGAACCATTTCTCAAAAAGCCATCGTTCCTTCTATGCATCTTCGAGCATATCGCACTCGATCCGTCAAAGAAGGTATAATTCTCGAGTGCATGAATTACTTCATCCACATGATAAAATCGCGCATACCGGTACAATCCGGGTGATTCAGAACTTATGCCCACTCTGAATTCATGTTCCAGGCCTTGCCATCTGCTCAAATCCACCCGTTCCATTTTCTCTTAAATTAGAAATGCATGCCTGTCTCTTCATCCGGCATCCCTTCATAGCCAGACGCTAATATCTCCTCCGCTCTTCTCTGCACAAACTTATCAAACCCTTCTTTTAAGTGCCTAAGGTTCACACCTATCTCTTCTATCTGCTCATATCTCTTAAGCAAATCCTCAGCCTTATCTCTCGCATCTAATATCTCTGCAATTCCTTCCTTGTCCCACATTTTCTTCAGCTCTTCGTTGCTGATAGCCCCTTTCTTCAACATCAGCATTGTTCTCTCCTCTAACGCCTTATCCCTTGCATAGCCAAATATCTGTGCGATGAACCGCCCTGTTATCGTATCCTCTCGCTTCGTCCTCCCTATTTCAGTCTCAACATACTGGTCACTATACATGTAATTGATGATCTCCTCCACGAGGTACACCCTCGCTTCTTCCTCTCCCGCTTTTTCCTTTATCAGGTAGTGGTCAATGGGGATTTTCTTAGAATAAATAGAGGCGATTGAATACGCGGCTTCTCTATCCGGCTTGGGAACCTCTATGATCTTGTCGAACCTCGACCTGAACGCGGAATCGATGAGATGCAACCTGTTTGTTGCACCTATCACGGTGAGGTGGGGATGCAGGGCGTAAAACCCATCTAAGATGTCCAGTAGTTGTCCGGTGACTCTTTCAGGTGCACCTGACGACCCGGTATGCATGCCTCTTTCCTGCGCTAACGCATCGATCTCATCAAAGAAGATCACACCATAGTCGTTCTCCCCTTCCTCAAGTTTGTCGTTCGCCGCCTTAAACACCATCCGCACATTCTTCTCTGACTCGCCCAGCCACATGCTGAAGAGCTCTCCCGCACCTATCTTTACAAATTCACAGTTGGGGAGTGCAGATGCTAATGCCTTTGCACACATCGTTTTTCCGCATCCCGGCGGACCATACATCAGTAGCCTTCGTGAACACTCTCCGTATCGTGAGTAATCATCAGGATTTACCATCGGAAGAATAATACTCTTTATCAATTCCTGTTTTACCCCTTTCAAGCCCCCAATATCATTAAAGCTCACCCCGGGGCTCTTCGTGACTTCATAGCGAGAGTATTCCTTCGTCTTGTAACTCTTCTTTATATCAAATGTACCGGGCAGGAGGCCCACCTTCATCCCCTCTCTTATCGCATCCTTCTCTTTCTCTTCCAGCCTTTTATATATCCTGCCACGTCCCCGTCCAGTAGATATTTCAGCTATCCATCTCTCCTCATCCTCTTCCTTTCTCAGCTCTTCTACCTCGCCAACTTCTAAATCCACCATCCGGTCATACACCTTCGTGATGCCTATGGTAAACCCACTTGGGTTGTTCCTGTCAGGGATGCGTCCCACGAAGACGTATTTCCCCTCTTGTAGCTCCTCTATCTCTTCCCCGGTAAGCGTCCCGTAGGGTAAAGCTTTTAATGCCCCATTCAAATTCACAATAGCACTATCCTCAAGCTTCTCAACCACGAATCCGCAGTCTAAGGGCGGTGATCTCGATTTTGAAACAAGCCGTTCTAAATCCTCTTTATATGCTTCAGTCTCCTCATATTTCCTTCTTAATCTCCGATATTCGCTCTCTAACCGTTCATACTCGTATCTCGGAATGTAGTCCTCTCCTTCCATTACTTATCCCCTTTAAAACGTATGAATTGATCGTATAAAAATCCTATGCCTTGCACGTACTTTTATATATATTACGTTCGAATATATAGAAACACGAAGAGGAAAGCGCATGAAAATGGAGAGGAGAAAAGTACAACTGACCGGTGGTTCTACGCTTACTATCTCGCTTCCTATAAAATGGGCACGAGAGGTGGGTGTAAAGCAGGGGGATGAGCTCTCGTTAATTCAGCGTAGTGATAACGCTCTCCTCATGAGGCCTATGAGGGGAAAAAAAGAGGAGATAAAAAGCGCTGAACTCGTTCTCTCTGAAAAAGAGAGCCTTGAGGGCAACTTTAGGTATCTTATCGCTCATTACCTCGTTGGATATGATGTCATACAACTGCTCTCCCCGGGCGGCTTTGATGCCGAGAAAAGGAAATGGATAAAGGAGGAAGTGAGAAAAAGGCTGATAGGCATGGAGGTTGTTGGTGAGTCTTCGAAGGAGATGGTGCTTAAAAGCTTCTTGAAATACGAAGACTTCACGCTCCATGATGCGATACAAAGTATGTCCAAGATAATCTTATCAATGCAAGAAGATGCGATTGCTGCACTTGATGAAAGAGACCAGAACCTTGCAAAGGATGTTATAGAGCGGGATAACGAGATAGATCGATTTTATTTGCTCATTGTTCGGCAGCTTAAGGCTGCAATGAGTGACGCCGAACTCGCAAAGAAGATCGGTGTGGGCAGACGTCGAGATAGTCTGGGATACCGAATTATAGTGAAGAACATGGAGCGGATGGGCGACCATTTAGAGAACATAGCGAAGAACGCCATGATGATTACTTCATCAGTACAGATTAATGGCATAAAAGAACTCGGCACCAGTGCGAGAAACCTCTTCACTAAGATCTTAGCTTCTCTCTCACCCATAGATATAGAAAGGGCGAATGAAGCGATAAGTGAGGCAAATATGCTGATTGGTACGGTTAAGGAACTAAATGAGCAAATTTTGGCCGAGGACTGGAGTCTTACAGAGAAGATACACGCTCTTTCTATATTGGAGAGTTTAGGAAGAATAGCGAAGTATTGCGAGGATATCGCAGAGGTAACGATAAACATGGGGATCGAGATACCAGGGGAATCAGAGTTTTAAGACATCCACTCTTTTCTTCCTCTCGTTTAGTCCTCTGAATGGTTCATAAACTTTAACTTATCGGAACTATCTCTTCTTTTCTATGCACTGGACATACGCAAAGGCGGGCGTGGATATAAAAAGGGAAACCGGGGTAGTAAAAGCGCTATCAGCAGAGATAAGGCGAAAAAGAGATTTAAGAGTTTTTTCCGGTCTTTTTGAAGTTCCTTTTGATACCCAGCACCTCCTCGCTATTTCCACTGATGGCGTTGGCTCGAAGGTACTCATTGCCGCCAAGCTCAACAAATGGGACACCATCGGTATCGACTGCATTGCGATGAATGTCAACGATCTTTACTGTGTAGGTGCGACGCCTCTTGCTTTTGTTGATTATCTCGCGATGGAAAAGCCAGACGAGCGGATTGCAGCGGAGATAGGTAAAGGATTGGAAGAAGGTGCGAAGATCGCGGATATTTATATTGTGAGCGGTGAAACGGCGATATTACCAGAAGTGGTAAACGATTTAGACCTTTCTGGAACGTGTGTTGGATATGTGAGGAAAGACGAGGTGATAAGAGGCGAGCAGATTGAAGTGGGTGACCTGGTGCTGGGGATGAAAAGTTCAGGAATCCACAGCAATGGATTAACACTTGCGAGGAAAGTAGTAGAAGGAGCAGGGTTGGATTATAATGAACCGTTCCCACCCAATTCTACGCGAAGTATAGGTGAAGAGTTACTAACGCCAACGAGGATCTATACCAAGGTTTTAGAGCTCTTGAAGCGATGTGAAGTACACGGTTTGGCGCATATAACCGGCAGTGGCTTTTTGAAACTGGGAAGGATCACTGACTTAGGCTTCGCTCTATATGATCCACTGGAGCCCCATGAGATATTTGGGTTCCTTCAGGAAAAGGGTAACATCGCGGATGAAGAGATGTATAAGACGTTCAATATGGGAATGGGATTTGCCGTTGTCATACCAAAAAACGCGGAAGATCAAGCAATTCGTATAACCGGGGGTAAGATCGTGGGTGAAGTCGTGGAAGAGGAGAAAGGGATAACGGTTGGGGATGTGAAGGTGTTGTGAGTGCCATTTTTGTTCCGATATTTGTATAGCTCTTTGGAAATACTAAATCCTAAGCACCAAATTAAGCCCTTACAGGGCTTGCGGGTAAAACTTTTTTCTAAAAAGTTTTAGTGTTAATCTTGTGAAATCTCGTGGTTTTTTACATCAGCTATACAAATACGAAAAATATTTTCAACATTATTCAATTTTTTTACCATAACAATTGATGCCGGTGAACTTCTCTCGGTACGATTCTAAGAGCGGCGTCAGTTTTCGGTCTGGTGCTTTAACCTTCTTTAGTCGTTCTTTAATCTCTACATCGCTCAATTTCACATTGAGCGTTCTCTTTGGAATATCGATCTCAACGATATCGCCATCCTGTATGGCACCGACTGCTCCGCCATTATACGCTTCCATCTCAACATGACCAATGCACGGTCCTGAGGTACCACCTGAGAATCGACCATCAGTAATTAAGGCTACCCGTTTATAGCCCGCTCCTATTATCGCATCGGTTGGCGTGAGCATTTCGGGCATGCCCGGTGCTCCCGCAGGCCCCTGGAAGGGCAAGACCATCACATCGCCCTCCGCAATCCCACGCGCTTCAATCGCATCGAGTAACTCCTTTTCGGTATAGAAAACCTTAGCAGGGCCTGAATGAACCATCATGTCTTCATCAACCGCAGTTTGCTTTATGACTGCGCTGTGTGCGATGTTCCCTTTTAATACCGCGATGCCGCCTTCGGGAAAGTATGCGTTATCCAGCGTTCGAATAACCTCGTCATCCAAGACCTTCCCCTCTTCTGCTATCTCCTTTATTGATTTTCCATTCACCGTTGATGAATCTTTTATCCAATCCTTTAAGCGGTTGAGAACCGCAGGGATGCCACCCGCACGATCAATATCAGCCATCTCATACGGTCCTGCTGGGATAATCTTGCATAAATTCGGCATCTCTCTCGAAATCGCATCAAAGATACCGATATCGAGATCAACACCCGCCTCTTTGGCTATCGCGGGTATGTGTAAAACCGTATTGGTTGAGCCACCCATTGCCATATCCACTCGAATAGCGTTCTCAAATGCATGCTCGGTCATGATGTCGCGCGGCTTGCAATCCTCTTTCACTAATGCCACAATCCGTTTACCAGTTTCATACGCTTGCTTTCTCTTTAACGGATCAATTGCGAGCGTAGTCGCACAGCGTGTGAGTGACATGCCTAACACCTCGGTAACCGTAGCCATGGTATTTGCGGTATAAAGACCCACACAGGAACCTGCTCCGCAGACCATGGAAGGCAGGAATTGCTCAGCCTCCTCTGCGGTCATCTTACCACCTTTAACCTGACCTACAAGACCAAATCCTTCAATCGGGTGATGTTTCTTTCCTTCTATAACATTTGCTTTCATTGGCCCTCCGGTAAGCATAATTGCGGGTAAATTAAGACGCCCGGCAGCCATTAACATGCCGGGGGTAATTTTATCACAGTTGGTGACACCAACCCACCCGTCCAACGAGTGCGATAAGGTCATGATTTCTATATTATCCGCAATATGCTCTCTGCTGGGTAGGCTGAGCCTCATCTCCAGAAACATTGCAATACCATCACAAACGCCGGGAACGCCCCATTCTAAGGGAACGCCGTCAGCATCTAGAATTCCCCTTTTGACTTCGCGGGTTAGTTCGTTCAAATGAATATGGCCTGGAACAATATTATTATAACTATTTGCAACTCCTATGAATGGTTTGTCGAGATCAAAATCTTCTGCTTTGAGGCCCGCAGACATTAATAATGCCCGATGCGGTAAGGTCTCGATATTCCTCTTCAATACCTCAGATCTCATTCTCATCACTCACAATTACCAAGCACCCCAGGTTAATAAATAGTTCTGGTTTAGACAGCTTTGCTACCAAAACTCTGATTTAAGAGGACTTTGAGGAGCTATTGTGCACGTAGTTACCAGTTAACGTTCCTTCTCGTACGCATTCACTGTTTTGCGCTATTACCATCGCTTCTTCAA
The DNA here is from genome assembly GCA_020725315.1 of Nitrosotalea sp. GTDB lineage: Archaea > Halobacteriota > Syntropharchaeia > Alkanophagales > Methanospirareceae > ANME-1-THS. The sequence goes on from DYFG01000031.1 coordinate 11,966, forward strand.
TACTCAGTTTGGATTCTGTGAGGTAGGTTTGCGTGAGCATGTCCCACCGGTCATCAAGTATCGCACTTGTTATAGTGCTGTTTATTACTGTAACCACCGCGGTGTGAGGCGTGATCACCTGAGCTAGCACCTGGCCTGTCCGATTGCCAAACATCCGGAAAAAACTGAGAGATGCTGCACGACTCGATGCAGAAACAAGAGAATGAAGCGAGAAGTGGCAAGGTAAAACGCTTATCTTCTGGTTCAATGGTAAGTGTGAAATAAGAGGTGAAAGGAGGTGTAGAGGAGGCTAAAAAAGAAGAGAGTGAATCATATAAAAATGTGTCTCTTAGATAAAACGTGGTCTTCTAACGAGCGGTTTCAGTGCGCTGAAGCGATAGTCGAGCTAAAGGGCGACCTCGTGTATAAGAAGAGAATAGAAAAGCGGTACCGGGTACGGGAGATAGACGAGCGAATAAGAAAGGAAAGAACGAAGAGCGAGGCGAAGCTAATCTCAGAAGCGAGGAGAAAAGGCGTGCCCACACCCGTCATCTTCGATGTCGACGAATACGAATTAGTGATGGAGAGGGTAGACGGCAATCTCGCGAAAGAGGTGATTGGTGCGGATGTAAGCGAACGAATAGGTGAGTTCGTCGGCATCTTGCACAAAAACGGGATCATTCATGGCGATTTGACCACCTCCAATATAATTGTGGGGAAGGATAACCGTATCTACTTCATCGATTTCGGGTTATCCTTCATCGAATCGAGCACGGAAGCACGAGGCGTGGATGTCCATGTATTCTTCCAGAGCCTTAAAGGCACGCACGAATCGCATGAACAGTTAAAAGAATCGTTTATAACGGGCTATAAGCGTACCTTTTCAGGTGCCGCGCAGGTGCTCAAAAGAGCAGAGGAGATAGAACGCAGGGGACGCTATGTAGAAAGATAACGGTTAGTTATGCAACTACCTGCGATCCCTTTCTAATGGGTTCCAACACCGCATTGAGATGCCTCACCGCATTAGTCTTAAGATCTAAAGGATGTAACCTTCCCTGTGCATAATCGAGTTCGAACTCATCATAGTTATCATAACGGGCGTCTCCACCGTGTCTTTCACTCCTTTCTATTATCAGCTCTCCGGTATTTTTACCTGGAAATATCGTGTGCTTATAGATCTGCAGTACCGGATTACCTTCTACGATTTGGGGAGGACAAAAAGAACTCATTATTTTCTGTTCCACGCTTTCTTCAGGCTCATCCACCGCGATATAATTTCCTTTGGACGAGGACATCTTCTCGCCATCTAAGCCGATTAATAACGGCGTATGGATACAGATAGGAGCTTTAAAACCCAGTTTTGGGAGATGCTCCCGCGCAAGCATGTGTATCTTCCGTTGATCGATCCCTCCGACTGCCACGTCTATATCGAGGAATGCAATATCCACCGCTTGCATCAACGGGTATATCATCTGGGATACTTTTCGGTCTTCCTTGCTACGAGAGAGCTCATCCATACTCCTTCTCGCTCTTCTTTCAGTTGTTATCGTCGCGAGCCGTAATACATCCATCATATATTCCTCATCCATTTGATACGACGAGCCAAGGGTGAACTCAGTCTCTTCGCTTAACCCCGCAGCTGCAAAACAGCGCTTGTTGTACTCCGCAGTCTCCCTTATCTGCTCAAAACTCCCCTTTTCATTCAGATACGCGTGCATATCAGCGAGAAGTATAATGATATGAAAGCCCATACGCTGCAGTTGCCTCACTGTGTTCAGTATAGGCAAATGACCGATGTGCACGCTGCCACTCGGCTCAAATCCTACATACGCTCGTGGCTTTCTT
>DYFG01000032.1 GCA_020725315.1 Nitrosotalea sp.
TGAACGAAATTCAGAAAACAACATCTTTATAAACTTAAAGTGCGGAATATGGGCTTAAAGACATGTTCTCCAAAATAACTGAGCTTGACAAAATGGTTAAACAGCTCGCAGAAGAGAGCAGGGAGTTGTTTACCCGCTTTTATTCGTTTGACATCTCCACGAGCAGCCTGGCGATTCCCAAGGAGATGGAAGATTGGGTGAAAGAGAGGTTTGGTTCTCTTGAGCGAGTCGAACGTCAGCGAATAGTATCCATCAAAAACAAATTTACGGGAGAGCAGAGCTTGTTTAACGAGTTAAGGCTTGATAGACCTATCGAATCGAAATCTGTGATTGAATTAGCAGAGCTTAAAGAGAGGAAGAATTGTACGTTTTGTAACCCCGAAACGCACACACCTGCAGATACGTTTGGCAGGATAAAAGGGGATTATTCTATTACGGCGGGCAACATAGCCAAGTATGCTTCTTACCATAGCTTAATCATTTTCAATGAACATAATCCGCTAGAGATAAAAAGGGAAGGGATAGCGGACTATTTAAGGACCGCAGAGCACTGGTTTGAGGAGGCCTCTGAGTCCCGGGGAGGAAAGTTGCACAAGTTCTTCTTATGGAATTGTCTCTGGAGAAGTGCTGCTTCGATTATCCATGGTCATATGCAAGTAACCGCTACTGAGGAGCGGTATGGGAAATTGGAAGTTTTAGAAAAAGTCGCCGCTGAGTATCAAAGAGCATTTAATGCATCGTATTTTGATGATTTATACCGGGTTCATAAGAGTTTAGGGCTTGCGAGTGAGAATAAGGGAGAAAGAATTTTAGTTTATTTGACGCCGATAAAAGAGAAAGAGATTTTTGTCATCAGTCGAGCGACGAAGAGCGATGAAATGGCAGACACCATCTCTAAATTATTGAGGAGTTATCTCGATCTGGGTGTGCAATCGTTCAATCTTGCTATCTTTCCGTTGGGAGCGTATCATATTGTCAGGCTTCTGGATCGAGGTTCTTTGGAGGATAGGAACTCGGATATAGGTGCTTTGGAACTGTATGCCGCGTCTGTTATTTCCACTGACCCCTTTAAGTTAGCACAGGTTCTTTTATGAAAGTAGAGCTTTATGAGGCAGATATTCGTCTTAGAAGAGCAGACAATAGGAAAAATTGCCGCTGGAGAGGTCGTAGACAGACCTGCATCGGTGGTTAAGGAATTGATAGAGAATTCTATAGATGCAGGAAGCCGTCATGTGGTCGTCGAGGTTGGTAATGGGGGGAGGGATTATATCAGGATAACGGATGACGGAAGTGGTATAAGCGATGATGATGCAGAGCTTGCGTTTGAGAAGCACGCAACCAGTAAAATAAGGAGAATAGAGGACTTGGCATACTTACAAACGCTGGGTTTTCGTGGTGAAGCATTACCGAGCATTGCCGCGGTGTCACGAATAGAGATGAGCACAAGGCATGAGTGCGAAGATTTTGGCACGCATCTGAAGATCGAGGGAGGAGTGCTAAAAGAACGGAGAAGGATAACCCGGGGGGTCGGCACCACGATAGAAGTCAAAAGCCTGTTTTACAATCTCCCCGCGAGGATAGGCACCATAAAATCGAAACCCACTGAGCTACGGCACATTGTGGAGGTGTGTATACATTATGCGGTAATCTATCCGGAGATAAAATTTGAGCTCATTCACGAGGAAAACCCTATAATAAGCACGGTAGGCCGTGGAAAGATGTTGGATGCCATTGTCAATGCGTATGGAAGTAGCGTTGCGAAGGAGCTTATCGAACTGAAAGCGCAGAATGCTCCCCCTCCTCATGCCACGATCAGCGGCTATATCTCCAGACCCTCGGTATCGTACGGCACCAAAAAACACCTCTTCACGTATGTGAACAGAAGGTTTGTGAGGAGTGAGGTTATGGAGAAAGCGATAAAGAGAGGTTATTCGTCTTTGTTACCAAAGCATGCCTACCCTTTCGCGGTTATTTCTCTTTCCATTGACCCGAGCGAAATAAACGTGAATATCCATCCAAAGAAGCATGAAATACGCTTTTACGACGCTGACGACATCTTTCAACTCATTGCTAACGCCGTCTTCATGACGTTACGCCATGCAGATTTAATCCCTGAGGTTGTCCAGCGTGAAAAAGGGATAGCCGCTGCTGTTGACTTCTTAAGCTTCCCGAGAGAGAAGAAAGCACCTATAAGTCTTCAAACTTCCTTTCAAGGAGAGCTAAAGGAAGAAGAGTTCAAAGAGAAGGAAGAAGGCAGTTTAACCATACGGTCTGCCCCGCTCTACCAGGTCCTCGATAGTTATATCATAGCACTGAGTGAAGAGGACGATGTGATCGTGATAGACCAGCACGCTGCGGCTGAACGAATAAATTTTGAGAAGTTAGTTGGGAAATATGGAGGGCGAATAGATAAACAAACGCTTTTAAGACCACACATGCCTGAGCTCAGTCCACATCAACTCTATGTACTGAGGGAGAACGAGAAGATGCTTAGAGATATGGGATTTGATATAGAGCGGCTTGGCGATGATAGTTATGTTATACGGGCGATACCAGTCGTTTTTCATGGTATGTTAGGGGAAGAGGAGCTAACCGACGTAATAATGCGGTTAGTGGAGGAGAGTGGTAAAAAAGAGGAGCGAATAAAGGTATTGTTCAGCACGGCAGCGTGCAAAGCGAGTATAAAGGCAGGAGAGAAGCTCTCTTATGAGTCTATGCGCGAGCTCGTGGCACAGTTGAAGAGCACAAAGATACCCTATACATGCCCGCATGGGAGACCGACGATGATACGGTTGAGTAAGGAGGAGATAGAGAAGCGGTTTAAGAGGCGGTAATAAGGTAAATGATAAGAAAGGAGGTGATAGTGGACACCAATGCACTGCTTATACCCGGTGAATTTGGCGTTGATATCTTTGACGAGCTGGAGAGACTGGGATATCTGCATATAATCGTGCCGAGAGTGGTCTTGAAGGAGTTGGAGCGGCTCAGACAAAGACCGGGCTTGAAGGGTAAAGAGAGAAGAGCGGTAAATGTGGGTTATTCTTTAATACAACGGTATACAGATGCTGCCGTGCAGCGGGAGGAACGCGTGACGATAAGATCCAGGATCTCAATAGAGGAAGCAGAGGGTGAGGAAGAAGAGAAGGACACTGACGAGATAATTACCGCGTTAGCGCTGAAGAGAAAGGCGGCGGTCCTTACCAACGATGAGAACATGAGGACGAAATTGTCACAAGCGGGTATCGCAACGGTATATTTGCGAGGCGGGAATAGATTGGAGGAAAGAGTTTAATGAAGCTTTTCCGTACGCTTATTTCATGGGAAGAGGCATTAAAAAAGGTGTTACCGCATGCAAAGAGGACAGAACTCGAAGAAATCCGATTTGAGGATGCATTGAACAGGGTTTTAGCAGAAGACATTCTTTCGCCCATCGATAGCCCTCCTTTTGACCGGGCTGCGATGGATGGGTATGCGATTCGAGGCGAGGACTCTTTTTGCGCATCTCCGCAAAATCCCGTGCTTTTGAAGCTAACGAAGAGCCAGTTGGGAGAAGATAAAAACCAAGCAGAACTAGCGGAGGGTGAATGCGTACCGATAACAACCGGGATGCCACTGCCAAAGGGCAGCAACGCGGTTGTTATGCTCGAATATACGAGGGAAAGAGGCGATACCGTGGAGATTTTCAAGCCTGTTACACCGGGTAAAAACGTTTCTTTTCAGGGTGAGGATGTGAAGAAGGGCGAAGCGGTCTTAAAAGCAGGGAAGATACTACGAGCTCATGATCTCGGCATGCTCGCATCTCTTTTTACAAGAACGGTAAAGGTGTATAAGAGGGCAAAGCTCGGCATAATTGCCTCGGGCGACGAACTGATAGACCCTGCGTTGCAGTCGTCTGAGCACGAGCAGTGGCAAAGGAGACAGAAGATAGCGGATTCGAATAGTTATACACTTGCCGCATTAACGCAAAAGATCGCAAATCCGTATAGAATCGGCATAGTACGTGACAATTACGAAGAGATAAAGGACGCACTCCGTTCGTCGTTAGAACGGGGGTGTGAGGGGTTATTAGTGAGTGGGGGGAGTTCGGTAGGTACCAGAGATTTCCTGGGTGATGCAGTCGAGGATTTAGGGGAGCTTATATTCCATGGTGTCGCGATTCGACCGGGGGAACCAACCGGTTTCGGCATCATCAACACCAAGCCGATATTTGTTCTCCCGGGTTATCCTGTGGCGACGATAGCTGCGTTTGAACTGCTCGTTCGCCCATTTTTGTATGCGATGCACGGTGTGACAGAAGAGCGGAGGAAGATCTTAGCTCGTGCGAGCAAAAAAATCCCTTCGGCAGTTGGGAGAACTGATTTCGTGCGTGTAAAGGTGCTTCGCACCGACCAGGGGTACTACGCAGAGCCCATACGGGTAAGTGGCTCGGGCATCTTATCCAGCATGACCAAGTCGGACGGCTTTGTCGTGATCCCGGAGAATAAGGAAGGAGTAGCAGAAGGAGAGCTGGTCGCGGTAACTGAATATTACTCATGGTAAGCCCTTACAGGGCTTGCGGAGTCGTGGGCAGAGCCCACGGAGCGGAAGTACATTTCCACCATTTATAAATAAGCCAGCGTTCGAATGGTATTTTAAGCTCATCACCGTATCATACTATAGAACGTAAAATGGTCTTAGCAGGGAAGATATTCCTGGTTGGAGAGGATGTTGTTGTTGACTTGCATACCATAGCCTCAAAGCTGAAAGGGTTTAAATCTGAGGAGAAATTGAAAGACAATGACAAAGACATCAGTTTGATAACCGAGATAAAGGACTTACGCTTAGTCGGTGATTCCTTGTATGGCACGTTCATTCAGGACCAACTTCTGGATGTTTATCACCATGGTGAGCGGGTACGCATCCCGAGCACGTCTGAAGCGCCTTTTTTCTTTGTCACGCAAGCAAAGAGAGAGCAGAAAGGGCTGACTGTACTGACCATTCTGGAAAAGAAAGCGAGGGCGAATAATCTAGCAAATCAGTTGAGTAAGATTCTTTTCATAACAACCGGGAGGATAGTAGAGGTGAGGATTGAGCCCGAACGATTCAAACGTTTCCACGAGGATAACTTCGAGGATACAAAGATAATCTTCTTCGACGATGTTGACCTCCCGAATATCAAAAAGCTCTCTCTTTATGGCTCTGCTCTGGGTGATACCTCGATGTATGTGGAGCATTTGAAGCACGGGAAGATATGGTACATCGTGCTGAAGTCGAAACGGTATGGCTCGGTGGTAGGCGTAACGAGAAATGGCGTGGTAACGATCTTCAGCAAGACGACGAAGGATGAATTCATACGGTACGTGAAGGAAGAGATTATTGCTTTGATTTAACCGCCTGAAAACTCGTTACAATAGAGAAAGTGGGTTTGTTCACAAGTTATAAATATTTTCCGAGGTATATCTCTCCATAATGGAAGAAGAGATTAAAAAGGCACTGAATTTTGTACTTTCGAACCATGCGAAATACGCGGATATCCGTCTGGAAAAGGGCTATGTAACCGCTATAGAGCTCAGAGACGGGGTTTTCAGAGAGATGAGCTATGGCATCGACCAGGGCATGGGAGTACGAGTGCTCTATAAGGACTCGTGGGGATTCTCCTCTTCTAATAACCTCGTACGAGCTCCGCTAAAAGATACCTTTGAAGACGCATTGAACATCGGTAAGGTGCTCTCAGAATCGAGTAAGAAGGCGGGAGCCGTAAAAATAGCGGACGTGAAGCCGATAAATGACCTTTTTAAGCTCAAGCCGAGGATAAACCCCGATGAGGTTGGCATTGAAGAGAAGAAACGCATGGTTAAAGCAGCATATGACGCAGCTAAGGAGCACTCTCCACGTATACAAAGTATCTCTATCTTATACCTCGATGGGTACGAGGAGAAGATATATGCAAATTCCGATGGAACTTATATTGTAATGGAAGCTCCTGGCGTTTTTATGCGTGTCGGGGTGGTTGCGAGGAAAGGAGAGGTTTTACAGGAAGGCAGAGAGAGCATAGGGGCGGTGGCAGGGTTCGAATTTATAGAGGAAGAAAATCCTGAGACGGTAGCTGTGAAGGCTGCTGATAAAGCGGTTAGGCTCCTTGAAGCTAAACTGCCGCCTGCGGGTGAGCTGCCGGTGATTATGGACAATAACCTCACCGGGCTCTTTATGCACGAAGCATTGGGGCATGCCGCTGAAGCTGACCATGTGTTATACGGCGAATCAATACTAAAGGGGCAATTAGGAGAGGAGATCGCATACGAGGGGTTAACCGTTGTTGATGACCCGAGTATTGAATTTTCCCATGGATATTACCCGTATGATGACGAGGGAATAATCTCAAACCGAACAGAGGTAATAAAAAACGGCGTGTTGGTCTCTTACTTGCATAGCAGGGAGACCGCAGGCAGGTTAAATGCGAGCCCAACCGCGAATGCGAGAGCCGCTAATTACTCTGATATTCCGCTAGTCAGGATGAGCAACACGGTTATAGAGGAAGGCGACTGGAATTTTGATGAGATGCTTGAGGATATACCATTTGGCATCTATGCGAAGGGTATGCGCGGCGGGCAGGTCGATACCGTAAAAGGAGAGTTCCAGTTCAGCGCCGAAGAGGCATTCCTGATAGAGAAAGGTGCGTTTTCAAAGAGATTGAAAAATGTCTCGCTTTCCGGGAGAACCTTAGACGTATTGAAGAACATCGATGCGGTGGGGAATGATAAAAAGCGTGGAACGATAGGATTCTGTGGTAAAGATGGTCAAGATGTTCCTGTTTGTGAATACGCTCCACATGTGAGGGTGACGAAGATATTGGTCGGTGGAGCTTCTGCTTAGACGTGAAAATAGTGGAACAAAGCCTTTTAAATATTAAAACTATACTTAAATATCTATCCAAGAGGTGATTTGAAAATGAAATTCAAAGTTGTGTTATATTACAAAAGATGGAAGTACATTGGATACATCGGCATTAGAAGGAGAGGTTTAAAAAGGGGAGATAGGAAATGAGCAAATTACCGCCATCTCTTCAAGAATGGAAGAGTTTATATGAAGCTGCGATAGAATTCAAGAAAATCGAGTGCTGGGATTGGATGTTGGATTCGGATATATTTGGCGTGAAAAATCCGGAGACTGGAGAGGTTGGCTACTGTTGTGTAATGGGAAGATTGGGCGAGCATTTCGCTTTAGCGGTTTATTTGGGAAGAGAAGGGTTAAAAGGATATTTTAAGATGCGATCTGGAGAATTTTCCGGGGGTATCGAATTATTGATGTTACAGAGATGTCTGATGGCATCATTTGAAGATAGAGCATTCGTGCAAAAGTCTGATTTAGAAGTGATAAAGAAGCTTTGTCTAAAGTTCAGAGGGCGAAGTGAATGGCCTCTGTTTAGAAGTTACCTTCCGGGATACCATCCCTGGTATTTGACAGGAGAAGAGGCAAGATTTTTGACCTTTGCTTTACAACAGGCAGCAGAAGTCGCACTCCGATTTAAAGGAGACCCTGGGATGCTTATTCCTCCAGAGCGGGGTTATTTCTTTGTGAGAGTTGTGGAAAAAGAAGGCGAAAGATGGAGGTGGAAAGATGCGTGGTTAGAACCTGGTAGAGAAGGAGGAACTTTACAGATTATTTGGGCCTGTTACTTCGAGATTGGGGATTAAACTGAAAGAAGCGAGGAGATTGAAAGCAATAGAGGATGCAAAAGATTCCCTTTATGAGCGTTTCGCTCGAAGGTGAAAAGCTCATCTGCTCGGATGAAGGTGATTAGTTCCTCCTTCCATACACGCACGGATCAACGGTTTTGCGATATGCCTTCGTGCAACCGGCGGGGCTTCATATAAACCCTCTTCGATCTCCCTATCCACAATCAGAACCTCCTTTTCACTGCGGTACGTCTTACACCGCTTACATCGGTATCCCTGTGAGCGCCCCGCAGATTCCATGCTCTTGCCACATTTATCACATATCGGATTCCTTTGTACCTCCACGTTCAATTTCCTGAGCGCTATCTTCTCGAGATTGATTGTCCTGTTCTTGAACGAACCGTAGACCGTAACTTCATCACCAACCCATAACTTCCTGATATAATCACGAAATCCCTTCGTCGGCTCGTAGGCAATGCACTCGATACAACCCAATATTTCTTCTGAAAGTGACAGAGCGAATACAACATGCCCTCCTTCGATCGTCCGAGGCTCGGAATCGACCACGCCATCCAAAATATAAGAGTGGTAGTCGTGCAACGTTCCAACAGCTTCTTCACCGGTAATCAAGTGAAAATCCGTGCCTTGATTCGTTACGAACACCATTTCCAGCTCTGCCGGTTCTGCCCGTATGAGCTTGTAGGCTTTGTATAGCGCATCTACGCTCTCCCCACGTATCCCGAAGAGGACCGGGCAGGGTGAATGTGGTGCGAGAACCAGTTTCTTATTTGCAAGATCCACGGTATCCCAGGTGAGGGGATACGTAGCGGCATCCGCCTTCCACACACTCGCTTCGTCTATAAGCCGTACTGTCCCCCATCTCTCTTTTTCACGGTATGCCATCAGCTCGTACGTGAAATCGTAAAATGTAGGCTCACGTTTTTGGACCACTAAAAAGGAAGCAGCAGCTAATGCACCGATTATACCTCGCTTCTTTTTTAAGCCGAAATAATCAAAGTGCAATTCTGAAATAAGTGCATAAGCATCCTCTATCGCTAGCACATCTCTCACGGTAGTCTCGTAAAAGGTCTTTAATTTTACTATGCACTCATTCTGTGGGGCTCTGCCCCACGACCCCGCAAGCCCTGTAAGGGCTTTCTCGTCGCTATCTCCTCTGAACATCGCACGTAATGCGGAATCATCAATAAAGACAACACCGGGGTTTGTGTCCTCCTCGTGGACCTCCGAAAGTTCACGTACACGAGCTTTGACCAGTTCTTTCACCTGTTCCTCCTTCCCCATAGCTATCCTAATCTCAAAGGATACAGCCCCGTTACCTCTCGTTTTAAACGGAATGCAGGGATTAAGTCGTACCAAGCGGGGAGTTGAAACGTCCCCATACCCACGTTGTTTGAGTTCGTCAACTAAAACGGCACAGAGATAGGTGGTGCACATTCCTGCTCTCGAGTCAGTATCGTCTACTCCGATGATCATAAACAAACCTTTTCTTTTAAAGAAAAGGTTTATCAAAAGAATAGTTTTCTTAGCACAGTGTGGGGCTCTGCCCCATCATGGGCTCCGCCCAGCCCCCGCAAGCCCGGTAAGGGCTTATCTTTTTCTAAAAGAAAAAGTGTAAAGAAAGTTTGATCAGAGAAATAGTTAATAAGCATCCAAGCTCATTCTAAATAACGGAAAAGAGACCAGAAATGAACCTCTATTCATTGACGTTGGTGTTGTATCTATTCTTAATTTACTGGCTGATCGTTTTAGCGCTTGATCGAAAGGGCATTTTGGAACGATTCAACATTTCGGCATTTGGACCTGTTTTGATGATAAGGACAAGACGAGGGGAGCGATTATTGGAGCACCTGGCGAAAGGAGGGCGAAAGGAACGATTCTGGAGGATTTATGCTAACATCGGCACGATTTTAGTGCTTATCACAATGACCTTCATGTTTATCCTCGTGGTATGGAGCGTATATGCCATGGCTCTAATGCCGCCCGAACCAACGAAGATACATGAGCCGAGGAATTGGCTGCTTATACCAGGATTAAATGAGTTTATACCGATGCTCGCCTGGATTGGTTTTGTTGTTTCGTTAGTAGTGCACGAGCTTTCTCATGCGGTGCTGAGCACCGTCGAGGGAATAAAAGTGAAGTCCATGGGTCTTTTAGTCGCAGTGGTGCCGATCGGAGCATTTGCTGAGCCAGACAGCGAGCAACTCTTTGGTGAAAAGAGAAAGGAAAGCGGTAAAAAGAGGGGAGAAGCGAGCGAGGCAGGCGAAACGGAGACGATAAAGAAGAAAGTAGCAACCTCACGTGAACGAACACGCATACTTTCTGCGGGGGTGACCAGCAATTTTGGTGTGGCGTTCATTGCATTTCTCTTCTTCTTTGCTATCCTCTTCTCCGTACAGCCTCTCGACGGTACGATGCTCTTTGTTCACAAAGTTTTGGAAGGAAGCTCTGCGGAAAAATTTGTGCTAGAATCCGGGGTGGTTATAACAGGAATTAACGGGTCGAAGATTACAAACGAAAGCTTGGAGAGAATGAATAAAGCGCTTGAAGAAAAGACAGAGATCGTTTTCACTGTGTTGGATAAAAATGGAAAAGAGCGGGAGATAGTGATAGAAGGAGGTTATGAGAGCGTTGGATTGATAATAGGCGGGGTTGTGGATGGTTCTCCAGCGTATAAAGCGGGGCTGAAAGAAGGTATGAGCATAATAAGAATGGATACTGAGACGATAGATGACTACGTAGATTTCCAGAATTTTATGAATCAGACCGTACCCGGACAAATAGTAGAAGTTGAAACGAGAGGCGGAAAATTTATTGTGGAATTAGGGCAGGTGGATCGTGACGAGAAGGGATACTTAGGCGTTTTTTTCAATCCCTATAATTCCTTAGGAATGATTGTTGTGGATTCCAAAGTATATTTAGAATCGTTACAAGCCTTGCCTTCTCTTTTTCTGACCATCTCGCCACTTCAGTGGTTCTACGGCTGGATCCTGTTGACGATCATGCCCATTGATCCTCCTCCTTCGGGGTTCGGTGGTTTTAATCCTCTGCTCATCCATTTATACGAGCCTGTGGGTGTTGCATCATTCTTCGGCGGAGGTATTTTTTGGATTGCCGATGTGCTCTTCTGGGTTGGTTGGATTAATTTCTACGTTGGGCTCTTCAACTGCCTGCCTGCTGTTCCGCTTGATGGCGGCTATGTCTTTAGAGAGATGCTGAATCCGGTGTTAAGGGGTATAAAGGAGGAGAAAAGGAAAGAGAAGATCGTAAAGGCAATTGTATCCCTTATAGCGATGGTCATCTTCTCGTCCATCATTATCCTGTTATTCGGTCCCTATCTCCTGTGAAGCAGAAATGAGATCATTATCCCAAGCTCAGCTCAGCTCAGTGAAAGGTTATCGTGCAAAAACACGGATAATATCATCTCGTGTGATAATCCCAACCAATTTCCCCTCCTTATCTACCACAGGGATCCGGTTAAAATCGTTTTTATGCTTTATCTGCGTTTGCATTGACTGGTTCCTCCTATTTTATCATTCGTATAGCGAAGCGATTATGTCCGCGCGAGTAATAATCCCCACTAACCTTAATGGTGGGCTCATATCCCGCTCCTTATGCCAATCGCTTTTCGTACCACTTGCGCTATTGGTATCGAGCAGATCATATACCAGAGCACCCAGTAAGGAAGCCCGAATATAAATCCGTCTGAGAGGGCCTTTGCACCTATTAAAGGAAAAACCACTGCTCCAATAGAGGTTGATTCCACATATCCCCATATCCACATGAATATAGGAATAGTAATGATACAGATGTAAGCCATGGGCTTCATTTGCTGCCTGAACATCTCACCGGAGAATTGTGTTTGCTTCCTCATCACCTCTGCTCTCTTCTTCTCTATTCTTTTCATCTTATGCTTGTTGTTCTCGCGCTTTGCCTCCAAGAGCTCTTTTTGAAGCTCCCGTATCTGCTTTTGATACTCCTTTGACTTCTCTATCAGCTCCCAATTCATCGTGTATTTCTGGATTACTGACGTGTAGATACCGGTAATCACCGATAAGATGAGGATGGCGATTAAGAAATTATCAACAAAAGCTGCTAAAGGACCCAGCACGACATCCAAAGCGTCGCCCATTCCTTCTCTGAGCCCGGGGATGATGAGAATACCAAACAGCATAAAAAAACTTATACCCATAGCTGCACCTTCTAAAACTCTCTTTACCTGCGCTCTCTTTCGTTGCAGAGCTCTCTCTTTAGCTTTAGTCACCATCTCCCTTCCCTGATAAATACACGTGCCGTTATATATTTAAAGGTTTACCGCACTTATTGAAGATTTTTCTTATTCCATCGAGCGTATTCGTTCACCATATCCCCCAGCACTTCTGCCATCGCGGCGTGAAAAATCAAATCCTCTTTTATTCGTGCTGCTATTCTCCTCTTCGCATATTCATCCTCGACAAATGTGATCCCCTGATAGGAGACATTTTTTAGAACGAGCCCGAAAGCCGGTGCAGGCTCGATTTGCTCCGTTATTCGGAGTTCCAGGAGGTCTTCAACCCATCTCTTATCCTTCCTGCCATTACCAACCATCTTCAGTGCCGAAACGATCTTCCGCACCATTTTACGGAGAAAGCTCCTTGCCTCTATATCGATAATGATAAAGGAGTTTCTTTTTTCCATACTAACCCGCTTAATCTCCGTTATCCTTGAATAACTCCCAGCTAACGGGGCTCCGCCCCGTTGACCCCGAAAACCCTGTAATGGTTTATCGTACTCCTCATGATTATCTGGCTGAGCGAAGTTAGAGAAATCATGTACTCCAATAAGCAGTTCCGATGCTTCTCGCATACCTGTGATATCCATACCCACATCAGGCTGCACCCCTAAAAAATAGCGGTATTCACGAGCTATCGCATCTCTGCGGGCATTAAATCCCGAAGGTGGTCTTGCGATGGCGACTGCCCATATATCATCGGGAAGCAGACTGTTTATCATCCGGGGTGTTACGTTCGGATTTGCGGTGTCAAAGGAAACAACCTGGGAGAGCGCATGCACTCCTCTATCAGTCCTACCTGCCGCGGAATAATTCGATGATGCTTGCTCTTCAATGATATCGAGGTTCTTTAATGCCTTGAAGAGTTCACCTTCTATCGTTGGACCTACGGGCTCAGGCTGAATCTGAAATCCGTGATACTGGGTGCCGAGGTAACCAATTTTGAGTGCTATTCGTTCCTTATCTTCTCGCATTCTCTCCCCTAATTCTACAAAAGGTCAGTAATTGCCATGAAATAATACCCTTTTATTTATCACCCTCAAATTGTATCTTTAATCACGACTCCGATGGAGTTCACCTTCTTCACCCAAATGCTGGAGGGGAGATGGTAAAAATGATGAAGAAAAGATAAAAATCTCCTTTCCTTATAATCTTGAGTACATCGCAAAAATTAAGACCATCCAAGGATACAGATGGCATCCAGAGGAGAAATGTTGGAGCCTGCCTTATTCAGAATTTGAAAAGTTTTTGTCTGTTTTCGATGGAGAAAACATTGTCATTGACCCTGCTGTATATTTGGAAAGATTAAATAAAGAGACCGAAGAAGGATAAGAAGTTGCCTGTTATTCTAAATCAGGAAGAAATTGTCACGGTTCATTCCCTCAGGCATAGTTTCGCTACGCATCTACTGGAAAGCGGTACGGACCTACGGTATATCCAGGAACTATTGGGGCATAAAAGTTCAAAGACGACAGAGATATATACTCATGTGAGTAACAAGGATATAGGTAAGATTAAAAGTCCGTTGGATAGCTTACAGATAAGAGGATGGAAAGATGCTTGAAGATGGAAAAGTTCGACCAAAGGGATGTATATGCGAACCATGTTCGGATATATCGCCAAATTGGAAGGATATACGAACCAAGTTAGGATATACTACGTTATACGCCATGCCTAAGAGGTAGATGAAGATGAGAAGAAAACTGAGAGTGT
>DYFG01000245.1 GCA_020725315.1 Nitrosotalea sp.
TCACTTTTAAAAAGAGGGGGGACTAATCTTAAATTTTAAAAAGTGCAAAAGTATACAAATTACCTATACAGGAACCGGGATCAAAGTCGGAGCTCTCGAAAAGTGGCACTTCCGGGTAGTAGTCCTTGTGTTGACTGCAATCTACAGATTTCCTCGTTTAATACCAATTCTTACCACTCATAAAGAGTACAAATCGGTATAGAGGTTGATATTGATATAGAGATCATCTTATATCGGAATATTTTTCAGAGATTTGAGCAGTAGGAAAGTGAAAGCGATTATACCCTTTAAGAAGGAAGGTGCAAAATCGAGATTAGGGGATTTTTTAACCGGAAAAGAACGAGAAGAGCTCGCTCTAAGAATGCTAAAGGATGTTTTAGGTGCGGTATCTGAGTCGAAAATAGAAGAAGTAGAGGTACTATCAACCTGTTCAAAGGATGAGATTACCGAAGAATTGAAGTCAGATACCGAGTTAAAATCGACGTTAAAGCTGACGGTAAGAGAGGACGCAAGAGAGTTGAACGATGTGCTCAACGATCTGATAACCAAGGAAAAGGAGCCGGTGCTGATAATAATGGCTGACATTCCTATGGCAACATCTCAAAGCATAAATGAACTCATCGAGCATGAGGAGGAGGTGGTGATAGCACCGGGAAGAAATGGGGGCACAAACGCGTTACTCCTGCGAAGACCGTCCGCTTTCTTTGTCTCTTACTATGGCATTAGCTGTTCGAAGCATATAGAAACGGCGGAGAGGAGGAATTTGAGCTATGCGGTTTATGATTCATTCTTTATCAGCACGGATATCGACGAGGTGGAAGACTTGATAGAGTTATTCATTCATGGTAAAGGTTTTTCGAGGGACTACCTCCGTCGTATTGGCGTTGTCCTCAAGATGGATAAAAATTCGAAGAGACGAGCGATAGTAGATAGACAAATAAAGGGAGGAGAAGAGAAGAAAGAATGAATTATTGGTTGTGTATAACAAATGAGAGAAATTGGAAAGTTATTGAGGAGAAAAATGTTTGGGGAGTTTCAGAAGGGCATAAAAGCAAGTTAAACATGATAGAAGTCAATGACCTCTTCACGTTCTATCTCAAGCAGGAGAAAGTAGAAGATAAGATGCTCACCCCAGGAATTTCTGGGGTATTTAGAGCAATATCAAAGCCATTTAAGGATGAAGAGAAAATTTTTAGTTCTGCTGGTTTTAGGGAGGAAATGTTTTCCTATTGAACTAATAAAGGAAGAACGTAACTACTCAGCCTGCTAACGCAGGTTGCACACAAAGGCTAGGAGGAAGATAA
>DYFG01000033.1 GCA_020725315.1 Nitrosotalea sp.
GCAATGCTCTTATCAGCAATTGCGGACCCTTGAGCGGATGGATTCTATTCACAAACAAAATGACCTTTCTGTCTGTTAATCCATATTTATCCCTAAAATCTATGGATGACGTACCAGCAAAATAACGCTCTGGAATACCATCTTGTATAAGTTCTGCTTTTTTCGCAATCCTTTTCACAATCTCTAAATCAATTTCGTTCATCACATGGATAGTATCACCCAAACGCATTGAAATGAGAGAAAAAAACTCGAACAATGAAAGAAAAGGACGAAGAATTTTACTCGGATGCTTTAACAATGCAAATGGTGTAAATACTGTTGCAATAACTGGTTTTTTAAGCATTTTTGCTAACATCAAAAAGCAGAATGTGAATATATCATCGGTAGATATTATGTGTATGATGTCAAACTCTTTTAGAGAAAAAAATTTCAATGGTATCTCAAATCTAAAAGCTAAATATGCCGATTTTATTCTTTGGACAGAAAAATCCCAGTTTTCCTCTTTAATTTTAACCTTTCCACCATTTGGAGTTCGGTCTGTCGTTATAACCGTGACGACATGCCTCTTTTTCGCTAATCCTTCTGCAAGATATAAAACCGTTTGTTCCCTTCCACCTTCAACTGGATGGAAGTAAGGAGCGACCAATGCTATTTTCATTTAATCTTCTCCGACAGCACACCTCCGCAAACCTTTAAGAACAATTCTGTTTAAAATATCTCGCCTTGCTGTTAGCTTCAACTCTTCCTCCTCCTTCACCGCAACAAACCACAAATCTGCAAATATTCTCTTGAAAAGGGAGCTCCAAACCACTCCCAGCTTTTCGTTTCTGAAAGGGAAGTTCGTGTATATCCTTCTAACTCTAAAACCGCATTTCGCCAGGAACTTCCTCATCTGGCTTTCATTCCACGCATAGATGTGATCCCTCATTGTGTAAAAATCGAAATAGAAGCAATTAGGATTAGGGATTCCCAATATTAACCACCCTCTCTCTTTTAACACTCTATGAAATTCCTTTAACGTTCTCCAAGGCGATTCAAGATGTTCCAAAGCATGAGAGCAGAAAATAACATCAAAAACTTCATTGGAGAAGGGTAAAGTATAGTTTAAATCAGCCCGAACAAGTTCATACTTCTCTTTTAACCAAAGATTATTTATCTCGATGTCCAAGCCTACACTACCCTCCGGCATTAGAATAAGGTGTCTCCCATTACCGCACCCAGCATCGAGAACTCTCCCACAAAGATATTTCTTGAATAGATAGACGACCACATTCATCGGTCTCAGTTCCTTCTCTTCGCTCACCGAAATGCAACCTCCTCAAACCTTTTAAACCTGCTCCTGAGGTATTTTATTGTGAGATTCAGCGACTTTATAATAAAATCTCTCTCAAATAATTCCTTGTCGCTTACAATTCTTCCTATCTGTACCTCTCTCCTCTTACTCATCAGCTTCCTCATTTTTATTACAACCCATATCAATGCTTTCATATTTCCAAAAGCAAGTGACGGCTTCTTGAAAAGAAGATAAAAAATTCCAGCTAACTCGAATAGGAGCCTCAAAGGCAGATATTTCAGGAGATTTTTCAACTCATAGCACTTTATCATCGAAGCAATCGTGTTCTTCTGCCTGTGATAAAGTAACTTCCCATTTCTGAACGTTCCACCTCCCTTATGCAAAACTACGGAGTTCGGAGAGAAGTAAACCTCATAACCAAGTAAACGAGCACGCCAACATAAATCAGTCTCTTCAAAATAGAAAAAATAGTCTTCATCAAATCCTCCAAGACGCTCAAACAGCTCTCTGCGAACAAAAAGTGCCGCTCCTTTGCCTCCAAAAATCGATACGGGCTTAGATGGTTCATCCATAAAAAAAGTGTTCTCGATTGGGATGCCAATGCTACTGATCACATGCCCTGTACTGTCAGGGATAGTCGGTTCATTTAGCATTCGGAGGTTTGCCTGCACTACTCCGATTTTTGGATTTTCAAAAAGTTTTGATGGTTCATCGAGCCAGCTCTGATCCACTATCGTATCATTATCGAGAAAAGCTATAACATCTCCGCTACAAAGATTTTCATTAATTATAACATTTCTTCCTATTCCTCCAAGATTTTCTTTATTCTTAAAAAATTTGAAATTAAATTTCGATCTTGCATATTCATAACTTCCATCGATGGAGGCATTGTCAATGAAGATAACTTCAAAATTATCATATGTTGTATTTACTACAGATTCTAAACATTTTTCGAAAAATTCACCTAAGTTCTTTCTCCCGTTCCAGTTTATTATCATAATCGAAAACTTAATTTTGTTTCCCTCTTTCATAATCCTTAACCGCCTCCCTCGTCTCTTTTATCTGCTTCCAACTACGTGATGGTCCATGCAACAATAGTTCTATTTCACCCTCCAATAATCCAACAGATCCCTCATCGTCTTCTCAAATGGAATTTCTGGCGTCCATCCGGTTTGTTCTTTGAACTTGGAGCAATCCCCTTCTAATCTCTCTACATCTGATGGTCTCATTCTCGAAGGGTCTTGTTTTATCTCTACATTTTTAACTGTCATGCCAAGCAACAAATCTAAAACAGATTGAATTGTTCTCGCTTTTCCTGAGCAGATATTATAGACTTCTCCGTAATCACATTTAGTAACTGAAAACCAATACGCTCTTACGATGTCTCGAACATCTGTGAAATCCCTTTTAGCATTCAGATTGCCTACATAAATCACTGGCTCTTTCAATCCTTTTTCAATTTCTGCTATCTGCTTTGAAAAGTTAGATTCAACAAAAACATCCCCTCTTCTCGGTCCTGTATGATTAAAAGCTCTTGTTATAATGATCTTTAACCCATAAGACCTGTGATATTGCTGACCCAGCATATCCTCTGTAACTTTTGAAACGCCATAAGGTGATAAAGGTCTCAATAGGTTCGTCTCTTTAATAGGCAACTCATTCTGAAAAACCATTCCATACTCTTCTGAGCTCCCAGCGATTTCGACCACTGGCTCACAATTCGATTGTCGAATCGCTTCAAGCAGATGTATCGTTCCAATTGCATTTGTTTCCATTGTATCCGCAGGCGCTCTCCATGACATTGGAACAAAACTTTGTGATGCTAAGTGGAAAATGTAATCTGGCTCTGATTCTTCTATTGCCTTTTGAACAGAATGGCTGTCCCTCATATCCGCATCCACCAATTTTAGTTTGTCTTTAATGTGGATTATATTATCTAACTTGCTTCGCCATCTTATCGTTCCATATACTTCTATCCCTTTATTTAACAGAAACTCCGCTAAATGCGACCCCACAAATCCGCTTATTCCCGTTATTAATGCTCTTTTCATCTTTCAAATCTCCTGTTTTTACCCTCACTATCATACCAATCTCATATATTATAAATGAATATTCAAAAAAGTTTAAACCATTTCTTCGCTATTTCTTCCCATCTAAGCTCATCAGGCGCCTCGAACTTTCCCCGTTCATCGAATACATACATCAAAGCCTTTGTTATATCCACTGCACTTTCAGGTTTAACAAATACCGCCCCTTCATACTTTCCCAAACTCTCTTTCAGCCCCCCAACCTCAGATGCGATAACTGGCATTCCAAAAGCCATTCCTATATGTGCCACCGCACTTTGAGATGCGCGAGTATAAGGAATTACTAAAACGTCAGAAGCAGAGAAATAAAAAGATATTTTGTCATCATTCACATATCTATCATCTACATTGATTTTATTACTATACTTTGATTCTTTCACAAGCTCTTTCGATTCTTTGTCTTCCCACGTCTCGCCCACAATAAGAAGTCTCGATTTTTTTATAAAATCTTCTGGTAAGCTTTCAAATGCTTTTATTAAATATTTAACCCCTTTATAAGGTCTTAATAAACCAAAAAATAGTATTGCAAAATCCTCTTGTATTCCTATTGTAGTTTTAGCTACAGTTCTCTCTATCTTCTTATGATGGTCGTAAATGCCAAGAGGGATAACCTCTATTTTCCCCTTTTCTATTCCGTAACTTTTACTTATGAGTTCTTTATCAGCATTCGAGTGTACTACATAACGCGTGGCAAGTCTTCTTATTAATTTACCCATCACCTTTGAATAAAACCTTATTGGTAAAGTTGAACTTTCCAAAGGGTCAACAACCTCATGAAATTCAATTATTATTGGCCTTCTTCTAAAATTTAAAACTTCGAGCGCTAAATACATATGCGCAACACTTGAAGTCCACCATTGAAATACTATGACATCTGCTCTTTTAGCTATTCTAAATGCTCTTATCCACGTGATAGGGTTATACCAATCGAGTACCTCATGAACTTCCACTTTTTCATCGAATTTTTGTGTTGTAAGTTCCTTTCCAACTCTTCTCCAGCCAGGGAATAATCTTTTGGGTAACATTTTTCTAAACAGTATGGTTTTAACGTCCATTAAGTCAGAGAGCGTATTCGAAAGCCTTATCGTATAGTAGCTAATCCCCGAAAGGAATTTTTCCGACGGACCTATAATTACAACCTTTGTTTTATGCATTCTTTTTCACCCTCGTTAGGTAAAACTCTTCAGGCAAAAAATCAGGCTTTTTTGATAACCATTTTGGGAGAAGTTTCCCGCCTGCCGCTGGTGCGCCTTGTTCCTCATACATCCTTACAAGTTCTTGTATCCAATTTTTATCAGCAACCGCGTCGTCGTCGAAAAATGCAATTATGTCCCCCTCAGCCCCTTCTATTCCTCTATTTCTGCTCTTTGAAAGTCCTAAATTCTCCTCATTTAGTATCAATTTGGCTACTTTTATTCCGCTTTTTAAAATCTTATACAGTTCTTTATTCCCATCAACAACTACTATAATCTCAGAGTTCTTGTAGGATTGGACCTTTAAGCTTTCTATGGCCTCCATTAAATCTTTGTATCTTTCACTCTTATGCGTGCATATTATGACAGATACAAGAAAAGTCCTGACCCTATTTACTTTTATGCTCTCTTCTCTGCGGAACATTTTTGGAACTCCTCAAAAACTTCTTCGTCCACTTTATCCTTTCTTCATCTTTAAAATAGCCTAAAAAACCGAGCAGTATAGTTGCTATTTCTACGCTTAAGGGTGGTACCCTCGTTCCCGGCTTACCTTTTCACTCCCTTTCTCATTCTCTCGGTGCATCCCTCTATCACTATATCCTCCTCGACATAAAAGTGCTTTTGCTTTTATGTATCTTTTCACCCCTCTTTGCGGGTGGTATATAGTTCTTCAACGTCAAGGAAAGCGTTACGACCGTTACGGAACTCAGAGCCATTGCAAGCCCCGCAAGTTCAGGCTTAAATGTGATACCAAAAAAGGGTAGAGTATTCCTGCTGCCATAGGAATGAGTGCGGTATTATACGCAATTTGAACATCCTCTATGGGTATTTCCATTTCGTTGGTATCACGCCATACCCTGCATCGGTTACCGCTTTCTCTAAGTCAGTAAGTCGTACTTGTGTCGGATCATACTCCACGGTGGCACTCTCAGTTCCAAGATTCACCTGCGCGTCAGCAACACCGTCTTTACAATTGTTGGGTTCGATGTCCTTGCACGAAGTGGCACTCGATGCGCAGTACAGTCCAGGGACATCTTCAGGCTTTGGCACCATTCCGCCTCCATCCCCAGCTTTTCATCATTTCTTTTGCATTTTCCATCTTTTCGTTGACACTTTTGCTCGTGCCCTGAACAGGATAGGCAACACAAATACATTTCATAATGTTTTTTACCGTAAATGGAACTTTTTTGTTAGTTTTCTTTTATCCTTTTCTTCCATAAGAGTCGGTGAATGTAATCTCCTCAATCTCCTTGCGGGTGCTTTTGGGCGACTCAGCAGGATAACCGAGAGAGATGATGGAAAGCACCCTCTTCTCTTTTGGTATCCTCAATAGCTCCTTCACCTTTCCCTCGTAGGCCGAGCCATAAGAGCCTATCCAACATGTACCCAATCCTAAGGCGTGGGCAGCAAGCAGCATGTTTTGCGTTGTGATAGCGCCATCCTCCACCGGATGTGTTGATGCCTTTGGATCAATAATTAAAGAATTTCCCCACCTATCGCTAATTGTTTAGATTAGAAATGCAAAAATTGTGGTTGAGAGAAGTAGCCAGCCCCCGATGAATGATGAATGAGAGACATGACGTTGTCGTGGTAGGTGCAGGACCTGCGGGTAGTGTAACCGCAAAAACCGCTGCGGAAAATGGATTAGATGTTCTTTTAATCGAACGGAATCCGGAGATCGGTCTGCCCGTGAAGTGTGCAGAGGGTGTAAGCAAAGAGATAGAGCAGTTTGTCGATATTGACCAGCGGTGGATATGCACCGAGCCGAAGGGAATTATCACCCACAGTCCTGACGGCACGCGGGTGGCATTATCGGTTGAAGGATCGGAAGTAGTGGGCTATGTGCTCGAACGAAGGCTCTTTGATAAATTTCTGGCACAGCAAGCGGCACATGCAGGTGCAGAAGTGCGGGTTAAAACGCAGGCGTATTGCCTCATCCAGGAGGAGGGGTATGCAAAGGGCGTGTATGCAAACGCTGCGGGTGAAAACGTTCGTATTCGTACGGATGTCGTTGTTGGCGCGGATGGCGTGGAATCACGGGTTGGCAGATGGGCCGGTATTGACACACGACTGCGCTTAGCTGACGTTGGTATATGTGCACAGTTCCTTATGAGTAACATTGAGGTGGACAAGAACTTTTTCGAACTGTTTTTTGGCAGGGATATCGCACCAAAGGGGTATGCATGGGTATTTCCAAAGGGAGATCAGTGCGCAAATGTAGGACTGGGGATAGGCGGTGATGTTTCCGGTGCTAACCATCGTGCACTCGATTATCTGCGTGCGTTTGTAAACAATAGGTTCCCGGAGGGAAGGATACTGGCAGCAATATACGGTGCGGTGCCTTTGAGCGGGCCAGTGTACGAAACGGTAGCGAATGGGATGATTTTAGTTGGTGATGCGGCACGGCACGTCCAACCGATAACCGGCGGCGGCATTTTATACGCAATGCAGGGTGGAGCAATCGCAGGGGAGGTTATTGCAAAAGCGGTTCACGAGAAGAACGTTTCGAAGCGGCGATTGATGGAATACGAGAAGCGCTGGAAGCGCGAGTTTGGTAAAGTGTTGAAAGTGGGCTTGAAGGCAAAGAACATCGTCTTAAGCTTGAGCGACGAGGAACTCATAAAGTTTTTCCGTCCCTTAACACCGGAAATACGACTGAAGGAGTGTAGTGAACGCGCGCTTTTAAAAGAGTTCATAAAGAAGAATCCGAGAATACTCTTTAGTCTTATGAGAGTGATTTTTTGAGCTTAAAAAAGCATGGTGAAGAGATACCAACGGAAGAAGGAACTTTGGAATACACCTTGACTGTAGAGTCCCATGCCTAAGCTCCCTTCTCTCACTCCTGAGATAATTATCAAGGTACTCGAACGGAAAGGGTTTGTATTGGATAGGGTTAAGGGAAGTCATCATATTTACTACCATTCATTCGGAAACGAAAAGAAGAGTTGTTGTTCCTTTTCATAAAAAGGATTTACCAAAGGGAACGTTGCTTGAAATTTTGAAATGAATAATCTGTCGGGAAATTAATACTCAAGTAAACCATTTTCTTTTTATAAACTCATGAAGGATATATGTGTCCCCAAAATCCAGAATCAATTTTTCAACATCATGTTTTGCTTCTTTCTTTTTGAAAATTCCTGTTATTTATGTAAAAGTGAACCCACAATCGAGGAATTAAGCTTGATCGCCATATTCATTGCATGCAAACCACCCTGCCACCATCGGACGTTTGGCTTGTATCGAGCTGAGATATTAGCGGCATTTAAACACACATCTAGCCGAGCAGTATAACATAATAGAATCCACTATTCAAATAGCTGCCGAATACGAAACTGGAGTCTGCAATGTCCCCTAACCAGTAAATTCTGGCAGGTAAGGAGGTATTATTCTTTTCTTCGCTCCAGCATCACTTTTATCTTCTTTAATCTCGTGAAATTCTCTCTTTCTATCTCTTCTAATCGCATCTGTATGTATTTCCTCGTCGCTTTTAATCTGGGAATCAGTACATATTCGAGCGCGTTGACTCTCCTTTTGGTCTTCTCTACCTCGCCCGCAAGATTTCGCACCGCTTCTTCCAGCTCTGCGAGTTTTATTAGCTTTGCCAACGCTTCTTCAAAGCTCTTAGCACATCTGTCCACCGCGGCTGAGGAATCTATAAAACCATATCCCCGTTCCGTGACTTTCCTCGCTAATTCGCCAGGCAATTCCAGGATGGGCACACTCACACCCATTATGCTCCGCGAGGAGAAGTCCAGTGGGATTTCACGTATGGTCATCAACGATAATTGCCTTACCTCCTCAACGCCTAACTGCGCTTGAGCAAGGATTAAATAATCAAAAGCCTCCTTTAACTTATCTTCCACTTCCTTCCGTGCATCCCTTACTTCGCTCACCACATCTAAGAATTCCGCAATCAACGCATCCCTCTTTTCACGCAGCAAATCATGCCCCTTCTCCGCTAATCGTTCTCTTCTGCGCAGCCACAATAATTCCATCCTCGTGGGGCTTATCCCTTCTATTATCTCCGGCATATCCCATCCATTACATTATTTACATCGTATACGAAAATGTATTGTAGTTAATTTCTAATTATGTAAAGAAACTCGGCATGGTGGGACAATTATCCTATGCCAACGCCTTTATCCACCAGATAAATACCATCTTGAAAGACTCGAGGGTCATAACCTCTTATCCTCGTCGTCTGTTCTATGTTTGCCGCAGTCTGCCCAACTGCCTCCTTATTTATTCCTGAAACCACAATCTCTTTACCTTTTATCTCCACATTCACACCTTCTACAATCTTTGCTATCCTCGGTTTTCGTTCACCCAAGAAATTCGAGATGGCTACGGCATCGCCCTCCTTTGTGAGAGCGACTTGCATGGGAAAATGAGCATGTACCATCGTCAACTTATAGAAAAAACCCTCATTCACACCTCTAATCATGTTTCTAATGTGCGATGCGTACGTCCCTGCGATCGCTCTTATCTTCTTCCTTTGAGTATCACTCGTTATAACGACCTCATTACCTTCATCACTGTGCTCTATTTGGAGATGCACCCCTGGATGCCATAACTCTCTCTCTACCGTTCCTTTAGGACCTTCCACTTTAACCGTTGTTCCACTCAGGGTGACATTCGTACCTTCTGGAATTACTATTCTAAAACTAATACCTTCGTCCTTCCCTACCGAGTTTGTCATCTTTTACTACCACCACTTTGTTCTTTATTTAGCTTAGCGTAAAATAAAGCACCCTCATATATAAAATTTAACTTCTGGGTTTTTACCGGAGTTTTGCTAAAGGTGGACTCCCAGGTGAACCGCTCTGCGCACCTCCCGAAGGGTGAGAGAAGGAAGGTGAGCGCCTGAGGAGAGCACTGACAGAACTCGGACCCACCTTCATAAAGTTGGAGGATGTATTCGATGAGATTAACACCGAGCCAATAGCGAGCGCTTCGATCACCCAGGTGTATCGCTCTCATTGCCAGCATCGCACTGCTTTTCCCGCTCTGTTCGTCGCTTGGCGTGTTCACGGTGCCTGTTCAGTCTATGCTGTACGTGCCTCTCGCTGCTCTGGTTCTGGCAGCCCTTGTCACCATCGTTGCCTCTCTTAAGTGGGTGGTGTGATCCTAACCTCCACTTACCCATGAGAGAATAATTATTTCATCGTTTCCATGGACCTCGCTTTTTGTACCTCGCAGATTTTTTATATTCATCCCGTTCAGGTACACGTTGAAGGAACGCTTGATCTTTATCTCACCATTGGCTCCGTCCACCTCCAATACCGTTTCACTGAATTTTTCCCCATATCTCTCGACTAAGCTCTTCATCGCTCCTTCTATAGTTGTCGAACCGTCACAATCGAGTTCTGTCCACCCCGTTTTCGTCAATCCATGCAAAGCCTGCGGGAATTTCACCTTAACACGCCCTGAACCCGCATCTTCTTGAGCCTTGTAGTGCTTCGCCGATAATTCAGAGATACCAACCAGACTATGCCGCAGCGTGAAGTCCCACTCTTCTTTCTGCCAATCCTCCACCACGCCTTCACGTAGTCTAACGCGGCTTAACCATGACAAGCGCTCCTCTGCTTGATCTTTCATGCCTCGTCGCTCCACGGTGAGGTCTGGATAAACGGTTATCCACGTCTTCTGTGGAGGTGGCGTAGGATATTCTCGATAACAACTACGGCTTATAATAGTATTCGGAAGATACTTCAAGGCGATTTCATAAGCTCGCTCCATCTCTTCCAGTGTAGGGCGCCTCGTTACCTTTTCGTAGGCAAATACCGATGCGAACGGATTTATGCGATATCTTATCTTCGGGTTTAAGGAGGCAAGGAACGTTGCTATTTGCTCTACCTCGCCCTCATCCACAATCCCGGGCATATAAATCGTTTGAACAAGCAGTTCTATCCCGGAAGCACTCAGCTTCTCGATCGCACTCAATACCGGCTTGTTCGATTTCCCCGTGTACCACCGGTGAACATCTTCAGAATACGCTTTCAAATCAACATGCGCCTCGGTCAAGCCCGCTTCTTCCAGCTCCGGGACATACTCTTCATCTATCCCTAACTCATAACCATTTGTCATCAAAACGATCTTTTCAAATCCCTTCGCTTTTAATCCCTTGACCAGACTCAATAGATACTCCTTATCCGTGGTGGGCTCACCACCGGTAATCATCGCCTCAACAGGGACCTCCCCATAGTAGTTCTGGCATGCGCGCTCCATTCGCTCGAGGGTCTCACTCGCCGTGAGCAGTGTTCCTCCCCCATCTCGTGCGGGTCTGAAACACCCCCTGCAGCGGAAATTACAGCCCGTGAGCATGAACCAGACCCGTGGTTCGATCTCTGATAGCGTGAAATACAGCAACCCTCTCTTATTCATGGCTCATTCATAAGTGATCTTTATTTAATTTTAATATATTTCTCATAAGCATCATTTAATAAAAGGCGAGAAATTATGATAAACGTGCCTGTGGCCTATTATTTATACAAAGACAGGGAACACAGAGATGAAGGCTCGCTCTGCTGGCTGGAAAAAATAAGAGGCTAACTATAACAAACTGATTGCTGATGCGAAAAATGAAGCAGCGCTTGCAATTGCCGCAGTGCTTATCGGTACTTATTGGATTAAGCGGAGTAAGGCATCCTTTAAGTGAAACGGGCATGCCGGGATTGATAAAAAATGAAAATCAAGATAGAGATAGAGGGGGCGGTATTTGAGGCGGTGCTTACGAACGAATTCTCGCCGAAGACGATGGAAATGATAGTAGAATCGCTGCCGATAGAATCAGAAGTGATGACCTGGGGCGATGAACTCTACTTTGATGTCCCGGTACAGATGGAAGAAGAGAACGCGAAGGGATCGGTAACCAAAGGGGATATAGGGTACTGGCCAGCAGGGAAGACGCTCTGCATTTTTTACGGGAAGACGCCTCTAAGCGAGTCTGAGGAAAAAATTGTACCCGCTTCGCCGGTCAATATCGTAGGGAAACTAGAAGAGTCTGATAGGCTGAAAAAGATTGTACTTAAGGGGGGAGAAAAGATCAGGATATCAGAGTGGCTGTGACAGAAAATGAAAGGGAGGATATGTAGCGTAAATTAAAAACAGGTGGCATGACGCACGAGAACCTCTTTTACATGAGATGCATGTTTCTGCAATCAAGAACAAGGGTTTTGAAAGAGCACTCTCGTCTCTACAGAATGACTCGGAAAATCTGTAAATCCAGAAAATTTTTAAATAGTTAGATACTAAATTATATCTGATGATAGAAAATGTTAGAAAAAAATGCAAAGGTTGGGAAGAAATATATAGTTGTAATACCTTCAAAAATCAGAAGGAAGATTGGACTGAAAGAGGGAGAGATGCTCAGGGTTCGGCTGGAAGAGAATCACATAGTGATGGAGCGGCTTGCCGACCCGTTCAAAACCCTTGCAGAGGTTGTTGGCGAGCCTTACGAGGAAGAAGTGGATGAAAAAAGGGCAGAGAGGTGGTTGAGGGATGCCAGTCGCTGATACCGAACTTTTATTCGCTTTAAACCCTCTGGACAAAAAGCACGGTGAAGCGATGAAAAGTTTGTCGCTGAAAGGACTGAAAATACCCGACACTGCCATTTTTGAGTTTCAAATCGTCTTGAGGGCAAGGGGTAGAAATACAAAGGAAATAGCATCAGCAATGACAGCGATAAAGCAGATATTTGAGAGCAGAAAGCTTAAAGAAGTCTGCACGATGAAGAGCAATTTATTCATCAGGCAAGCAGAAATTGAAGAAAAACAGGGGTTGAGCTACTTTGATAGCCTAATTGCCGCTTCAGCTTTGGCAGTTGACAGTGCTATTCTCTCGGATGATTCCGCTTTTGATAGGGTGCAAGGGTTGAAAAGAATCCCCCTGGGATGAGACATTAAATTATTTCTACCAGCAAAAGCAAAGAAAAAACGAGAAAGGTAAAATTTTCGAACGTTTTATATAACCCCTCGAAAGTAAAGAATAGAAGGAGGTAAAAATGGATAACAAAAAACCCTTTAGAAAAGCGTTTACGGAAAGCGCTTCGCGGAAAGAGATAGGGATATTTAGTGCAGCGATTTTTGTGATTTTTCTTTTTCGATTTTTATGTTACGGAGTTCTTAAAAGTGAATATCTTAAGTTTTTACCTTAAACAAATCCGAAGAGCATGGCGGTAACCAGTGCAAGCATCACCAAACCCGCTATGAGCTTCATGTATCTTCTCTTTCCCTTTCTCCACTCTTCAATATCCTCAGGAGATGTGCCCTTATAGATAATAGCAAGAATTACAAACAAGGGTAAGGCGTAGAAGAGGTTATAGAGTAAGAGATAAAAAACTGTTTTTGATGGAACCACCGCAATGTCGAGGATGGATTTAAGGTACAGATAACCGGTACAGGGAAGTCCGACCAGCGTAGCAAGGAATCCTAAGAGCAGAGCACCGGGTAGTGATGCGTAGCTGGCAAGTTTTCTGAGCGTTGGTTTGAGAGAGGATGGGATAGCTAACGTCGCTTTATCACGCCAAAAATCCATGATATTTATGATACCTGCTGATACGACCATAAGGAGTACTATGGTTCGAGCAAACGGATTTATACCTGAAAAGAGGTAAAACTCCAAAACTCCAAGACCAATGAGTAAACGCGTGGCAAGAATCGTTGCGATGAATACCAGGCCTACGCTGAGAACCTTTGTCTTCGAGTTCACAAGGAGAAGAGAAGCAAGCAACACGATCAAGACCGCGAAACCGCATAAATTAAT
>DYFG01000001.1 GCA_020725315.1 Nitrosotalea sp.
AAGACTCTTCTTTGTTAGTTGATCTACTATAAGACTCTTCTTTGTTAGTTGATCTTTGTTAGTGTATTATATTTTCTTCTTCTTTGTTAGTGGAGTCTAGATTCTTATATTAGAATCTTTTATATACTCCTACGGAGTATAAAAACAAGGCCATCCCGATCCCCGCCACCACCCACAATTATGTAGGATACTCAGGACTAAAAACTTTGTCAAGAGCAAATCAGGTTTTCTAATCTAATTCTAATGTTCTACTCATCTTCCATTAATCTTTTGCGGTATCCTAATAACGTGGTATACTGAACAAAAATTTTGGAGATGAGACATGAGAAAATTGTTCCTGCTTTTGGTGGTGTTGTTTCTGTCGGGTTGTGTGGGTGGTCGCTATGTGTTCTACCAATCACCAGACAATCCCGAACAGATTCCAACGGGTGTTTATGAGGATGCAGGGGTTGAAGTAGAAATACGTAATCTAGAAACAAACACACCGTACCCGACCTACACGTCCTATCCAACTTACACCCCCCTGCCCACTTACACCGCCCAACCAGGACTGCCAGAGCCTACACAGGACAGCGGGATCACACCTTCGCCTACTAGTAGCGCTGGCAAGGCATGCCTAGCGACAAGCAGCACGGCCCTGAATTTACGAGCCGATCACACGGTTAATTCTGCGATCATCGACAACATCGATCCCGGCGTGCGAATGGAAGTTCTCAGCATTTGGGTGATCCGTGACGTAACCGACGAATGGCTTAAGGTCCGAGCGGAGACGCGATCCGGCGTCGTGCGTGAGGGGTGGATATTCCGAGGTTCAAGCGTCTATTTCGGGGTTGATGACACTTTGGATTTGTGTTGGGACGTGCCGCTCGATGGCCCTGGGGCGAACGTGCCGACGCCCGCGCCGACCGCGACACCCGTGCCGGGGCCGACCTGGACACCGGTCCCCACCGGCCCGGCGCCAACACAGTGCACGTATGTGCATCCGTCCGCCACAATGTCTATCCGCTCGACCTGGAGCACGTCCGGCACGCGATTGGGATTACTGCCGCCGAACACGCGCGTTGTGGTCGGGCATATCTATCCAGACACTGCGCAAGAGCGCTGGGCGTATATCACCTATCAAGGTCTGACGGGCTGGGTGGCGGTGCGCGCGGGCGGTATCGAGTACGGGCGCCTGGAGGGTAACTGCGCACAAGTGCCGCGCTATCAGCCCCAGGTGCTAGTTGGCCCGCACCTGCTGGTTGGCGTGCAGGGTGATGTGGTGGGCTATGGCTGGGGCACGCTCAAGTGCCTCAACCACACCGAGGCGCTGTGTTTGGCCGCCAAAGCCGCGCGCCCGCAGACGGTCATCGTCTACCGCACGCTGCACGTCAGCGATGGCATGCGGGACTGTCCCAGTTACAATGAGTGGCTCAACCCGGACGACTGGTACCGCAAGGTCATCCCATTTTGGCCTGCTGGGTTTGACTACTACGAGGTCATCAACGAGTGCTGGCCGCCATCGATGCGCGTGATGGTCGATTTTTCTATCCGCATCGCGCAGCTGGCGGCACGGGATGGGCGCGCCATCCTGGCCTTTAGCTGGTATCCGGGTGCGCCGGAGATTGCGGACTGGGATGTGCTATACGACTACCTGGCCTGGGCCGACGCCAATCCGCTGCCAGACGGGCGGCATCACGGCATTGCGCTGCACGCGGCGGGATACGCGCCAGCGGACCAGGTGCCGCCGGGGTCGTGGGTCAACGACCCGTGGATCGCGGGGCGGCACGAGTTGGTCAACGCGCGGCTGTTGCAGACCAAAAACTATTCGCTCAAACAGTTTCAAGGGCCAATCGTCATCACCGAACTCGGATGGGATGATGGCTACCAGAGTACCTCTATGGGCGCGCTCGGCTGGGACTGCGCGGCATACGGGCGCGCGGTGGCGCGCACGATAGAGGTGCTGTCGCAACAGGGTCTTGTAGACGGGTTTCACGTGTGGAACTTCGGCAGCGGCGGGACAACGAAGTGGGTGGACCTGTCGCGGTGCCTGCCGCAGATTGCGGCGGCAGCGGGGGGAACGGCATAGGAATCAGAAAAACCTGCGCGGAAGCCCCCACCTAAGGGCGCGGGGAGTGTCACGCCTAGACAGCATCAGCATACCATACATTCAATCAGCAGAAGGAGGCAAGCGCCATTCCCTGCCGGGTTAAAGCCCGGTGTCCCCTGGCGCAATTTCTATGGAACGCATATTAGAAGTGGATCGTAAATGGAAGGAACGAAACGAGCGTATTCTAATGAGGAATGGACCGACTGCATTAGATGAGTATCTAAGGCAGGAAGCGAGGCGTATAGAATCTTTGCGTAGGGAAATGGAAAAGCGTGGGCTTGAGGTTGATCAAGTCACTTGACAATTAGTTAGTCTTGTGGTATGCTGGTCTAAGATAGGCCAGCATTTTTATTAGGAGAATGTTATGAAAACCCTACTCGAATGGGTGTTAGGCATTTCTGTATGTTCGGTAATTCTGTATGCTGGCTACGAGAATCCAAATAGTTATGTAATGTTGGGAATGGTTGTGACTGTGGTGGTGTCCAGTCTTTTGCTTACCAAACGGGCCTGACAGGTTTCGATGGCGGGGAGTCTTGCAGTTGGGTGTTAGGCTCCCCGCTAGACCTACGTTCAATTCGTAGCAGGTCCACCCGTATCCTTATCAGTAAGGAGAGATGCAGAAGAAGATACCCGTACTGCGATGCGGGGTAAGCTGATTGACATCTTACAGGCAGCGCGAGAACACGGCTATGTCGTGGCTGTGGGTGGCGCTAAGTTCTAAGGAGAGCAGCATGGTAATCGTCATGGTAATGAAGGGAAAGCCCGTACAGTATTTCTTGTATGAAGATCAGGGCGCAGCCGAAGATTGGGTACGGGATAGAAAACGTGCCCTATTAGGGACACTGGTAGAGGATTGGTTGATCCCTACAGACTATGAAATCTGGAAGAAACGGGGTGATTTTCTTTTCCTTACTGATAAGGAAGTTGATGAATTGTGGCCTCGGTTTGGTAAGTATTTCTCAGAAGACTTTATCATTCAGACAGCGGAGATTGTAGGATAGGATGCAAATAAAAATTGTGCGGGTTGGTGCAGAGCCGTGTACTATTGAGGCACAAGTGAAGGGAGACTTTGCCTATCATCGAACTTACATTGAGGGTAAGGGAACCAGCCATCGACAACACGACTGGTCAGTAACCTATGTTCCTAGTGGTCGCCTAGTTTTTCGTACAAAAACAAAGGCAGCGGCAAAGACTCTTGTAGATATGTTACAGCCTCTAGAATTACAAGATATTTTCACAGAGGATGAGGTACTCAAGAACGAAATTCGTTTACAGTTTTATAACATCATGAACGAGGCGCGAAAGAAGTTCCCTGTCGCGTTGGGTAGTGGTCCTTTTTATCCTGCTAAATAAGGAGAGGGTAATGATGGTTGTGATCGTTTTAGGAGCGATTGTTGTCTATTTTGTAGCGGTCTATTTGTTTGTGTTGCGCTCACGTGATGGGGTCATTAATCTGTCTTTGCAAGAGTTGGATGAGTGGTTTAATGGCATCATTGATGACAACTTCGGGGGGCGCTAATGAGTAAACTACTTGATCCTCAAGAGTTTTGGGAGTCTATTCGTAGTGAAGAGAGTGCAGCGTGGCCTGTTGTGTGTGTTGATTTGAATGGTGTGTTGGATATTCCCTCTCGTTGGAACGGGAAGGTAGAAAAGTATCCAGTTGCACCAGGGGCCTCGCTGTTTCTTTCCCGGTTGCGTCTTCATTTTAATACGGTCGTTGTATTTACAGCTATTATGCCTGTTGAATTTGCTATAGAGTGGTTAGAAGAACACGATTTACTAAAGTATGTGCATTTCGTTACTAACTACAAAATTCCCGCTGCTGTATATATTGACGACAAAGCCGTTTGTCATTACGGAAATTTTGATGATACGCTACAGCGTGCTATTCGTCATGTTCCGCATTGGCAAAATCATAAACGCTTAGAGCGACCACAAGAGGTAGAACAATTTATTTCTATCTACGACAAAAAATCCCAAATCACTGGTGGGCATAACGTTTTAGAGTTTGCTGTTGTTCAGTACATTAGACAGCTAGAGGGAAAATTACATGACTTGGAGAGCGGTATATGACAAGATTGGCTGTTTAGAAGAAGACGAATTACTATGGAAACTAATCCTACATGAAAAGGATCGGTTTATGTGTACACTGGCACAAGCGTCGGATTTGTTGGAAGGGGAGCGGTATCTCGATCATACAGCACATGCAAAGGCTATGATGTATGCTGTTAATGAGGGGGAACAAGGAAAGCCACTAACTTTGTACACGGTGCTTAGAATACACCAACTTGCCTTTCCGTATGGTGGTCACTTTAGGAATTGTACTCCCATTATCTTTAATAGTTCCTTTGAGCCACCTGCCCCACCTATCGCTCCCCATGTACAGGATTGGATCAAACGCTATTGGGATGATCCCCTTGCAAATGCAGACATAGAGTATTATGATATAGTTTTAGCACATATTCGGTTTGAAGAAATCCACCCGTTTGTAGACGGGAACGGTCGGGTGGGACGGATTCTGAACAACTACATGTGCGCGTATGCGGGGCTTCCTTTGTTGAATATCTGTGATAGAGAAGCCTATCTAGACTGTATGCGTCGTGGGCATATACAAGATTTAGTCCAGCTTTTTAGAAGGAGTGCGGTATGAGAACCTATGAAGAGAATAGACTAATTGCAATCAATATGGCAGGTATCATTTGGTTGCGAACGTTATTAAGTGACGTAGAATCTGATACAGATTTAATAAATAAAATGTTCAAAGATTTTCTAAAAGGTTTTTATTTATCGCTAGCCACAAGCGAAACATTGGATATTGCCGAAGAACGTTTGGACGGGGTTTTTCAGTATATTGAATTAATGGGCGTAGATGAATCTGTACTTGAGGGGATGCAGAAAACCCTTAACCAGCTACAAGAATGGCTAACCATACCGGAACTAGATGAATAGTGTGAGTGATTTTCTTTACTACTTATTACTTATTTTAGACTTCCTTATGCCAAAACGAACTGACAACTACCAGGAATATCTACGATCTTCTAGGTGGAGAGGCATAAGGAAAAGGGCCTTGGAACGGGCGGGTTATCGGTGTCAGCTATGTAACTCGCCCACCAGACTACAGGTACACCATCGGACGTATGATCGACTAGGAAATGAACGGCTTGATGATCTTATTGTGCTGTGTCAAAAATGTCATACAGCGTTTCATGTACACAGGAAATTGCACAAACCTAGAAAAAGGGCTTGACAAAGGTTTTGAGGTATGCTATACTGTGTACAGTGAGACAGAAAGCTGCGTGGGTGGCGGCTAGGAAACCTTCAGTCGAATTGAGACGAGTTTTATTGTTAGTCCTTAATGCCGCCACCGACGAAGTTGAAGGGCTTGAAGTAGAGGCAACCAAACATTCATAGCGTACACTCTCCTTTTGGTTAGCCGATGAGAAAACTTTATCCTTAAAGGTTGCCTCTACTTCAAGCCTTTGCGACGGGCTTTGACCTAGACAATAGGAGTCCCCCTTTGTGCAGAGGGGAGTGCCGTAGGAGCGCAGGTAAAGGTTGCACAGCCATCCTACCTCTTGATGGTGGGCAGGAGTAAATATAATTTCATACTTATATCCCACCTTTTTTTTCTTGACAAGTTAAATGAAGTGTGTTAAAGTAAGGCTAGCGAACCGAAAAGGCGTGGTTATCCATGATCGAATACTCCACCCTTGTTTACTTGTTCGCTAAAACATGCGTGTCCAGGACTGGCAGGCGTTGGCCCTAAGCGAAGTTCAAGCCAACATCACCTGCGGGGGTTCAACTCCCTCGACACGCTCTATCGAGCCGAGGGGTTCAGGGTTACCTACATAGCGAATGTAAACCAATTCCCTACCCGCACCTTGCTCGATAAAAACTAGTAATGATGTGAGCCGAAGGAACTTGGTTATCGACTTGTAATCGACGGTTGCGGGTTCGAATCCCGTCCCTGCGGGGTAGCTTAATGTGGAAAAGCAGTAAAAAGCCAATTCCGTCCCTTGCTCACGTAATGTATGGACCGTTTTTGTCCGACTAGATAGGCGAGATAACAGAGTGGTTGGTTCCTGTTATTACTATCTGTGTCGGGCACATCGTCCGACACTTTTCATAAGGAGAATCTAATGGATTACGGAAAGTATTTTAACACCCGCAAGACCCCTCAGAGCCAACCCCTTCCCAATCAAGTGCAGAATAACGCTGGTGGTTATTCTTTTCAGGTCGATAAGTGGATGTTGCTGGATCGCTTCCTGATCCTGGGTACAGAGGGTGGATCGTATTACGTGGGGGAACAAGCTCTCACCGTTGAAAATGCGCGCGCTGCCTACGAATGTATTCAGGAAGACGGTATTCGTGTTGTGGATCGCGTAGTAGAAATTTCTGTTCAGGGACGTGCAGCTAAGAATGATCCTGCTCTTTATGTTCTAGCTATGGCAGCAGGGACAGGTAATCTAGCCACGCGACGGTACGCTTTATCATATCTTTCTGAGGTAGCGCGTACTGGAACACATCTATTTACCTTTGTTGATTACGTGCAGCAGTTTCGTGGGTGGGGTCGTGCCCTGAAAAATGCAGTTGGTAACTGGTATCTGGATCGCCCGATTGAGAAGTTGGCGTATCAGGCTATCAAGTACCGCAACCGTAAGGGCTGGACTCACGCTGATGTGTTGCGTAAGGCACATCCAAAAGCCCACAACCAGCTTCAAAATGATCTGTTCAAGTGGATTGTAGATGGTGACGTGCCTAGTATCCAACTGGTACGGGCATTTGAGGCCGCTAAGACCGCTTCGGAAGATGATCTTGTAGCTTTGATTGCACAGTATGATCTTCCTCGCGAAGCCTTGCCTACTGAAGCCCTGAACAGCCCGAAGGTATGGCGTTCTTTGTTGGTTCACATGCCGTTGATGGCCCTGGTTCGTAACCTGGGTAAGCTGAGTAATGTTGGCGTGGTCGCTCCTGGTCGTTGGGTGGAAATTGAACACACGGTTGGGATGCTGACAAACCGCCAAAAAATTCAGCAGTCTCGTATTCACCCTATTCAGGTACTTGCTGCGCTGACTACCTATTCTCAGGGACGGGGCGTACGTGGCAGTTTAACGTGGGATGTGGTACCGGAGATTGTTGCAGCACTAAACACAACCTATGAAATGGCGTTTGATAACGTAGAGCCGAGCGGAAAAAAGACACTGGTCGCGTTGGACGTGTCCTCGTCAATGACATGGGGCGAAGTGTCTGGTGTTCCGGGCTTGACTCCGCGTGTGGCGGCGGCTGCAATGGCAATGATGACCATCAAGACCGAACCATATACCCTGCCGTTGGCGTTTTCTACTGAGCCTACGCCGATGAATCTGAATAAGTCTATGTCGCTGAATGAAGTAATCCGTGAGATGGAGCGTATTCGGTTTGGTGGTACGGATTGCGCCTTGCCGATGCTATGGGCACTAGAGAACAAGGCTGAAGTTGATCTATTTGTGGTGTATACAGATAGCGAAACGTGGTACGGAAAGATTCATCCTGTTCAGGCATTGCAAATGTATCGTGAGCAGATGGGCATTCCCGCAAAGTTGGCTGTTGTAGGGATGCTGGCAAATAAGTTTTCGATTGCCGATCCGAACGATCCTGGTATGCTAGATTTTGTGGGCTTTGATACATCTGTTCCACAGGCACTAGCCGAATTTGCTAAGATGTAGGGGGAGTAATCCCCCTTATTAATAAGGGACTGTAGCTCAGCGGTTAGAGCAACCGGCTCATAACCGGTCGGTCACAGGTTCGAATCCTGTCAGTCCCATGTTCGGTTAATAATTAAGGAGATATGAAATGCCCCTAGCACAAGAAACAAAAGATAAACGAATTAAGGAACGCATCGACAGAATCCAACAGAAAGTTAATGCAGTAACAGAAGTCCTACAAGAACTAGAAGAACACTTTGCCAGCCAATATGAGATTAGTCGCGCAGAGTGGAGTGAGTTGTTTAGTTCTCTCATCAAGCGTCGTGATACAGCGTTCCGTCAGCTAGAAGACAACTGTTATGACGAGTTTAAATTCTTACTAGAGCAGCTAGAGGAGAAATAGCATGAAGTATTTTCTTGTCTACAACAGCGAACTTCACCCCTTTGCTACTGTTCAAGCCGCCGAAAGTGGCTTTTATAATCTGGCAGAGGATCATTGGCACAACATGAGCTTTCGTACCAAACAAACCTTACAAGAGTTTATTCGTATTCAGCGTGCAACAATAGTAACACCAAGAGGATCGGAGCTTATTTTGATGAGCCAGCATCGACCGTTTCATGGTTGGGTACGGACTCAAAACGCTATAAAATAGTCCTTGACTTTTAGTTACCTCTATGCTATACTCTAGGCACCAAAGGAGAATGATATGCCTGAGCCTACACAAGAACAAGTTTCTATTATCAACTTCCCTGCTGATGAACATCTAGCTGTTGAAGCGGTCCCAGGTAGTGGGAAGTGTCTGGGTAAGGATACCCCCGTTATGTTATTTGATGGGACGGTTAGAGCGGTACAAGATATAGTACCCGGCGATTTGTTAATGGGACCAGACTCAAAGCCTCGCACTGTTTTGTCTACTTCCGTAGGGTATGGAAATTTGTACAAAATTGTACCTACCAAGGGAGATGCGTGGATATGTAATGAAGAACATATCTTAACATTGGTCTATTCGGGAAAGGAAGAAGTTGAAGACGTATCTCTGTCAGAGTATTTTACTAGGTCAAGAGCATATCGTGAAAGGGCTAAGCTGTTCCGTGTTCCTGTGGACTTTCCTAAAAAAGAACTTCCTGTTGATCCTTACTTGTTGGGAGTTTGGTTAGGGGATGGACATAGAGACAACCCAATAATCACTAATAAAGAACCTATTATACAAGAGTATTGCGTAGCAAAGGCTAATGAGCTAGGAATATCTGCTATTGTAGTAGATGCTCCTGAAATAAATAGCCAATATATTTATCTAACAAACAACTACAAAGGAAATCCGTTACGCAAATTTTTTGCTTCTTGTGTTACTGATGATGGAGAAAAATTTATCCCGCAGGACTATCTTACCAGCAGCAGAGAAGATCGTTTAGATTTGTTGGCAGCCCTATTAGATACAGATGGATATTATAATGGTGGGTCCTTTGAAATTACTACCAAATATAACACCCTGAAAGACAACATATTGTTTCTAGCCAGAAGTTTGGGCTTTGCTGCCTATGCAAAACGCAAAGTAGCTGCTATCAAATCTCTAGACTTTTCAGGAGAATATTGGAGAATATCAATTAGTGGGGATGTAAGTATTATTCCCAATAAGATTCCTCGTAAACAAGCGTTTCCGCGACGACAGATTAAAAATGTGTTGCGTACAGGGTTTTCTGTGGAAGGCATAGGGAAAGGAGCATATTACGGATTTACACTAGATGGTGATGGCAGGTTTTTGTTGGGTGACTTTACTGTAACTCACAATACGTTTACCATTGCCTACCGAGTAAAGGCTTTCTTGGATCAGGGGGTTGATCCTGCTAATATTCTGGTGTGTACGTTCTCTCGCTCACAGGCAGAAGATATGTCTCTCCGTATTCTATCCTTCCTAAAGCAGCACTACCCTACTATCGGCCTATCTGCTTTAGCGAATGGGTTTGGCGAGGGCATAGGACAGATTACGACCATCCACGCTACAGCTAGACGTATGCTAATCCACTATCCCGAATACACTAAGTATTCAGAACTACAAGTTGCTCCTACATGGAAAGAGCGTAGCATTATTGAAAACTTTGTGGAAAGAATTAACTGGACGTACTACAATGTCCGAGAGAAAAAAGAAGCTCTCGTTGGCTATCAGTCAATTTTATTCTACATTAACAACGCTAAAAATGCGGGTGTCAATCTTAATGTAGCAGAACTGACTGAATACTACCTTAGTACGGGATTGGGTAGAGAACACGTTCGTAACTTGGTGTCTACCACCCTGCACTACCAACAAGAACTACAACGCAACAATATGTGGACGTTTGCTGATATGCTGTATGAGTGCGAGAAGCAGCTTCGAGAGGATGCGGCTTTCCGTTCGTACTGGCATGATCGGTTTACTCATGTGTTGATTGACGAAGCACAGGACACTAATGGACAGGCTATGCGAATTGTCCATCTCCTTAATCCTAGTAGTATTACTGTGGTGGGAGACGCTGATCAAACGTTGTACGCTTTCAATGGAGCAACACCAGATACCAACCTGCGTACAGGTTTTGATCAGCGGTTTGGCGGCGGTCGTCTTTCTATGTCAGTTAATTTCCGTAGCCAACCTAACATCCTGAAACGAGCAGGGCTTCTTATTCGTCATAACTATGACAGTGAAACGATCAAATATATGAAAAACCTACAGCCACGCGAGGGTGTAGCTGTTGGAGATGATGTAACCTTTTCGTGGTATCAAGACGCCGAAGAAGAGGCGCGAGGAGTTGTTGCTAATCTTGTTCAATACATGGAAGAAGGGCATGTCCCTGGTGACTTCTTTATCATGTCGCGCACAAACGCGCAGATGGCGTACTTTGAACTAGAACTTTTAAACCACAATCTGCCCTTTGTGAACTTGGGCGTATCTAGTTTCTTTAACCGTCCGGTGCCGCGTATGCTGCTTAACTACATGCGGCTGGCTGTTGATCCGACTGATTGGGAAGCTTTTGATATTGTCCACAACGTAGCTTCTTGTTGGATGACTAACAACCAAGGCAAACCAATCAACACACGGTTCTTAGGACAGAAATTCCTAGAGAGACTTTCCCGCACCAATGGCGATGGAACCCCTACAAACTCTCTGGAAGAGGCGTATGCCCATAAATACGATACTGATCAACGTGGGTGGACACGCTGGCAGAGGGGTGTTCAGGACTTGCAGGATACTATGCAGGCTCTTGCTGGATATGAAATGTCGCACAACGCAGGATCGTTGGCCTCTGAGATTACACGGATTGTAGTAGATAAGTGGATTGAAAACGAGTTTGGTGTTGAAACAGACGCTTCTGACGGTGCGCGGGATGATCTTCAGGTGGTGTTGGCGTTGGCTAAACGGTTTACAGTGCGTGATTTTCTTGAGTATGTGCGCCAGCTAACCGCTACTAAAGACATTAAGCCAGAGAATATGACGGACTATATTCTAATTGGCACAATCTATAAGTTTAAGGGTTTGGAGCGTCCGATAGTTTACGTGGTTGGTGCCAGTCAGGGCCTACTACCACACCGTTTCAGTTTGGGGGAAACCCCCCCGACCGATGGCTTGCCCATTCCCTCTACCGGAAGTTTGTGGGATGAGCGGAACGTCATGTATGTGGCAGTAACCCGCGCTAAAGACGTATGCCACATTTCGGGTATTCAGAACTGGGCAACTATCAAAGACCCGCTTGAGCCTTCTATCTTCGTACAGGAAATGGAGTTGTTGTAATGGGAATTAAATCACTTAACAAACGTGTGCTATCTTTAATGGACTATCTAGAATGGAAGGGTAAAAAGGACTGGTCACAAGAGACAAACCTTGGAACTTCCGTTCTAGAATTTCAAGAGTGGTTGCGAAAGCATATCGACTTAATAGGAGAGGAATCTATTCGAAAGATATTGACAGACTACTACTTTGGTGGTAAGATGGGGAACCAGAGTAAGGGATTTTATGTCAAGAGGGCATATGGTGACTCTATCCTTCTAGCAGTCTACAATAAGGAAATTTCAAGAACCTATAGAGAGATGACTAATGAGCGACGAGCTTAGCATAGAGATTGAACAGAGCGCCTGTGATGGAAACTGGT
Source organism: Nitrosotalea sp. (assembly GCA_020725315.1). Taxonomy (GTDB): domain Archaea; phylum Halobacteriota; class Syntropharchaeia; order Alkanophagales; family Methanospirareceae; genus ANME-1-THS. The sequence goes on from DYFG01000001.1 coordinate 11,893, forward strand.
GCCGACTCAAGGTCGAAAAGGTGAGTCTGCACGTCGAACGCCGCAAAGGAAACACTACTCGCGAAGCCTGGGTATCCTTTGTACCAGAGACGGGCATGAAACTAACCGTAGCTTTTGAGGAACACCCTGGTGCTGGTCCTCTACCAGAGGGAACCATCAGAGTTATTACGTTGGGTGATATGCTCAAGAACGCTCTTACTGAATTGCAAGACACTATTCTATTTGCAGAAGATAAAGAAGAAGAAGGAGAATGGTAATGGCAAAAAAGGGTTTTGGTGTGCTTGGCGACTTTAATAATGTCGAGAGCGGATATGAAACAATAGACGATGGTGACTATACTGTAGTAGGAGTGGAAAGCGTCTTCTCTACTGACAAAAATGGGTATCCTGTTTTTGTGGACCAGAACGGACGGGATGTGGCACGTATCCGCTTCCTGCTAGAGGACGGATCAACTGGCCCCGCGTTTAGTGGGACAAAACCGGAACTGGTCCTCTTGGCAGGGTTGTTTGGTGTTGATGTTCGGCAGCTACGTGGCAAGGAAGGAACTTCTTTCCTCTCCACTTTTCAGACAATTACTGCCGAAGCCCCTAACAAACTTAATGTCACAAGCAAAAACGGGTGGGTGAATCTTGATCTCCTTCCCCCTGAGAACCTTTATACAGTTAGGTTTGTAGGTGCCCACCGCCCTGATCGTGGGGATGGACTGTTGTGGCAACCTGGGGAGTACGGAGAAACCCTAGTCTTTGATTTTGAAATTGCGGGTGATGTGCTTGGTCGTCCTTCTTTGTATGATGAGTATCGGTTCGGTGTCTTTGTACGTAATCCGTTTGCTGAACCGAAGGATGGACAGCCCCGCTTTAAGCTGACAGACAGGGGCGCTACTCCGGTTGACACGGCCCGTATGATGAAGTTTGTTCAGATGTTTTGTCCGAACATGCTTGACGAATATGAGTGGGAAAGCGATCCACTTGAGAGTGTGTATGGTACGGATGAAACAGCAAATCCACAAATTCCTATCATCCACGCCGCACGCAAACAAAAGAAGACTGCAATTGTTAATCTCAAGCACAAGACTACAAAGGCTGGTCGTAAGGTCATTGACATGGACCTGCTCGATTTGACTACGGCTGAACCTGACGCAGTTGATTACACAGATACGCCGACTCAGCCTGCCGAACTGTTGGATTTGATTACCTACATTGAGACACGTTGGCCTGATGAAGAAATCTTTGATCAGTCTTCGGATGATGATGAAGTGATCTTCACTGAGGCGGGTAAACAATGGGCCTCTGAGTACCTTACGGCCCCCTGGAAGGCGGCAGGACTGCCTGCGCGCAATCGCAATCTGGCGTCCCTTACCAATGAGCAGGTTGGTACTCTGCTACGAGAACTGAAATCTCTGTACGGAGAGATCGACCAGCCAGAAGAGTCTGAGGCTCCTAACTGGTAATGTTGAAGAGGGCTTATCACGAATCGTTTGGTGAGATAAGCCCCGAACAGGCCGATATGAGGTCGCTTAGTGGTGTGTCTTCGGATAATCCACTAAGCGACCTTTATAACCCGGCCAAGGTCGGGGATAAACCAACTGATTTGGTAACGTTTCTGCTGGCAGAGCAGCGTAAGGTGTATGGATATACCTACTTAGATAGATTACCTTACCCTGCCCTAGTGAAACATGCCAAACTACTGCTGAAAAAGTATTCTCCACAGCTTATTAAAAGAGGAATTGCTTTGTCGGTTAGATGGGGCAAGTATCCGGCATCATTTAAGTTTGTGGAAGGGTGTATATTAAGAATAATAAAGTCAACTACCCCTGGCTAAAGCCGGGAGCTTGTAAGTCGATACCGCTAGGCGGTACTGCCTACGATTGGCGGGTTGACAGCCGCCCGGCGGGAGATGTTCACCGCCGCGAAGTGGTCAGCGTGGCCGACGCAGCCACACTCAACGCAGGAGAAGGTGCTTTGATCAGGACGGTTCCGTTTGTCGATACAGCCGCAAGCCGGACAGGTGCGCGAGGTGTTGCGCGGGTCTACCGCGACCACCGGCACACCTGCCAACCGCGCCTTGTACTCGACGTACCGGCGCAATTGAGAGAACGACCAGCTATGCAAGGTGGCGCGTCTAGCATGGTGGTCACAGTTTAAATCATACGAAGAAGCACAAGCGGCTAGAAAGAAATAACTATGCCTAAAGGATTTGGAGCTAAATATCTTGTACCACTTGAAGCTATCCGTCCCATTCACATCGACCGCATTTTAGCCATGTTTGACATACCTAGCGAAGGTGTTTTAACAAGGTGCCCTTTCCATGATGACGAACAGGCGTCTATGCAAATCAACGACACCTGGGTTTATTGTTATGGTTGCAACAAATCTTGGGATAACTTTGCCTTTGTGCGTGACATGCTTATTCAACAAGGAAAACGTGCTACCTTTGATGCGGTACTTGATTGGTTTACAGATCATATTGATGATCTACCAGCATCAAGCTTCACAAAGAGGGAAAAAGCAGAATACGTTGGTCCTGTCGATCCATTCCTTGTAAACTATTGGCACGATTGCATACAGGCAAATGGACATATCGAACATCTCATGCAAGAACGGCTGTTGACAGAGGAAACAATCAGCCGCTATAAATTGGGGTGGCGACCCGATATGTATGCATGGAGTATCCCGTTTTGGCGTGGCCTACCAGGAGAGAGTGAAGTAGACATTCTCCAATTTCGGCATACCAAACCTAGTAAAACAAAGTACACTGGTCTGTCAGGCCACAACCGGGCATCCGTAATGAACGCACACCTCTTGTCAGAACCACAAGAATATGTTATCATCCTGTTTGGAACGTTCGATCCCATTCTTGCCCTGCAAGACGGGCTACCAGCCGTAGGTTTTAATGGTGCCTCTCACTTTGTCTCAAGAGATAAAGAACGGCTGTTAGAAATGTTTGCTAGGCAAACAAGAATTTATATCGTACCCGACAACCAACCAGAGGAACTAAAACATGCTAAGCAACTCAGAAAGGTTTTGGGGGAACACCGAACATCCATCCGTACCTTTCCTGAAGGGTGTGCGGACAAAGAGGATTACATTTCATATCGTCATAAGTATACTGTAGAAGATTTTTTAATCGACGTACTCAGAATAAAACCCATTCGTTCAGTAAATGAACAGCTAGTTATCAACCTGTATGAACTTCTTCGGGTAGGAGATGGGTATGATCTTGCTCCGCTACATCTTTCGTTCTATCAGGGTACGGTAGTGGCAGACGTGGCACGATCTCTTGCCTATCAAAAACGGTTTGATAACTATTCTCCTGAAAGTTGGGTTGCTTTACAGGACGATTTTTGTTCAGTCCGTTGTTTAGAAGAGTTTGAGTCTGTTTATAAGAAGTGGGCCAACCACTCATATACCCTGTTAGGAGGGTGGTAATGTTATCTCCGTATGACATAGAGAGAATAGTAATCGGGCTGACAGTACGCTATGGTAAGGAGCCTGCTACTATTTTAATGCCTGATCTAACACCCGATAAATTTGTGTTTGATGTAGATGGAAGCTTTGGTAAGGATCATTTAATTATCTGGTCTGCTATTTGTGAAACTTTTCTGGAAGATCGCAAGCCACCTACCTTTCTAGAGTTGTCAAGCAACCTATCAGAAAACTATCTGGACTATGTACGCCAGCTTGTTCAGTCGCTAGAAAAGGACTACCTGATTACAACGTATGATCCACAACAAACAGAGGAATATGGAATCCTGGTAGACAAACAGGGCGTCCTGTATAACTTTGCACAAATCTCAAAAGAGAATGGGAACATTACAGCCACAGAAGACGCCTTCACCCGTAAAGTTAAATCAGTCAAAGATATTGAGGCGTGGGTATCCCAACAACTAGAACGCTACCACAGCCTGTTAAAGCTAGGAACGGGCGGGTATACTCATATTTCAAGCGCAGTAGAAAACACGCTTGAAAACTGGCGGCGCATGCGGCAAGGAGAACAGCTTGTTATTCTACCATGTGGCATCCCCTCACTGATTGCCCACCAACTCTTTCCACTGGGCAAGATTGCGGTTATTCATGGTTTGTCTAGTGGCGGTAAGAGTGCTTTTGTGCACGGTGTTAACCTGGGCACGGCAATCGGCCTGGTGGCAAACAAGATCAAAGGTTCCGTCGCTATCAACTCTATGGAAATGACACAAACAGATTTGGTAGAACGGTTTATAGGGATGCTGGCACACGTCGATGTAAGTAAGTTTATGGGGGGTAAGGGTAAAATCACTGATTGGGAAATGGAACAACTAGAGAAGTGGGGAGAGTTTGTTGCCAAGCTTCCGGTGTATATTGATGACACCAATTTTTTGACTACCTCTGCCCTACAGTATCGTGCCAGCGGTTTACACGCTTCTGAGCGAGGTCCAGTACGCCAGCTATCTACCGACTATGGGGAATTGTTTTATGATCTGAACGGAGACTCAGAAGAACAACGTATCAACTATGTATTCAGACAGCAGTTTGCTTTGTCTAGGATGATCAATGCATCTATCCTGGCAATCTCACAAAGTACCCAACCACAGGTAGGAAGTGCAGCTAGATCTTATATCGCAGGACCAGATGGAACGCGCTACAGTAGGGGAATTCTACAGGCAGCAGACATACTCATTGAAGTGTGGAATCCACAACAAATCAGGGCGTCAGGGCGGCCCTTCCAGCCGCCAGAGGAATATTCTGATGCTCATGCGTGGTTATTTGTACAAAAGTACCGTAAAGGCAGTCCTGCGGCCATTCCGATAGGCTGGAATCCTAGGTACGCCAGTTTCTTTGACATAGGTATCGATCAAGAACCTGATAATGAGATCATGTTCTCCCATTTAGAGGCCGCTAAAGAAGCACTAGGGCTAGGTGCAAGCCTGCTACCCGTTGAGGACTCTCCGTTTTATGATTGGAGCTAACACCATGATTTATATCAACCGGATTCCGAGGGACTGGCCTGCCGAACTAGGCTTAGACATTGAAACGACAGGGCTTGATCCCTTTACAGGACAGATTCTATCTGTCTGTCTATCCGATGGGCGTGATACATGGTTGTTTACCCGCAAATTTGAGGTATTGAAAGGCGTTTTAGAAGATGAAACAGTAACAAAGATTATTCACAACGCTGCCTTTGACGTAAAGTGGCTTCAAATTCACTTAAATATAGTAGTGAAGAACGTTTTTGATACACTGATAGCCGAACGACTTCTTAACATGGGCAAACAACAGCCCAATGACCTTAAATTTGTGCTGGCACACCGCTTTGGAGTGGTGTTGGATAAGGAGATGCGAGAATCTTTTGAGGATCGGGTTTCTTTTGATGAAAAACCCATGACGACAGACGAGTTTGAGTACATTATTCACGATGTAGAGCATCTACCGCGCCTAAAAGCAGCACAAGTGGCTGAAATTTCTAAGAAAGCACTTGGAAGGGTGTTGAAAATTGAATTAGATTTGCTTCCGATAGTAATTCAGATGGAAACTAAGGGAGTTAGGTGTGATGTAGACCTGTGGGAACAGTATTTACCACAGTTTTCAGAACAGGTAAACTTGTATGAGACAAAATTACGCGAGTTTTTAGGAGAAGGTTACGTTCTGCCTGTGCAGCGTACAAAAAAGGGCGAACAAGTTGTTGTGGAAGTGCCTGTAGAAGATATTAACTACGGTAGCCCGCAACAAATCAACGCCCTGTTTGCTCAACTGGGTATTGATGTGCCCAATACTTCTGCCCCAACCCTGACAGAATGGTTAGAAGAAAATAAAGATCACCCTAATGCAAGGTTTGTAGACTATTTGTTGGCTTTTAGACACTGGCAAAAGCTGTCAGGATGGAACTATCCTAAATATGTACATCCTGTAACGGGTATGGTACATCCCCAATGGAACCAGTTAGGGCCGGGTACGGGTAGGCTTTCTTGTAGCAATCCAAACTTACAGAATGTTCCTCGCCCTACCCCAGGGGAACCTAATCTTAGAAATCTGTGGATACCAGACACCAAAGACTACGTAATCTTGGGCGCAGACTATTCCCAACAAGAACCAAGAATTTTTGCTCATCTTTGTCAAGACCCTGCTATGATAGAGGCGTGTAATAACGAAGATGTGTATATTGAATTTGCTAAGCATATGTTTGGCAGGACGGTTGAAAAGGACAGCGAAGAACGGCACATAGCCAAACAATTTGTATTGGCAGTTGGGTATGGTGCTGGCGCTCAGAAGCTACATAAAACTTCTGGTCTACCTCTAAAAGAGTGTGAGCGTATTCGTAACATCATTCGAGACACCTTCCCTATAATGGTGGCTTGGAGTCAAGAACAATACCGAAAAGTAATGACGTATGGACACACACGCACAGCAATAGGCAGAATAAGATACTTGACTACCGCTTATGATAGGAAGTTTACTAACGCTGTAAACTCTCCGGTACAGGGTACCGCAGCAGATATGACAAAGTACGCTATCGTTCGGTGTAATAACTACCTAGAGAGACACAACATAGATGCAAGAATATGGCTTACAGTTCACGATGAAATTGAAATTCAGGTACCAAAAGCACTTGCGGAATCTCTGTTACCTGCTATAATTAATGAGATGGAAGAGGCAGGTAAAGAAATCTGTCCTTCTGTCTTACATGTTGCGGAAGGTAAGATTTATGAGGTATGGGACAAGTAATGGACAAAGTAGTTAATAAACTTACAGAGAAACCCATCTCAGAAATTGCTTCTGATGGGGTAATGTCAAGGGTACTTATAGAAATACAAAAACTAAACCAAGAGACGGGTGTGGATGTGACTTGGTTTAGTAAAGCAATGAACTTGTTTACGTTTTTTAATAACATAGAAACAGGGTTCGGTCACGCAAAAGCCTGTATTCTATACCTCATTAAAGAACGTTGGGAAGACCTAGAGTATGAGGTTCGTCGTCAGTATGATCTTAGCTTTATGACATTTGCTCGTCGTCTTACTGGCAAAGAAAATAGTACGATTGATAATTGGATGCGTGTAGCAAAGGTCTGGTTAATGCCAGACGGAGCTAGACCCGCCTTTGAAGTTCCTGTTGTTCAGCGAGAAGCAAATGGGAAACCAAAGGTAGACGAATACGGCAAACAAATAGTCCAATACGAGTCGTTTGACCCCTACAAAGTAGATATGACAAAGCTTCTTTTGCTAACAAACAAGGCATCATCAGGAGCAATGACAGATCGTTTGTGGGAGCTTGCAGCTGATCCTTACTATACGTGTGAAGATATTCGACACGAAATAGTAAACGGAGCAGGAGATGGTAGTCCTGTACTAAAGTACATTTTGGTAGGACCAGACATATATGCTACGCGGGATGGGGAAAGTGTTCCCGTCATTACAGCAGATGAGGGAATTAATTGGGACGCTTTTTATTATGGGGATGGGTTGGAGAAAGAAGCGATCCAGGAGTTACTTCATCGTCTCGGAATTAAACTAGATGAGGATGTAATCTATGACGCCAACCACCAACTCTACGGACAGAAAGATTAGGGACATTAAGATTACCAATCAATTTATTCAGGATTGGGAAGCCGCAAGACATGACCCGCAAGTAAAAATCTATGTAGACAGACTGATTAATGTTGTTACCAGATATGGAGAGCTACCAAACAGCCTTAATCCTCACAAGGCGTTTAAATCATTACCCTATATCATAGGTTATGTGTCGGTTAATAAGGTGGGCTGGCGCATGACCTTCTTGATAGAAGATGGTGTAATGATTTTTGATCGCCTGTTACGACACGATGAAATGGACATTTATCTACGGGAGATGGGAAAGATATGATTGAGTATAGCGCCGAACACCGTAACAATGCTTTGAATGAATTTATTACGCCTAGAGAACTTGCGCTTAGGATGGCACAGCTAAGTTATGAGTTTCTACAGGATGCAGATCGTGTCAGCGTCCTTAACGTCATTGATGGGGGAGCAAACACAGGTCGGTTTGGTAGTGCTGTTCGTCAGGTATACAAAGACGCCTGGATCACTGGCGTCGAACTGATGAAAATGCCGACAAAACCGTTGGTTTATGACGAGTATTTTGACAACACAGACTTTCTAAATTTTTGGCCTAATAAATCCTATGATTTGGCGATAGGAAATCCCCCCTTTACAGTAAACAATGAACCTACGGCAGAGAACTTTGCCAGGAAAAACCTCTATTTACTACGTGATGGGGGATGGAGTATTCAACTGCTCCGTACTAATTTCTTACATTCAGCAGAGCGAGTAGCGTTCTGGCAAGAATACCCTGCTAAATACGTGTATATATTGGTGCGGCGTCCTAGTTTCTACAAACAAGACCCGCGTGAAGAATTGTTTGGCAAAGCCAACACTAACGCACATGACTACAGTGTTTTTGTGTGGCAAAAGGGTTGGCAGGGAGAGACAACCTTACGCTGGTTAGAATGGGATTACGAAAAAGAACCAGAATACTACCAACTTCCTTTGCCAGGAGTTTTTTCTGCTTGATGCTACTTAAAATGTAGGCTATAATAGGGGAAAAGAAAGGAGAGCTTGAAATGTCAGTAGTTCCGTACAAAAAGAAAGATACTGCACTAGAAGTCCTGCTAGGCTCTCTAGACTCTATGTCATCTAGGGTGGCCTACAAGGGGGCAGTTACCTCATTTATCCGTTGGTATCAGCAGACAGGGCAGGCAGACGCCTATCGTGGTGTGCTGGCGTGGAAGGCGTATATGCGAGACGATCTAGGGCTTGCAGCAGCTACTATCAACGCCAAGCTGTCGGCGGTGCGTCGTTACTTTGCTACGGCAGCGTCCCTTAACCTGATTGATGCACGTATGGCTACTGCTATTCAGGGGATTGGGAACGTTGCCAGCGAAGGAAAACGTCTTGCCACGTGGCTTAGCAAAGAGAAGGCGACCGAGCTTCTTAACCTGCCTGATGTAGAAACTCCTACAGGTAGTCGAGACTACGCTATCCTGAGTTTGTTGGTAGGCGTGGCCCTTCGTCGTGGAGAGCTAATTTCTTTGACCTGGGGGCAGTTTGAGAAAGTAGAAGATAGTGGTGGAGTGTTTTGGATCATCCGTGATCTCCGCCGCAAGCGAAATCGTACTCAATCAATCCCCGTACCAGGGTGGACGATTGATGCCCTGCTCCATTATGCCAGTTTTTTACCAGAAGATAAGAAAACTTTTAACGGTCGCGTGTTCTTGTCTTACGTGAATAATGAGTGGGGAAACTCAATCTCTGAGAAAGCAATCTATAACATTGTCTCGCAGTACGGAGAGAAGTTGGGTGTGCCAGAACTTGCCCCTCACGACCTTCGCCGTACCTGGGCGGCACTAGCTTATAAAGGGAATGCTGATCTACTAGCTATTCAGGAAACGTTGGGACATTCAAATATTGAAACGACCCGTCGTTATCTAGCTGAACTTTCTGTATTTGAAAATGACTCAGTGTATAAAACTGGGCTTGACAACCCGAACAGAAGCTTGTACAATGATAGTTGAACTACCGTACCTCGCTGATATAAGTATCAACCACTGTTTTAATCGTGGGCAGGTACGGTTTGGATACAAGCAATCTGTGAGGGACTGGAAACAATTACTAAAGGACTCCATACTTGCTGAACTAAATGGTAAAGTATGGAGTCCCCCTATCCATTTTCAATATCTGGTGTTGTATCCTTCTAGAACAAGGAAGGGTGATCCACCAAACATGAATAAAATCATTCAAGACGCCATAGCCGAGGCTTTGGGGTTTGATGACACAATGGAGAATATAATTGGTGGGCCACATTTCGGCTTTAAGACAAGGCATAAAGAGGGAAAGATTATTATTTCTATTCACAAACTAGAAAACATAGTAGTACCCGACTTTTTACTAGACAGAATAGGAACAGATTTTGTACTGAAGGAGTAATCTATGGCCCTATATGAATTTCGTTGTGCTGGGTGTGGGTATGTGATTGCTCGTCACTTTCCTATCTCAGAACGACCAGAGTTTTTAGAGTGTCCTAAATGTGGGGAAGAAATGAAGCGTGTAATAACTTCTCCCCACGTTATTTATAGAGGAAATGGATGGGGAAAGGACTATAAAACTAATAGTGGATGATAGCTTTTTGATTGTGACTGTTGCATACTATCCCACACTACGGGAATATGAAATAGGCGGAATTTCGTTAGTAAACGAAGAGCCTGTTATTATACAGGGAGAACGAGCAGGAATAGTCTTGGATATGTTGGCAAAAAGAGAACACACTACAAAAGAAGAAATGTTTAGCCATAGCAAATATCCTGAAGATATTATAGTAAGTATTAAAGAAGTATTTATTGACGATGATTTTGACACCAACGACAGTACTTGATCCCGTTCTTTATCCAGAGTTCCGAGGGAATAGCAAAATAACAGAGTGGCGTAAGGAGCTTAAGCGTGCCTTATTAATAAGGCGCAATTGGGTGTCTGATTATTCTGGATTGTCTGTAGCTGCTGACTGTGAAATGCATGAAGGAATTATTACGAGGGGAATGGTACAAGGACTTAAATGGCGTTGGATGATTTTTACGGAATATAATTGTTTGTTGTTGAGACACACAGAACACCAGCCCCAACCACCCTCTAGACAATGGTGTGTTCAGTGGGCATTTGATATGTATGGTGAAGACACTATAAAAGAATGGTTCTATTCTCTACCCTTTAAGGTGTACCCGTTTAGGATATAGCAATGAACACTTCATTCTGGAATTTTCCTAAATCTTGCAAGTATGATGTGCTAACTGAAGAACGCCATGTACATTTGATACACGGCGCTCTTTGTGATCCCCAAACTAAACTAGAGAAAGTGGATCACGATTTTCTTATGTATGGAGATGAAGAAGCTCTTTTAGTAAAAAAACCTAATTCTGCTCCACTACGACTAGCTCTACATCTTTATTCTGCTTTGGTTTACTTACTTGCTAGGTAGCTTTCGTCATAGCGGTGTACCACCAATTTGTACCATCACTCGCTACATAATAAACATTCGAACCTGCTCCACTATTATCTAGTAAAGCAGTATATCCTGCCCCTACTGTAGCAGGTGTTCCTATAGCCGAATCAAGTTCTGCATCGGTAGGCGGATTACTTACATTATTTGTATATACAGGTATATGGGTGCCTAATGGACCTATTTCGCTCCCTGAACTGTCTAGAACATAAATCCCGTCTGATTTGGCATATATTTTATGTGTATCGCTGCTTGGGGTAGATGGGGTAGTTATATCGTCTAACGCAACAGCACCAGAGACATGCAGTTTATCTTCTGGTTCTGTCTGATCAATGCCCACACGTCCCGAAGAACGGAGCGTAATCCGTTCCACAGCATTCCCGTCTGCGGGAGCAACTCTAAAGGCTAGTTTTGCTGGAACCCTAGAGGGGCCGGTAGTTACTGTGCCATCAACCGTTGCCCGTATTTCAGCGCCCCTAACTACGTTCGTCCCGTTGTACGATCCGTAAAAACCTATATCGCCCAGAACATCCCCATCCTCTACAGCAAGGGCCGATTCTACTGATCCTCTGTACCGATAGAGCGTCAGGGCCGGTGAATCAGAATTTGATTTTGTTATCGCTGTAAACCGAGAAAGTCCACTCTCGATCAGTATGGAAGCAGAAGCAGAACTGAATGCGTTTAATCGAATCCCTGGTACATCTTCAACTCCGTCACCACTGTTGTTAACTCTTAGTGGTGCTAATGGATAGGTGTATGAAGCGGGGGTATCTGACAGATCAAGAAAATCAGTAACTCCACCTGCCAGGGTTTCCGCCTTCCACGTACTTGATCCACTATCAAAAACCAACGCTTGACCATCTGAAGGTGGAATAGTCAGATCAACATCTGTTAGATCATCTAGTTCACTTGCACCACCACTAACGGCTTCCCAAGCAGCACCCCCCGAACCGTCAGCAGTTAACACATACCCATCAGCAGCAGCACCGCTTGTTAGATTGGCTGCATCAAACGTTCCCCCGTCTCCGGGGTCTCCACTGTGGTCGTGATCTGCTAAAGCCCCGCCACCTGCAACAAACTCTAGACCGTCTTCTCCTGCTGTAACCGCAACAATTTTCCCTGCTTGTCCTATATAATTATCAGGAGCATCAGTAAGTTGCACAAAAGACATAGCATCAGATAGATCGGCTACCCCATCTTGTGTTTCTAGGTAGGAAATTCTTTGTCTAAGAGAGCTTATAGCGTCGTAAATATCCCTAAGTAAGCGTTCCATCATCCACCGCACAAACCTATTATTTCGCCATTACCAGGAAGTAAATCTAGGTTCCCCTTTCGACTATCAAATGTTCCAAAAAAGTTTTCTGTTACGGATATGTTTTTATTTGAGCCAAATGTGTAGATTGCAGCATCCTCGTCTCCTGCTACTGCAATGTGGCGAGTCCAGGTACACCCCGCAATTCTTTCGGTCCACGAGTCTCCCCCGTCGAGACTCGTATAAACACCATAACAAGCAGATGTAGGACCGCGAGTACCAGCAAGTGCTACCTTTAACCTGTCGTGAGGAGAGGTACCTATACCCCACCTACCAGTACGAGTACCTACAGGCCTTCCTGAAGAGGTTGGGTTAGCTGGTTCGTGAGAACCATCTTCATTCCTTCTATAAAGGGTTTGATCCTGATCTCCCTGGGGATTAGTAATAGCAGTTTTGTTATTATAATACATAATATTGGCATTATCATTGTCATGCCAGGGAATATGCAGACCTGCGCCTAACCCGCTCCCAAGTACAAAGCCGGTTTCAAATACATTCCAAGAAGCCCCATAGTCATTAGTCACATAACAACGGGGAGCAGCGGCAGTGCGCGGGCCTGTGGCAGAAAAAGCAAAGGTATACGCCTGTCCAGGGCCTTTAGAAGTAACTAGCAGTCCCGGCATGTGGTAGTAGTTACTGTCAGTTTCTCTATGAGCAGTAATTTGTGTAGTATTCCAATTTAACCCACCATCAGTTGTGTATAAAGCATAAGTACCACCAGTAGTTTCGTTGTTGTAATGCACCACCGCCAAAACAAACCCTTCTTCGGCAAAGGAAGCATCTATGTTTACATGAGGAAGCTCTGCTAACGTTAATGGTAAAGAAGTCTGTTGGGTAACTATTGGAGTTCCGAAAATGTCTTCAACACGATAAATATACAGTCCGGTAGTAATCCACCCATTAACGGCCCCTACTCCATCGATATATTTGGGACTATAAGCATCTACTACAAAGTTCGTAGTAACAGTGTTTCCAGTTCCGGCATCGACCGTCCAACCCTCTAACCCCAAATCAACGGCATCCCATGTAGGTCCACCTAGCGACGATGGATTGTTAAAATTATTAGTACGGTATACGTACCCATCACCACTAAATACTGCCAATACTTCTTGGTCAGATTTCAAGTCCCACCCTGGCACTTCATAGGGCGGCGGCGGCCCGTAAGGATCGGGATCATAATACTCTCCGGTATAAGTAGCAAGGTAGTTTTTAATGCTGCCTGTCAAGTCTTCCATCTCTGCTTCAACAAGCTCTACTTGTTGGGCTGCACTCCCCCCGGTTACGGTAACTGTAACCTCTCTAATCTCCCGCTCTACCAAATAATCCCTATACTTAGCAGTAATGATGTCTCCCAAACCCCAATTATTAGGCCACAAACTGCCGGGAACTTGTCTCACATTGAAGGTCAGAGTTTGCTTAGCCGTATTTTTAGAGAGATACGCCAGCCCCTCAGTCAAAAGTTTCTGATCGTTATCTCCACCACGCGCATCAGTAAACGCTTCTTTTCGTGCCCACCTATGTCGGGCAGTAGCGTCTGTATCTTCTAACTCAAGCATACGGCGATTTGCCCCTATGCCCTGCCCCCCTACATAAGCAACATTCTTCTCTTCGCTATAATTAAGAGACAGAATGGGGATTTCCATATTACCCGATTCGTAATGGAAGAACATACGATCTGTAGTCAGTGAGGAGTTAATTCGGCGGTCTGTTCCCCAAACCCTAACAGCCCTCAAAAATAAAGCGGTTGGATCGTGGTATTCTGGTGGGCAGTAAACACCAAAACGCATCCCACCCGATTCAGCTATCGTTTCACAGGCGGTTAGTAGATTAGTGTATCTGGCACTATATTCAATTATATCCCCAGGATCGCCGTCTCCTATTGCTCCTAATTGGAAGGTGGGCATAACACGGTCTGGATCGTCAACACCATTAATACAACGACTTTGTAAAATTGTCATCGCAGTTCTTACATCTGTCTTTACATCCAAAGACTCCAATCCAGCGGGCGGGATTATAATCCGCCGATTGAGAAGCGCGGTGAATCCTTGGCTATAAAGGTTGATAATAATCTGCCCTCGTTTGCTGGACTGAAGCGTTGTGGTGGAGTGGATTCCTTCATACACCCGCTGCTTATACTTGGTTATTGGATCGATCCTGTAGATGAACATAATATGGTCATCTTTGATAGCCATCAACTCATCTATATAAGGATCATTCCACCCCAAACGAAAAGTAATAATACTGTTCCAAGGGGCATTTAGTCTTTGATGAAATTCTAGTCGATCCCAACGCTGCAAATACATGTAGGGCACAGCATTATAATCAAACATAACTATTTCATAAGAGTCTCTAGGAATAAGCCGCATCACTAAATTCCTTGATACCGATCATGCCACGTAAAAGAATAGGTAGGGGAACCAGAGGTAAAACCAAAGACAAATCGGTTTCGCCCATTATTAGCTTGTGGGGCAGGTCGGAAATTAACATTCATCAAACTAGAACTGGGTGTAATATAGCTGATTAATGAAATATTTGATTCTTTTAAATAGATTTCTTTCTCTGCACCGCTGAGAGACACAACCAGCGTTTCATAGCTGGGGACGGTATAAACAACATAAACAAAGTAACCAGTATCTACATTGTAGATACTCACGTCAGTAAAGGGACCAAGTATTTCTATGTCTGGTCCAGTGTCCCACGTTCCTACATAATTAATATCAAAGACGTTACTAGGAGAACTGTCAGAGTTGGTAAGGACATGTTTATTAGGATCGAAAATGATAGGATCGTAAGCAGTAAATTCCATGTCTTCCTGAATGGAAAATTCATCCCACGCATTGGGGTTGTCATAAACCATTCCGCGAGTAAAAAACCCTTTGACAGATCGATATTTTCTTTCTCCGTCTTCCAAATAGATCAGTCGTAGCTCTCCCGGCTCTGGATAGTCATAATCGGTTCTGCTAACACGCGCAGCATCAATCAAATTGCGACGAATTGCCCAATACATATCACGACACCCACCGTTGGTTCGTAGCGTGAATCGTATCTTACGTTCCTGCATACGGACATTCGTCACCGTGTTGCCGTGTTGGAAGGGGGAGTGGGTAGTCATAAACTCCTGCTTTCCGGCTCCCCAACCCGTCATATCAAACACCATTGACCGACGCCCATTAACTAAATTAAGCGTTTCCCCGTCTGGTGTAATATATTGTAGCTTGAATGGAATGTTTAGTCCCATGTCACTAACCTACCCTTAATTGACCGCAAGGTTCTGTCAATAACATACGCTGCCTCGTCTTCTGTAGACATAGTGACACCCGAAACCGTAGTGTTGAGGTTGGTAGTTGTCGTTGAAGTTGTCTGTGGTTGGGTATTAACTATTATCTGGTTCACTGGTGGAATAAGCGGCGAGCCAGTAAATGCACTTCCTATAGTTGAAGCCGCACTAGCAGTCCGTTGTGCTGCTGAAATCATAGCTGCCTGTTGTGCCTGTTGGTACGCTAGTTGTGCCTGCATTTGTGAGTTTTGAACCGTCTGCATGTAACCTTGAATTTGGAAAACCTGCATCCTAATCATATTCATTACGGAAGTAATTTGGCTAGCAGCATTTATAAATATATTAACCATAGCAGAAACTACACTGTTTAGATTAGGTAAGAAGGTACTGATACCCTGAGCCAAGCCTGCAATTACATCGGCACCTATGTCTCTATACACCAAAGAAGGAGAGCCAATACGAAGAGCATTTTTTGTGCCCGTAGTCAGATCATTACCTATTAATATGCCGTTTAGTTCTGCTATTTGTCTGGTTACTAATATGCCAGTTTCCAGGCCCATAGCAAGCCCCTCAGAAATCTGGATACCATGATCTCTAAACTTCTGTAGAAGTGCCTTTCCTTGTGCGCGAGTAGGGGCAAGTCCCGCCATAAGAGCCTCTACTGCCTGTTCCCACTCGGCTAGATCACCCATCCCCCCGCTAGAGGTTATGGGGGGTAGGACAGTTTTACCAGAAAGAAGTTTATCTAGTTCTCCAACAGCCCGTTCCCAATCTCCCTCTTTAATAGCTTTAACAAAGGCAGGAGTTAAAGCATCCTGAATACCGTCTACTATAGCGGCAGCTATTTCTGAACCAATACGCCTAAACGTTGGTGCATTTTCAGTAATCCACCCCTCTAAGGAACGAAGCATCCCATCAAAATGAAACTTTAGCCCCTGCCAATCCCCGCTGCCTTCCCACAAATAAGAAAGTAGTTCCCCTATCTTAGAAAGTGCATCATTAAAGGCGTTTTTAATGGTGTTTTTAGTTTCCTCAGAAGATAGATAGGTGGATATATTTTCTATAAGCGACTTTATAGCCCCCAAAATGCCTGGGAACTGTAGTGTTTCAGGCTCTACAGTAGAAATGGTTTCTTCTATAGGGATCATTATTGATTCCCCAGGCCAAACATAATACCCCTCAAACAACTTGTTGTTTGCTGCTATAATTTTGTTTACACTTGTGTTATGCTTACGAGCAATATCAAGAAGGTTATCGCCTTCTTTAGCGGTGTAAGATAGCATAGAGGTAACAGTTTTTTCTACTGGTCGCTGTATGGTTACTGCTTTTCCAAACAAAATAGAATCAACTACAGAGGCAAAAGCGCCCCACAAAACTGTGGCAGCATCTATCAGTAAATCTTTACCAGTAGTTTTGAGCCAGCTACTTGTTTTTTCTATGGCAGTAGATAGTGCGGGTTTTATTTTATCTTCCCACAGTAAAGTAGCTCCCGCCAGTAAGAAATCCCATACACCAGACAGTTTATTACCAAGCTCTGTTAGCAGACCCTCAATACCGCCCTCGTTATAAGCCTTTACTAAATCAGCAATAGCGCCAGTAATACGGCCTACCACATCCGCCACTAGAGTAAATCCACGAATAGCGTATTCTAGTAGTGTGGCTACTATCTCCCCTAACTTCTCTCCGGCGCGTGAAATACCGCTGTCTGTTCCAGGTTCAAGAGTCTTGTAGAAATCATTAACATCCTCTTTTCCCTTACCAAAAACATTATCAAATAGCCTGCCTATCTCTGATAGTGTTTTTGAGATCGTAGGCACGAGGCTTTTCACAGCAGAAATAATACCGTCAAACCCACTGGTCCACCCCTCAAAAAACCCCTCTAAGAACTCGGAGATTACGGTGACAAGAGATATAATCCGCTCTGATGTACTTCCAAAGGCGTTGTTAATTGATTCTCCACCAGAAACAACCTCTACTATTCGCCTTACTAGCGTCCCTACGGACTTAGCAATTTGAATAACCCAAAAGGTAGCAGTACCTAGTGCATAAGAGAATTTTCTTGCGTGTTCTTCACTTGCGCCTAACGCCTTAGCAATGCCCAAGATACCCGATTCCCTACCACTTCCAAGACTCCCACCAGAAGTTAAAAGGAGCAGGGCACGTTCTAATCCCTCGTTTCTAAGATCATCAACGAAAGTAGAGAAAGCAGTTTTCATGGAAGACAAAACGCCTTCCCAATTTTTAATGGCTTGCGAGATTACTTTAGGAGCAAAGAGAAGGGTAAAGGCAACACCTATCCCCGCTAAAATAAGCGGTATTCTAGAAACTATACCTAACAAACCGCTAAACAAGCCCTTTGCTAGTCCCGGCAGAAAAGATAGTATGATTTTAGGTAAACGAATTACTTCTTTAGCTACACCACCAAATACAGAAAATGCCGTTTGTCCTAAAACTTTAAAGAGTCCAGTAATAAAAGATACAGCAGGACCTAGTACAGTTTTTAATAGTGCAGAAATTAATCGTATTGGGGCAGGAAGGAAGTTGAATAGGAATTTTGCAGTATTTAATAACCCACCAAACGCCTTTCCTATTAAATTAGGTATAAACAACAAGCCTGCCTTGACAACTCTGGAAACTGTTGAAATTCCTTTCTGAATGGGGCCTAAAATCGTAGTCTCAAACAACAACTTAACTGTAGTAAAAGCGTCTTTTAAAGGATTAACAACCGCCCCGACGAGTCCACCAAACAGATTTTTAAACACACCGGAAATTCTTCCAAAAACGGAAGTTGTGCCCACGCTAAGTTTCTTAAGTTGCGGTGTTAATGAGGGAAGGGTAAGTGCCGTAGACATAACAGTACCCAAGATGCGGAACCCCCCCACAGAGTTTGCAACTAGCTGAATAAGAGAACCAAATACAATAAGTAACGGACCTATTGCAGCCACAGCTAAACTAATTCTGACAATCCAACGCTTTGTCGTTTCGTCTAGTGTATTGAAACTGGAAACTGCTCCATTAATAACTTTGATTACCTTCTGAATGTCTGGTGCTACTGCATCAAAAATAGAAATACCAAGATCAATGAAAGCGTTTTTCAGAAGAATAAGTTGGGATTTGACAGTAGCAAAACGTTTTGCAGCCTCTTCCTCTAGAGCAATTTGTTCTACCCATTGTTCATTAGCCAAAGCTATGTTGTCTGTAAGAAGCGCCATGTTAGGGCCGAGAAGGTTGACAACTTCTCGCACCCGCACGCCAGACAGCCCAAGCGCAGTTAATACATCACCGCTGATCTTACCTTGATCCTGTAGATCAACCAGGACACTCAGGAAGTCTTTGATGGTTCCAATCGCATCTGCCCTAAACCGACTCTTAAAGGTGCTAATGTCAACATTAAGAATGTTGGCAAACATCTCAGCAGTTTCTTCGTTTGCACCAGAAGCCGCTTCAAGCATTTCATAGATGACACGCGAGACAGCCGTACCACCACGTTCCGCCCGAACACCCAACTCAGCAAGAGTCGCACTTAGTCCTAGAATTTCTGGTGTGGTCAGTCCTACCAACCGTCCCGCTGCTGCCATACGCATAGCTAAATTTACGATTTCTGGTTCGGTAGCTGCTGCGTTGTTACCTAGCGCAACAATTGCCGCGCCTGCCTGTCTTGCAAACGTATCGAGGTCCTGAGTAGCAACGCCCATAATATTACCAATACGGGCTAGAGCAAATGCAGCTTCCTCAGCAGCGAGATCAGTAGAAACAGTCAATAAAGCTACTGTGCGAGTAAAATCTTTTAGCTCTTCTGCTCCAACTCCCAACTGCCCCGCTACCTGACCAATACGAGAAAGTTCATTAACTGAAATAGGAATCTCTAAGGATAATTGGCGAAACCCGTTTCTTAGTTCTTCACCTATGTCAGTAAGCTTGCCTAGCTGTCCACTGGTAAAGACTGCATCCTTCTGTATCTGACTAAGCCCTTTAGAAGTGCCATACATTTCTTCAGCAACTTCTTTAAAGCCCGTAGTGACACCCTCTACCGTCTTACCTACGCCAGCAAAGGCATCCTCAAAGGAAATGCCCGCCCCTATTAGCGCAGTATTAAGGACTGTCAGGGGGATGGTAAGGGAGAAAGACAAATTACGTCCAAGCGTAGAAACACTGGCGCCAAGACGTGCCAGCTTACGATCAAAGGCTTCCGCCGCAATTGCTGAAGCGCCAAGCGACTTGTTAACCTGATCAAAAGCATGTTGAGCATCATACGCAGCTTTTCGGGCGGCATTAACCCCCAAAACAACTACGCGAATACCAATTTGTCCTTCTCCGCCACCCTGCATCGTTATCTCTTCTTTTTCATTGCTCTATTTTGATAAGTAATTTCTTCATCCTTTTGGATGTTTTCTTTCATTATACTACTTAAGTAATGCCCAATTAAAAAGGCTTGTTGCTCCGGCGTTAATTCTTGCCAGTCATGGAAGTACCTGTAGTTTGCTGCATGACAAGCATCTACTTCTGTTATGAGAGGAATTAGGCCGGGGAGACTGTTTATGGAGATAGTAGAACGAATTGCGTTTTTAATTCGGGCTTTGTATAATGGCTGATCATTAACTCTTATTTGGAAAGTTTTCTATGGCCTGAGCCACCAACTCCTCTGAAGAACCCATAGTTGAACTACTAATTTTCTGAGTAACTAGGCTTACATCTTCTTCCGTAACCATAGCTACGTAACGCACCCACGCCAGATACCGCGCAAGTTTGCTCTCTCGATTAACTTCAATCCCTACAAAATCCAGTTCTTCAAGCCAAGCATCGCTCTCAAGCGGATGAACTGTATCAGGAACCTCTACGGGTTCCGTACCAAACACAATAAGCGCGTCCAAAACTGCCATGCCAACCTCGGTATTATGGCGTTCAACTGCCGCCAAATACTCAGGGTGGTTGGGATTCAAAATTGTCTCTTCCCTGTCAGGATCATAAAAAGCATAATCCTCAAGTTTGGGCGGTTTAATTTTGTTGGCTACTGCTTGGATACGGAGAACAGAGACTTTCTTTGTTCGAAGAACTACTCCACTAGACAGCCGAATGTGGTTGTCGGGAAGCCGATGTACAGCTTCCCGTTCCACTTCTGCGACTGCCTCTTGGATCGTTGGACTAGCAAACGAAGGTTGACCAAGATTGTCGCTCATTACTTTTCCTTTAACTATTGACCTTTGATAATAATCCCGTCCGACGCATCGTCGGCAAGACCGCCCGCGTAAATCTTATTCGGATCATTAGGACAGAACGTAAAGTCGTTGATACGATCCGCCGCAGGCAGAATACCAACTGTAGCGCGAGGATCAAGAGTCCAGCTATACCCACCATTAATCGTGCGGTAAAGACGCGCAGCAGGCGCAGCCGTAGCAGCAGCGATAAACCCAACAGTCTCATTCGACCACCCGATCTTCTGGATCGACGCCGGGGAACCTTTTAGACCCTTTTCAGTCCAGTGTTCGCCGCGATCTGTCGTCACATACACTTTGCCGTTAGCCGTACCAACCCACCACTCCTTCTCACCGCGCATCGCCACGGCGGTTAGATTAACACCGGGTGCCGGACCAGTCACCGCTGAAAAGGTACTACCATCGATGGTATACACTACAGCATTATTGTCGCCAACAGCGACAATATTATCTGTATCATACGCATCAACATCATGCAAATCTTCAGCCGTTGCGCTACCGGCGTCCATAACTTCTACGCCATCAGCCGGGGAAGCAGAGAAATACACATACCCACCATCCCCAACAATCCACGTATCAAGCGGCGAAACGCTGACAATCGCGTTTGGCTCTCCACCAATCACAAACCCCGCAGTGACTTCTGTCCAGGGATCAATTTCCCCATCCAAGATGTCATCCAACGTAGCATAGTGCAGAGAGTTTGTTTCGTTACTGATTACAACATAACTATCCGACACAACCGCGCCATCAGACACATTATCAGCCAACGTCAACGTGTTAATAGGTGACTCAACGACTGTAGAAAACCCATCATTGGTAGCAATTACTTCAGCCAAAACACCGGGGCTAGAACCAGGAGCATTAGCAAGCGCGAAAATTTTGCTACATCCATCGCTAGGATCAGCACAATCACCACAACCTGCCTCGTCACCATTACTAATAGCCACGATCTCTTGACCGACAAATCCCGCCGCAACTTCTGAATACCGCATTGGGATGATTTCGTACATAGTACGGGCGCTGATTTCTACTTCTTCATCAATGCCCGCCTGATCGTCGCCCGACATTGCTCCAATGTCAGTTGTACCATAGGAGCTAATCAGAGCATTTTCAAAAACCTGAACCTTTTCGTACCCCAAGTCAAAGTCGCGCGGATCAGTACACGCGCCAAGATGGATTTGAACATCAAAGGCGCAACGTAGCTTCGCCAGCTTAAGAACTTCCGAAAGATCATAAGTCAACCGGAAGGTAAGCGGCAAAGTCACACGATCCGCCGCCCCCTGAAATTCGGAAGCGGTAAGCCACGAATTATATCTGGTAGGATCAGGAACCTCGATACTAGTCACATCTCCCTGACCATAATCAAGAGAGCCAGCAACCGCAAACCCATGAAACATAGGCGCGTGATCGTGTCTGGCTCGAAATTGGATCGTGAAGATACGACTACTACCAGACTTTACAATTGTATCAGCCATTACCTATCTCCGTAGTAAGCCTGTTGGAACACACCAATAATTTGAAATATAGAAAGCTTGAGTCCCAACGACTTGAGTAACTGCATTAACTCTTTTCGTCTCCCTAGTAGGGCAGGAGCATTGTACATCCCCTTCTCTACCAGCCCGTTATGTAGCCTTTTGGTGTCTTCTTGTGACAGCCCCAAAACTGACAAATCGGGTGGTCCAGCTACAGGATATGCTAGTGGGCTTTGTCCTTCCTTTAGACTGTCAGGAACAATAGCAACCCACATAAATCCTTCGTTATCAGTATATATCATGTGCTTCATTAAGAAAAACTCCTAAGAAGTAAGTGGTGGTATAACTCTCCGCACCCCATCAGCATGAACCTGCGAGTAAAGATGGATAGCGGCGGTTGTTGTTCCAAACGGATTATGAAGAAGGGCATAAGGAAGCGTATAACTTCCGTCTCTTGTATTACGAGAACGGTCCTCAATCTGTTTCTTCCATATATTATGTGTGTTGGAACAGCCACAAATTTCTGTATCTAAGAAAGTCAAAGCGTAATAAACAATTGCCCGTTCCCATTCGGGACTCATCTGGCGGGTGGGCATGGGGAGATCATTATTTACCAGCCCTGCCCTATAGTTGATTGTTGTACGAACTGGCCTACCTGCAATGGTACAGCCTAGATTAGTATAGGTTCCTGTCTTTTCATCCCACGTCCCTGTTTGATAGGTTAACAATCCTAGACGACTATCTTTTATAGTCATACAACCTGTTTGAGTAGACTCAGTACAAGGCCCATCACAAGGAACAGGAGTATAGTAAAAGGTTACTTGCTGAGAGGGATCAGTCCATACACGATAAACATCTACTGAAACCTCATAGTTGCCCGGATCATCCCCATTAATGACTAGCGGCTCCCCGCGCACATCTACCATACGAGATACAAGCGTTCTGAGCGGGACTAGGTAACGTGGAAATTCAATCGTTGCAATCCCCTCTGTAATCTCAATACTTTTAACAGGACGAATCTCTGAAGTATCTGCCCCGTTGGTGCCTGTGAAATAGATATAGAGTTCTTCCGGATCTGTTACGTCTGTTGCAACGGAAACTTGTGCTATTTCTTCAAACCCATCCCCATCGTAGTCAACAAAGGCGATTGGTACATCTTCTTGAACAAGTGTCTTTGTCTTTTTACCAGGGGCATACACATAACCATATCCCGATAAAAGAGACTTTGGTTTGCCTAGTGCATTATAGAGCGAAGTAGTCTCCGGTCGATAGTGCGTAGGCAAATGGACTTCTTCTTCAGTAACCCAATCAAGCACAGGAAACCAATTAAGCTGTCGGATTGTAACCTGCTCTGCCTGCCGCAAGGCATTGGCTAGACTTTCCCTTGACACCTTTCCGGCGTTTTGATAGTCATACTGAAACCATATATCATCACATGACTCATAGGCAGGTCGATGGCTGGTGACGATACCGTTGAAATGGTATGGATCGATACCCAGGTGGTATGCCACCCGATCCAGCGGAATGAGTGTTCTTGTGTCTGCCCAAGCCATTAGACTAATCTTTCTATTAAAATAGCTACCGTACTTGCTGCTAGTATATATAAAACAGGTGGGAAAATGAAATAGGTAAGCGTACAAAGAAGAGCAACCCACACGCTTAGGCACCAAAAACAGGAAAACAGTTCTCCTACAAAGTTGTCAGGATATTCTGTTACCTCTAACGTACTATCCCACTTCCCACCTGCCAGCCGCCTAACAAAACGGGCAATACCCTCTCGATGAATAATACTTGTTAGACGCCACGTAGCTAATGCTACTATCAAAGCATCTAACGATTCCATTTCTTAACCGCTTCACGAATCTGTGCCAGCCGAGAATCACCAATTCCCTTAATCGAAAGAAGTTCTGCATCAGACGCTTGCGACACCTGAAAGATATGGGTGTAATTCCGCCCCAAAATCGTAATTACTTCTTCCGGCAGGTCTAGCTGGTCAATCTTTGCAGTATGAACGTCCTTCTGAGCAGACGGCTCTTTGAGAACTTCGTTAGTTGGCGCTATAGGGGCCTCTTCCTGTTTAATGGTAACTGTTTGTGCAGGTCTGTGAGGCTGCTCCTCTGCCAAAACCAAATCCGGCGAAGACGTGAGCCATTCTACATCTTCAGGAAATACATTAATGAGTGTATCAACCCCACCAATCCGATACGTAACCCCCCTGTGTGATCGAGAAGGAATACGCCGAAATTGTTTTTGCTTGCCTACATAACGTAGTGTAACCATCGAATCCCCCGATACTACAGACATAGTTTTAATAGTTGTACTTTTAGGAACAACCACAGTGGACTTCTTTCCACCACAGCTTTTGCACATATCATTTCCTTTTAACACATCAGAAATTAAATTAGCAAATTTATTACGTACATATTGTACCAAAGATGATGATTTTTCAAAATTATCCTCGCGCCGCATCCCGCTTTTCATGTTGTAGTAGAATAGTGGAGAGGCAATTCTTGTACCACAAATGCCCCTCTCCAACAGGGAAAGATGGAAAATCCAATCTTCCCAACCGGGAGCCTTTTGATCAAACCCCACTGCTTGCACATCTGCCGTTCTGTAAATGCCCGTAATAGCAGAAATGCTTTTACGAACTAGCCGTTCAGAACTCCACTCTTCAGACGGTTGTTTAACTAATGTGCCGTTATTATCTTTGTATAGCCAGTCAGAATAGTACCAACCACAATTACTCCCCTCTATAGCAGCCAGGAAAATGTCTATTGCTTGTGGTTCTAATAGATCATCAGCATCCAAGAAAACAATATATTTCCCTCTTGCTGCCATAATCCCCTCATTACGAGCTTCGGCTACCCCACTGAGTTTGCCCTTATCAATAAGGGTCACAAAAGGAAACCCATTTAAATAATAGTCTAAAGGCTCTCCGGTATCATTAACAACTATTACTTCCCATTCTTCATTGGTTTGGGCCAGCAGACTATCCAAAGCCCCCTGCAAATAAGGACCATGCTTAGGTCCAACAGGGATTACAACCGATACTTTTGGATCAGAGTAGGCGGCTATTGGATAGCCAAAACCTTCATACTCAGTTGCTCCGGCAGGCATCAGTAAATCATTCTTACGCCAGGGAAACCAAGCCGTCCAATCCTCTCCCTGATTACTGTTACTTAAAGACTCTCTACGAATCCTATACAACAAGGTAGGATTTGAAGTAACCTGCTTTGCAGTACAGTTATATGAAAGTGCCCTCGTCCAAAAATCCGCATCTTCTACCCCGGTTCTAATTCTCCGCCGATACCCCCCAACAATCTCCCATACCTTACGACGATACATACTAGAATACATCAACTGGTTACGCCGATTTAGTTGTTGTCGCAGACTTGTAGTAGCAGGGGGCCATTGTGAAACAAATGTCTTTCCTGTTTCATCAAACACCTGCATAGCCCCATATGCAATAGAGAGGGAACGATCCTCGTCAAGTGCCTTAGAAAGAATTTTAACCGCACCAGGAGCAAGACGATCATCGGCGTCTAAGGGTAGAATATATTTTCCTTTTGCTGCACGAATACCTATATTCCTGGCTTCTGCTACATGAACATTTTGTTCTAACGCAATTAAACGAATCTTATCTTTATAAGACTCTATAATTTCTAATGAGTTATCCGTAGAAGCATCATCCACTACAATCACTTCCCGATCCTCTTGTTCTAGAGCAGAATCAATAGCCTCTCCTACAAACTTTCCGAGGTTGTGATTGGTAATGATGATGGAAGTTTTGACTTCCGGTTTGTTGCTTATAGCTTCTTCGTACACAGTTCCATATTCTAAAGCAACGTCCTTCCACTGATAACGATCTATAACTACCTGCCGAGCCGCTGCTCCTAGTCTTTCACGATGTTCGTAACAATATCTAATACCACGAATCATATCTCCGAAGGAGTCTGCTACATAGCCCGTTTCTTTGTGGACAATTACCTCAGCAGTTCCCCCATCATTCCATGTCAGTACAGGTACCCCACAAGCCATTGCTTCCAACACACCGAAACAAGGGCCACCTGTTTCTTTGGCAGTGGCGAGATAAACTGCTGCCCCTTGTACCAGCCTCTTCATTTCTTGTGGAGTCTGTTTGCCAACTACTTTAACATTAGGGGCCTTATTTCCAAACGTAGTAACAAAAGTAGTTCCTGGAAAATGAGTTGCTAAGTCATTTACGATCTTTGGATCGCAAGCTATATCTGCCCTAGCTTTATTCCACAACACATAGCGCCCATTCTCTCCTGGTACCCACTCATCTGTATCTATGCCATGATGAACCAACCGAGGAGAGAATAAGAAATTCCTCTCTATGGCATACTGTACCCAACGAGAAGGGACCGTTACCAAGTCTGCCATACGGAAAGCATCAATGATACTTCTATTTAAATGTGCGGTCCACCTTGCCCATCCCGGTTGATCTTTCGTCCAGTATAGTCCATGATTGCTTAGAACAATAGGAATATCTTTTGGATAAGAAGCTGGAAAGTTTGCTATATGAACATTTAGTACATCTGCTTTAAACGGATCATCAACTACCTCAATTCCCACACGCGGGAGCCAAGTGTGCTGTCCTTGTATGACACGATAAATACCGTCATTACCGTTCGGTATAGAGGGGGAAATATAAACCTTCATAGCTAGCCTACATCGGGAGCGACAGAGTTAAGCGAATAGTCCATACCTATGTTCTTAAAGGGAGAACATTGAAAATGAAAGGGCATATTACCAGGCCACAAGATTTCGGGTGCGTTATGCGTGTCGTTATACCGTTTGCACATTTCTAGTTCTTCTTCACCAGGAGAGACACCTTCTTGATGGTATCCCACGCTGTTGTAAAACCGTTCATGCCGGAAAGAACACTGACCGGAATAGACATAGACACCTGATCCTTGTTCTAACTTTAGGTATGTCATGCTACTATACCCAACAAACGACGCTTTCATATCCGTAGACAGGTATCCACAACGAATTATACCAACAGACGGCTGTGTTAACAAAGTGTCTACATAAGGATCAACATTAAGCGGCTCTACTAATACCCAATCATCTTCTGTCATAAAGACTATTGGCGAAACTAAAAACGCCTGCTTTAGTGCTAGGTTCTTCGATACACCCACCCCACGACGATTCGCATTTGTAACAATAACCCTCTCTTGTGTGTCTATCAAAGAGGTTAGCTGATCGACATACCCATCAGGACTACCATCATCAGCAATAATCCATACCCGGTTCCCATATTTTAGGTTCTCTTTCAAAGAGAGCAAAGTTTGGGTAGCTGTGTGTAACCGATTATATGTTGTGATAATAATGCTTAGAGGTTCCATCTATACTCCATATAAAGCGTGTGTCGTGTCCAACATCTCTAGCAGTTCTTTGGCAGACAAAAACCTGCTAGGTTTGTCGCTGGTATACGAAAACGGCGCACTCTCGTTCCTAAATGAAGACGTGGGTGGGTGGATAAGATAGAAATTACCCTTATCTTCTGTATAAAAGGATTCCGCCTCGCTAACCATTCCTTCATGGATTTTTTCGCCAGGACGCAAACCTATATCCACTATTGCTAAATCTTGTGCGAACTCCTTAGCAAAATCAATCATTAAAATACTAGGAGCCTTTGGAACCAATATAACTCCCGGCTCGGTTTGTAGGGACATAAGGACTTGATTAATGGCTTCATCTATTGACAGAAAGAAACGAGTCATACGACGATCTGTGATTGTAATCGGTCCACCAACCTTAGCCTGATGTTCCCACAAAACTGCCACAGACTGATTAGAAGCCAGCACGTTACCATAACGAGTAATATGGAAACTGGTAGCTCCATACTTATTAGCATCTTGAAACACATACTCTACCATCTTCTTGCCAACACCATAGGCGTTTTCAGGCGAACAATTATGTACTACCACACTACCCGACACAAAAGTATGCGTATCTTCTACGTCAATACAATATACATCTCTTGATGGAGCTTTATATTCATTAAGAATGGGAGTATCTATATAACGTTCTGCTGTTCCTAAATCCCAAAAAGTAGGATCGTAATCTATATAGTCAATTTTATTAGACATTTCAGGCAATATTCCTGGTCTAATAAAATTGAATAGAGATTGAGTACCCTCAACAGTAAATCTAAGTTCAGGATAATATTTTCCGGCTACTTTAACTAATAAATAATTACACTCAAATCCCCTGTTTGTTAAAAACTCACATAACCAAATAACTTCTTCCTCAGTAAACCCATGAGTAGCTAGACGCGCAGATGGTCTAGAGTTCCCCCCGTTATTATGACTAATACATCCATCATCCATAAACCAAGCTGCCATAAGATAGGGAGAAAAATATTTTTCTAGTAAATGCTTGGGAACTATTTTCGCTTTATCCGAATAAAATGCCTCTCTTAGGTTTCCTAGTGTTGCATAGGCTCTGGAAGAGGATTTACAGAAATTATTTTTTCCCTTTTTACTTCTCGTTTTAATTTCGCTAAAAGTAAACCCCCGCAGGGCTGCTGTTTTCGTTTCTAGCCACTGTCGTTGTCTCTCCGAATGACCAATAGTCAGCCGACTGCGGCGACTTTGTGTTAGGCTGCTATCGCCTAATAAAGTACCTACAAGTAGTCCATACTGTTTAAAGTTTGGTTCTGGTTCATTAGTTATTATAAAATGATTGTCTGTTAAACTACCGGCAGGAATCCATCCTTTGGTTGTCAGAATAAGATGATCTTCTGTAACTATAGTACCAGACAACTTACCCACATGCAGATATGCTCTACGGTAAGTAAGTCTATATCTTTTCCTGCCATCCAATTTATTTTTGTACCACCCCACCACTCGCCCTAACTTCTGTTCCCCCGTATTAGGATCAATAGTAACTACTTCGCCATCATAACGTTCTTTAACCAACTCGCCTATTGGCTTAGAGGTTCCGTCTGCCAACAAAACCCTAGCGTGCCAATCAAGACAGGCTTTGTCGGTGCTTGTCGTAACGACCTGAGACACTCCCATATCAATTGCGGCCTCAACAACCTGCTGAGAACCGTAGATATTTGTTTCTATCGTAGCAGCAATGTTGTTTTGAGCAGAGGGTACCTGTTTATAGGCAGCAAAGTGCATTACTATGTCAACACCGCGCATGGCCCGTTTGAGATCATTATAACGAGTTATGTCTCCCAACACATATTGGTGTTCAGGAAACTTTTGACGAAGGATGCTTTGCTTTGTTTCGTCACGCGAAAAAATTACAAACTCTGCTCCCCAAGAATTTCGTCGGGCGCGAGTAAGCACAGCCTTTCCGAGAGTACCCGTTCCGCCAGTAATTAGTATTTTTTTACCTTCCAACATCTTCCCGTAAGGATCAGAATTTGTTATCCAGGTTTCCATCATCATTCCTTATACAACAAAAGGGGTTACTGTAATAATAGTATCACAGTAACCCAATCTTGTCAAGTATTTATTTTATTGTCCGTGAGTCCAGGTAGTATATCCCATCCCCTTACCTGGGGGGCCTATCGTAGTCTCAAAATCTGTACCTGCGTAGTAGTTCACTACATAAGGAATCCACATATCATCCCCACTTACAGGGAACTTGAACACTGGATCGTTTTGGCTAGCCTCTCCCAAACCATACACCATATTAAGTGCGCGAACAATTGCATTATCTCCTGCGTCAAAAGGCAACAAACCTGCTCGATGAAGAATGACAGCGGTTACAACAAGTCCTTGCAAACCTTCATGCATGTAACCGGACTTTGTGGGGGGCCATTTAAATTCCCCTCCCCTTCGCCAGTCTTCGGGCAAGACTCCACTCACAGAAACGCCGTTGATAGTAGAGCCTTTTCGGTTTATTCCTGCCTTATTATCAGGATCAGCGTGCCACGTTGTGTTATCGTATTTAAATTTAGGATCGGGCACAGGCAGCCCTATCATTTCCTTTTGTGCATTAACCACGTCTTCTTTCCAATCGTCACGATCTAAATAGATAGCGGCAGCAGCCAAACTTGCCCTTGCATGTGCTCCCCAATTAGTCGCAGAATACAGGGCAGTTCCATACAACCCACTATCCCCTGGGGCAGAATGGTCAGGAATACCTGCTACAACTACTTCAGCCAACCACTCTTTAAAATCTGACTCAGTATACCCTATCAGATCAGCCGCTATTACGTAAGACTGCAATCCTCTAGACAGTTCCAACGAGCGATCAAGGCTGCTTTGCATAGCGGATCGCAAACCTTCTACAACCTTGTTTCGCATATTAGCATCTTCTAGACGAACGGCTACCAAAGCGCCTGCCAGAGTCTTTACATCGTGCTGACTATTATTATCCGCTAAATCAGCCCTTCCCCAATTGCTGTTAGCGGCCTCAAGAACCTGTTCCCAAGCTTTGCCCTCTGTAGGAAGCGCCATAATTTCTTCGGTAGACAACCAAATTCCCTCAGAAGTACCAGGAACTTCCGGTTCTTCGTCAGGCGGTTCTTCGTCAGGCGGAAGTTCTGGAATCTCATTCAACACATCTTCAATTGCAGTTACCCGATCTTCCAACCCCCTAACAGACGACTCTATTCTAGTTAGCGCCGCATCAATCTCGTCTAGCAAACTATTAATACGTTCAAATTCTTCTTCAGGAATTTCGAACAGTCCCATTACACAATCTCCCACAATCCCTACTACCAACAATATATACATTATATCAAAAGTATCGCAGGCACTAAAGACTCTTGACAAATCCTAATTTTGCGCTTATAATTAAGTGAAATAAGGAACGGGAAGATGACAGCTAAACAGTTTTTATATGTGTTTATTGTTTTGCTTTTGATCATAGCGTTTTTAGTGGGCATTACTGATGTTATTTTTGCTATTCTAGGATTCATGTTTGGCGGTGCTTTTATTATTTTAGACAGACAAGAAAAGATATGGGTTATGCGAATCAACACAGATGTTCACGAAAGGGGTAACGATGATTGACCAGTTGGAATGTCCCGTAGCAGCCCCCAAGCTGCTCAAGGCGAAATCAACTGTCGTGCTTTGCTCCAACTGCAAAGCGTGGATCACTCGCTATCCGACTTTTCTCGGATATGACGACATGGATCACTGTGAGCGATGCGGTTGCACCAGCGTCATTATGCGCGAGGGCCGTCCCTATGGTCCGAAATCGGGCTTGTGGGATTGGATCGTCGCTGAGTTTCGCGAAGTGTTCTCCCACCTCGACACGTGGGAGTTCGAGTCCGTTATCTGTGATCCGCCAATCGAGTCGCTCGACTGGAAGGCCATTGACGACTGGTTCAATGAAAACGACTTCCACCGTGCGCCTAGAACAGTGGAATAGGTTATGCGAATAGGGGAACACGAAATGAACGCAGCAGAAATTGAACAAAAGCTTGAGCAGTTAGAGCGCAAGCTTGCCCAAGCAGAGTCGGAACAAGAGAAACTAATCTCCATCATCATGCAAGAAACGGATGTATGCCTGTTTGGTGGCGGCGCTATGCGGGACGGACTCCCCCGCCGCAACAGTTGCCGCTTTGGGCATCCAGGCTGTGCGTGCGCTGATTGGATTGACGCGCACCGACCAGATAACGTATGAGAAGGCAGCTACCGGAAATCTATAGGAGATGTGGTTAATGCCCACCCTTTACTACCATCCCCGCCGAGGGGGAAAGGCGACGAAAGTGGCAGCAAACAGACTGGCAGTATTGGACACCATTCGAGAGCGCACAGAAGCAGAGACACCGCCGGAATGGATCAAGCCGCTGCTGATCATTGAGGCGCTGGTGACTGAGATTGACGCGCTCAAATCTGAGATCGAACTGCTGCGTGCCGAACTGGGCAACCGTCCCGCCGAGGGCGCCAAGCCTGCGGACGTGTGGCCTGACCGCTGGTAGCCGCATCTGTGCACAGTTCACACACAGCGCCCCGGTGTGTGCCGGGGCGCGTCACTTATCAGAATAGGAGTACTAAACATGAAAGGACTGGAGATGAAAAAGTACCAGCTTCGGCGGGCAATTCGGCAGACCTGCATTCTTTCGCCACCGCCGCCCCACAGCGAAACGGAGAAATACGACGCTTGGACGCTAGGGCGGCTGATCGACTACACAGCGAAGGAACTTGAGAAGCAGTTGCCCGCCTACGTCCGCAAGATGGAGTCGGTTGCTCATCCCGATCCGTCTCGCCCGCTGGTTGTCATGCCGCGAACTACATCCGCCATCCCGCTCACCGCCGACGGATCGCCTGCCTTTCCCGAACCAGAACGGATACGCCGATACGACACGGTGCTGCCGAAACGGTTTGTTGTACGCTCCGGGGATGGCCCGGCGCTCAATGTCTTCATCGGCTATTCATCGCTCATGGAG
The DNA here is from genome assembly GCA_020725315.1 of Nitrosotalea sp. Taxonomy (GTDB): domain Archaea; phylum Halobacteriota; class Syntropharchaeia; order Alkanophagales; family Methanospirareceae; genus ANME-1-THS. The sequence goes on from DYFG01000001.1 coordinate 44,551, forward strand.
ACGGTCTACTTCTTTCGCGTCAAACGGTTACTCGACGAGGCGACGATCCGCCGCCCAACATGGAAGGGGCGCAAAACACCCCTCAACCGCGAACTGCCCTACGCCTGACCGCATCTGTAAACAGTTGCCAGATAGAGCGCCCCAACCGGGGCGCTTTTTGCTTATGCGAATCGACCGTTGCAAAACCCACCAGTCTCTTATGAGTGATGTCATCAGTTAACTCTCGCTGTAGGATACCCATGCGCTAATGAGAGATTGCAGCGTCGCAAAATGTGCGTCTGCAATTGCCTGTTTCGTGCGAAGGTCCGCGATTGATGAGACAACCACCGCTCTAATCCCATCAATCGCCTCGCGGATTTGGTCAGTAGTGACACCCAGGTTGGTGCTAAGGTCCAAGCTGGTCCATTGGGTCGGATTAGTGCCAGTGAGTTCTTTGGGTGACATAAAATAACTGTTCGTTACCGCAGAGGTCACAGAGCCGGTTAAAGAGCCGATTAGCGTATCGGTTATTGTCTGATTGCTGCCAGTGCCTGCCAGGACCGCGATCCCGGTACTCGACCATACAATATTTTTTTGAAAGGTGCCGTTGTCCCCATCAATGACCATGCCACACAGCACGTCGCCCAGGAAGTTTCCTCGCACCTTACCATAGGTAGGATCGTGCCAAAAATGGATAGCATATCCCTCTCCGCCGATGAAGATATTTTCTTCGATCAGCGGCTCATCTTCCGCCTGGGTTATGTCATGATTAGTGTAATAAAGCGAGTGGTAATGGACTCCGCTACCGCACTCAATGAAACGGTTGCGATAGATATGGACGCGGGTAAAGTCTGAACCAAGACACTCCCAAAAACCGAAGAAGGTGTTGTACCGGACTACGCAATCAGGCTTTACATGCACGTGCTGGTTGGGGGTTGCAGGTGCAGCAGCCTTAGCTCCCCCGATCCAACACCCTTCCAGCGTCGCCCCGCTATTTACAACTACAGTGGGCGCATAGCCATCAGTGCGAGTGATTATGGGCTTTGCTCCTGCTGCTGCCTTGAGCGTGCCGCCCGCTGGAATGTTAATATGATAGCCGTTTACCGTAGTGGCCGGGTCGAGGGCATAGATTCCGTCGGCAAGCTCTACGATTCCCCCTGCCGCCAATTCCGCATAAGGGAAAACTTGATCGCCAGTCACGGACATCGGCTCCATCAAGACGGGGTCGGGCTGGGAGACGCCGCTACCGGGGCCAAGATAAAGCTGTGGGTTAGCGTAGGCCGAAGACGAGATCGGATAACTTTGCAACCCTTCAGGTGATGTTTCTGCCGGGTATACCGCCGCGATTGCCGTTGCGGTATCCTGGTGCGACACATCCAAGATAGCACCGCGCGACGTCACCGTTTTTCCTGAGCGCGATAAAAAGCGGTGTTGTGTGCCTTCGCACATCACGTCGATGCCGGTCGGCGTCCCCACGTTCAGCACATCGGTCCATCCAGCAGGCACAATTTCAGAGCCGCCAACAACTTGTCGCACACAATAATCCCAGGCCGTATTTGTCTCGTTGCGCCGTATAATGGCTCTCCACTTATTATCTTGATCACCAATGCGGTAGTCGATGGATACTTCTTCGCCTGCCGATGGGGCGTCATTGAGTACAAACGTAAAACGATGTATTGCGTCGGCTGACGCTTCATACTGCGATCCAGACACTGGCTCGGTTTCGTAGACGGTGGCAAGCCCGGCGTCCGAATTGAACGGCGCTCCAAGAGCAAGCACCGCAATTGAATCCATCTCGAATTTGTCGTTGGTAGATGTTACTCTGGTATACACATCTCCAAGGTTGTAATCATAGTATCGCGGTTTAATTAAGGTGAGTTTTGAGGTGGTGCAATTAATGTATAATACCAAAGTGTCGGTATAAATCACCGCAAACCGACGCTGGTCGCTGTAATAGCCAGAGAAAGTCTCTAAAAAGGAGAGATAGGATGGTGAGATACGGTCTACCGGCACTCCCAACTTTTCGTTGCTAAATCCAACGCGCATGTTAGACCCGCCAGCGGTATAGTTCGTGCTAAATAATAGAGCTAACCCAGGGACAAATGGGGTTGGGCTTGCGGTAGTCACTGATATGTTGGTGGTGGCAGTTTTCGCCAGTTTGCCATTGGCAATCGAGAGGTCAGGCGCTCCCGCATCGGAAAATTCTAAGACGCCGGGACCGGGTTCACTTGTGCGTGGTGTCGTTATCGGAGCCGCATCAGCGGTTGTAAACTCATCACGCAAAATATAGAGATCGACGGCAAGGCTAAACTGAGTTGCCGCCTTGTTGGCATTACCAGCGAGATCGGTACACACCGCAGCAGGAATGTCTACGGTGACTATGCCAACATCAATCGTTGGTGTGATCGTCGCTGTCCAGACGGTGTTATCTGCCGTGACAAAGTTTGACATCACGCAGTTGCCGAGCTTCACATCGCTGTACGCAAATCCGGTAACTTCATCGTCAAACGTGATAATAATCGTAAACGGCCCTTTGGTGGGCGCAACCGCATCGCTCGTAATCGTTACGGTCGGCCCGCTCACCCCCTGCGCCCCCCGGAACGCCGGATTGTTCAGCAGCAAACCCATCATTCCCGGCATATCGTCACCTCGCCCTCGCCTTTATTCGTTATGAGAATGGTCATTCTAAACATTAGCTAATCAAGCTGTATTGTACTAGCAAATCAGTCTGATCTTCATCAGCACCAGTCGCATCAACAAACAAAAGGCGTACATACGGGAAAGGAAAAATCTCTGCCCACAAAACAAGCGCATTAGGCTCTCCTGCAACAAGAGTCATTTCAAATGGTGCGTCATTTGCAGTATCCATCAACGTAGCAAAGTTCGCAGGATTACCATCTGTTGAAACTTGAACACGAAGAACACTACCCGCAATAAAATCGCCCGCAATTACAACACCCACAGAAGCCCATCCACGCTTGTCAATTACATCTGATACAGCACCATTAACAGTCATCACATTGTAGGGAGACATAAGACGGGCGGGAAGAACCGTTGCAGCATCTAGCCCCTCTCCTACAGAAGTAGCTGTAATGTCTCCTGATCCTACAATAGTTACAGGATAGGCGTTACCTGCCAAAGTACCTCTGCTCATTATTCTTCTTCCTTTTCAGGTTCATCAATCCGAACTATATACGTAGAAGAAAAACTTCCTTCTTTGATATGAGGAACAGCAGTCATCGTAGAAATAATATTACCCGTAGAATCTATAAATTGAATCACTAACCCATCTTCCGTCGCCGTTCCTATGGTTTCTACTTTTTCGCCTACCTGCCGCAACAAAGCATCCGTCTGATCCGCCCGTTCTCTAATAAGTTCTTCTAATGTGTCTAGCTTTTTGTCATAAGACGCAGTTACAGAGGTAATTAATCCAGTAAGCGCACCCAAATTTTCACTAACCGTACTTAATACTTTCGTGTTAGCTTGATAAGCTAACCGAACAAGCTTTCCTTCTGCTATACTTTCTGCCACCAAATCAGTGAGGGTTTGTTCTAGTCGAATCTGTTTTTCTTCTAGCCCTATTCTAGCAGAATCCTCTTTACTTTTGCTGGTTGCTTGATGATAAATTGTTCTCGCCAACCACAGCATAATAACTACTAAAGCTCCCGCTAAACCCCCCTCTAAATTTGAATCATCGATTCCCAAGAAGTGGACGCCAAGTAGGAAATACATGAATAACTCCTAGAGGGGGGTAGTTTAATACCCCCCTCTGATTACTAGATTTATATCTAACTCGTCAAGTTGTATGGCGCATTATCCCGAACCAACACACCACCATTCACAAAGTAGTGATCGTCAGGATGCGGCATACGCATTGCCTTGAGCGGCGTGTACAGGACATTCTGTAGACGAGCCGCCAAGTGCGGAGTCTGAAGGCGAAGGCGCGGTTCAATCTTGGCAGTCCACGACACACACCAGTTGGTGCGGCTGAACGTCCACAAGAACCGACCCCCATCCGTCCAAAATTCGTTGTTCAAACGCCCATCAGCAATACCCTGCATCACGCCATTAGCGGCAGAGAAGTCAAAGTATTCAAAGTACAACACCGGACGAGAACCACGAACCGTAAACGGAAGCAGATAAATATCACTCGAAAAAGAACCAGCCGGAACATTCGCGTTTTCCGCATTAGTGTCAATAGGCATATAGTCATCGACAATCACCGGAATACGCATACCGTCAAGCTCAAGATAGTTCCCATTATACATTGCATCAGACATGGCACGCATCGCCATAGCATCAACATTGCTGCTAGGGGCACCATTGGGAAGATCGCCAGCCTGACCACAACGACCCGTCGCGTAAACGCAAGGCCAGTAATCAGTGAGAATACGGAACAAAGCTTCTGGCATCACCAGCGCCCACTGTACCGGATTCATCCCCATCGTAGTCGCATTATGCTTTACATAGCGCCACATCGTTTGCAACGTATAAAACAGACTATAAGTTGAATCTTCAGCTGAAGCGTAGTTGAAATCAACAATGTATGAGTCAAGCGACGGACAGGACGTTCCCGTAATCACATCGGTATGTCCCGTCTTCACCAACGATTCAAGACCAAAAAATTCCTTATAACCACCACCAGCTGTATTGTTAACCGGAGTACCCGTCCACAGCATCTTGCTAAGCTTGTTCTCAAACGCCACGCCAAGCATCAGCCAACGAGCAAGAACCTCTCGGTTCAATACTGAAGCAGTTGAGTTAGGAACACTGTCAGGAACGAAAAACCCCTGATCCAGAAGCGGATCGTTAACAAGCTGAAGGTCCATAAACTCGCCACGATTGGTGCGACGGCCCACGGTATTCAGTTCAAGAGGTTCTGTCTTGCGACTCACCCGCCCAAAAACCGTACCCTGCATACAGCTTTTAATCTCGCCAGCTTCCGGCGGCTCGTCACAGACACCGTCGGCTTCATCACCAGTCTCATCTGTAAAGCCAGTCAGATATGCCTGAATAGGATTGGTATCGACCGTACCGAACGAAGGAAGCACAGCGCCAAGCCCCGTCCCACGAACACGAGTCGAAAACACATCCCGTTCGACACCCGGCACACCAAAAATTCCGGTTGGCCCGTGCATATAATTGGTCGTCAAACTAAATCCAGCAGGAAGATCGTGCTTGTAACCGACGCTCTTATCCTGCATCTGACTCAGTTTGGAAAATGCACTAGCCAGTTCCGCGTAATCAATGTTTCCCATTAGTTATCTCCACCTATCGATCAGGATTATTCAATCCCTAGATGTTGCCAAAAACCAACCTGCAAAACGGACGGGGTATCAGAAGTTTCTTTTTCCTCTACCTTTCCCTCACGCTTTTGCTTGAGACGATCAACAAGCTCCTGATCACTTTCCTCTTCTTTAGTAAAGGCTTGTGGCATATACTGACGCCATGAACGGGCCGTAAACGCCTCTGCAATCTTCTCGTCTTCAGACTTACTCTGCTGCTTTTCGATAACAGCAATCTTTTCAGTAAGAGAATTAATTGCCTGCCCGTAGCTTTCTAGCACTTCAGCAAGCTCCTCAATATTGAGGGCCTTATAAACGCGAGTGTAGACAGCCTGAAAAGGCTCATCAGGAACTTCCTCTTCCGAAGGAGCTTCTTCTACAGAGTCATTAGCAACTTCCTCTGCCGGAGTCTCTTCGGCAACTTCTTCCGCGTCAGAACTTTCTTCCATTTCCTTGAAAGGAATAATACGATCCAAAATTTCGGAAGCCTGAATTAGATTCTCTTCCGCCATCTTTTCGTATTCTTCTCCAAAGATTTGACGCAACCAGTTCCGACGCGCCGAACTAAGCTCTTTCCCCATTACAAAATCTCCATAAAATGTTGGTTGTGTGAGGACGTTTGCCGCCCACTCATCCGGTAATATTGTGAACTCAAAGCTTCTATATTTCGAAATTATTTTATCATCAATTTCCAAAACAATAAAACCATGAGACATACCTAATGAATATTCATTGTTTAGTAGCTTGTTTACAATAGGTTCTTGTTCTGGATATATCTTGCCTAATACCAGCGCAAAGCGCCCGAAAACTTCTACCTGCAAAACCTCTCCAATAGAAAATCCTTTGAAGACAGTTTTTGTAAATTCATTAAATTCTTCAGTGGATAATGAACCAGACTCATGCAACAAAAATGCAGTGTACCAGATTCGATCCGGTATCTTAGGTGCGTGCATGATCGTGATCTGTGGGACAAAGCCTGTTTCTTCAATCCACTGTTTGTAGTTAATGTGGGATTCCTGAGATAGAATATCCCCTTCTCGATCCACATAACTATTAGAGTAGATTCCTAGAAAATAGCTTTCGCCATTAACCTTAAATATAATAGGCCTCATTTTAAAACCGCTTTCACTATGATTGTTTTAACTCCCAAAACCACCTGCTTATGAATCTTGTTGACAATAAACCCCTCAAAATCTCTTGCCTCAATTCCAGGCCACCAAACAGAAGTTCGTCCTTTAACTACTGGACCATAGTATAGCCCACCCCCTGATATTCCCCAGCGACCCCCAGGCTGAGTCCTTGCTCGATAACCCTGTTGGTAGATGAGATAGGGCGCTCTTCGTGCATAAATCTGGTGGCCTGCCACCCCACGACTGATATAGACCCACTTCATACGATTAAACCCGCCTACCGGATAGACGTAAATCGACATAAACGAGCCACCATAAAACGTAAAGGTGCTTCTAAAAAATGGCTTATTTCGCCAGCCCGTCACTGTCAGATATAACCAGTTACGAATCAACTCCTTAACTGGTCCTTTGAGGTAGACAGCTAAATCCTTCTCTATCCGATCCCACTTTCTAGTAATATATCCAGCAGGTAGATAGATAGGAATAATCGTAGCATTTTTAAGTCGTGAGGCCATGAACTTCTACCTTACTAAATGTATATGGGCTTTCTGCTTCATGATCTAAACAAACAACACAATTTTCCGCCGAAGGATTTACGTTCCAATAAACGTAATAATTATCCTCATCTTCATCTACTTCCAACCAGCATTTGCACAACGATTTTCCAAGACAGTCGTCACCTGGGAGATAAGGCATCATAAAAGTAATATCGACAGGAATAGTGCCCGCTATAAACGGTGCTCTGGCATACCCATACAGAGAAGAACGCCACTGTAGACGACCACTATAAATTACTCCGCTAGACAACGCCTCACGAATGTCTGCCTCAAATCCATCGAAGTATTCATATTCCCTCTCTAAACGCTGTTCTAAGATTTCCCTGTGCCGTTCAGTAAATTCCTCTCCTTGCAAACCCAACAGCATAAGATCAGAAAAATGGATACGCAGACGATCTCTAAACCGCTCCGAAAATTCCCTTATTGATAAGGCTCCCGACAAAACAGCGACCAGCAATTCCTGAAATTCTTGGGATGCCTCTTCACAAAGTTCTTCGTATTCCTGTTCGTCCCGCTCATCATACTGCTTCTTTCCTTTACCAGCAGCATGTATGCACGCGAAAATAGCCTCTTCTTCAGACCCGCCATCTCTCAAAACCGCATTAGCGGCTCTGATACAACGTTTCTTTTCTGAGACTGTCCAATTCTTAGCAACTTTTGGCACGTAATTGGGATAACGATAGGGACTCATTTCGTAACCAACTCACTTACTATCCTACGCGCTTCTTGTATGTCTTTAGCAGTTATTTTTTTGTAGCCCTTCCTCTCAGTATGAGAATCAATGCCACCAACAATCTGATCTGTTCCAAAGGTAATTTCACTCGGCTGCTCCGTAGGCTGCGAAGATAAACGAGATTCGATCTCAGGTATCATCCATTCTGGTATATCACCTGACTCAACCGCCAACTGCCTTGCAGCAATCGCATCAATCTCTCCACTACGAACTAACAAAGCACGTTCTTTAGCTCTAATAAATCTCGCCTCTGCCCGTTCCCTGTCAGACCGAATATCCTGTTCCTTAAACTCAAACCGAACATTATAAGGAAGATGAGAATTTATCTTATCTTCCAACATCGTCATAATCAGGGCAGGGCCTTTACCCCTCGTCTTGAGATGGAGAATTTCAGACTGTCCAGATGATCCAAGATTACCGGACATGAGTGGGGCAAACTCTTGATAATCCACACCAAAAGCAAGCGCCAACTGTGCTATATACCATTTAAAGGTTGTGTCTTCGTTAAACGAATCTGGTAATGTTGCCAGATCAATGTGAACGTGACTGAGTGGGTGAGTAGGATCAACCCCAGGAATAATCACTGGTTGCGAAAAACGATATAAACCACGATTAAGGTTTTGTTCTTCTGCCAGCAACACCGCATCATCAATGTTTGATTTTGATACGCCACCGATAATATCAATGGCGCGAGTAAAGTTGCCGCCTACCTTTTCTTTCTTATAGATGGAAATGTCTCTAAGAATTTGGGCGGCGAGTAGGGCACGGGATGTAGCACAATATTGCATGCCATACATTTCTTCGATGGGAGAAGGAAACTCTTCTAACGTTTCTACTCTCCACCAGGGCATTGCATGCTCTCTACCATAAAAGTCTCTATAAATAACTGGATATTCTGGATCACCAGTTCGCCAACAACGTCCTGAGTCCAGGTGTGCAAAATTAATCACAGGAGAAGTAGGGTTATTATTATCAACCCTAATAATTTCCCAAAAGGCGCCATTATCCTGTGTGTTGTGAGAAACAAGATTTCCAGCAATAAAATTGCGAGTTTTGTCTACTCCAATATGATAGGTGGTTTCTACAACCTTCCCGGTTGCTCCTATATAGTCTTTCTGTTCTATTTTTTCAATTTCATCAAAGTAGATTTTTGCAGGTTCCAACTCCCACACAGAAGGATTAAATGGTTTTGTGTGTTGTCCCATCTTATACTGCATAGACGGAATTATATATTCGCTGATATAGGACACCACTGCACGATAACCATCGGCAGTGAAACGAATCCTATAATACTTGTCCTTTATCGGTTGCACCTTACAAGAAAAACCACGCGAGGTAAGTTCCTCAGCAAGCCATTCAACATCTTCTTTTTCAAATCCATCTGTGCATAAAACAGCGTGTTCTGATTGATTGTTTGCTGTGGTAAGTGTTCTCTGGCACGCCCCGTCATCCATAAACCATATTGCAAGCATACGGGGAGAGAAGTATTTCACAAAGTCTTCCCTATTAACTCGCTTCTTCCCGTCTGGATACCATCTATCAAACCAAGGAGATAGCCCCAAAGAAGCTAGCGAGTTTACTCCTATGATGTGTGCTCCTTTTTCTGTGAGCCTAGAATTTTGCCCTGTCCAACCAAACTCTTTTAACAAAGACTTCTTAAATTCTAGATAATCAGACTGATCAACAGAGTGTCTAAAGCGGATAATTGCTCTCTTGGTAAAACGAGACATACTCATATCCCCAAGCAACCCGCCCACAAGTACCTCTGCCTGTTCTTCTGAAGGAACAAGATCAGAAGTACCTATCTTATCAGTAGGTAGCAAGTCTTTAGCTTGTACCCAACCACGATCAGTTAGCATGGGATGATCTTCAGTTAAAAAGATTCCTCCTTGCTTTCCTCCATGACCATGATTAGTTGCTAGTTTAGTAGACAGGAAATACCATTTACGATTCCCTAGTGGCGTAGAATGCCATTCAGTAACCATCTGTTCTACCAAAGTTCCGTCAGAACCAACGCTAATCACAGGACCAGGATCACGATCCTTTACCATTCTTGCTATCGTCTTTGTTTTTCCTAGTCGATCCCCCCCTAGCTTAACTTTAGTATTACCAGCCAAGCAATAGAGGTCAATACAAGTTTTAAGAATTAAATCGTACCACCCCTTACCACGATTTGATCGCTGGATAATCTCAGTAACCTTGTTAATTGTATTTTTAGGTCGCGGTTTAGTCTTGTCTGTGCCTTCAATATGCCACGCAAAACTGGCGTTACGAATTGAAACACCATAAACCGCGCTTGCCAAAAGGGACTCTGTGTGCCAAAATTCCCGTAATTCCCTATCTCGTTTAACAGGATCTTTGCCCCAGGGCGTAATTGAATCGGCAGTTGTCGCCAGTTGTAAAATCAAGGGGCCAACACGCGGCGTCCTGTTATTAGGCGGCGTCTCAACAACAGAGTTTTCAAAAAGCTCTGGTAACAATTCTTTTTCTTCTACAAAATCACTACCGACTGCCATTTATGTATTTCTCCCCCAACTCAGGGAATTTCTGCCGGACTATTTGTGAGAAGGTTTCCAACTCAATTTCACCCTTTGCTAACATCTGTAGTAAATCTTCCTTCTCAAATTCCCGATTGTCTAATTCCAATTCCATACATTTGTAAGCAGCCATCGACAAAGCAACTGCCGCGTCAATCTTGGCTTCTGGTGACAGCTTTTCTAGGCGTCTTTGCCGTCCCGAAATTACTGCCCCGGCTTGCCGAATATGCTGATATAGCGTATCTTCTTCTCTCCCAGGACCCCCCACATCCCCGATTGTAGTGGTTCGATTCCAAGTCAGTTGTCGGTGCATCACCATGTCATAAAGCTGTTTGTCAGCAATACCTCGCGCCGTATTTTGAGTGAAAGGATCGAACCAACCAAACCCATCCTTACGATAGTCTTGAACAAGTTTTGCCATCTGGTACGGATCATAAACCCAACATATAACATTCCATCGGGAAGCCCATTCACGAATGGTATTACCAACTGTCTGTTCTTGGTCTATGTTACCACCTAACTTTTTAGGATTAAAAATCTTTACAGCCCGAACCGCAACACAAGTATCAGGGTTGATTGGATCGCGAGTTACAGCAACCATCGCCGCTAAGTCATTTGATACACTCATATCTATTGCAACCACAACAGGAGTCTTATCTCCCTGCTTAAGAACGGGCAAAGAAGGACTTTCACAATTATCCCACCATTGAGCCTCGATAAACGCACCCTTCGCACTCACCCAACGATTACGATGGATACGTTCAAACTCCTCTGGTTCTAAGGTATTTTTCTGTTCTTCATAGTAATTAGTACCTAATTGCCAGGGCATCCGAGGTTCGGTGTCCCAATACATAAACATACGAGAAGGCGCATGAGTATAAACCACTGGACCTTCTTCAGTATCAAGATAGGAAAAATCTGGATGGGGAGTTCCTTCTTTCTTTCCTGTGTTATAAAGAGATTCTAAAAGAATGGACACTCCGGTATATCCTGCATAGGATTCAACCCACTGCATTGCATATCCGTACAAAGTGGGCGGAACCGTAAGTTCTGTCCATAGCTGGCGTTTCTTAGGTGTATCAAATCCCCACAACTCACTGTTGCCCTGGATATGTACTTTTCCGTGTCGTCTAACTACTACAGTTTTGTTAGGTACTGTAGGACAGTGGATAATCCCTTCATAGTCTATCTTTTGCCAACGATCTTTTTTAATGTGAAGTATACGGCTCCCATCCCCCATTGGCTTAACACTAACTGAATATAAAGGCCTTCCCCATCGCCTATCTTGATAGGTAGTTACTGTTACATATCTGCCCCGCCTAGCATAAATTTCTAACAAATCGTCTCGCAATTTAGGAGAGTTTGTGCTATAAACAATATGCCCGTATTGAGTTACAGCATCACCAGTCTTGTATCCATCCCCACGCCAATAAGACTCTAATAACACGTCTAAATATTCATCTGGAAGTTCTTTAATCCATGCCGGTATATACTTTTCGTGTGCCAGCCCAAATTGCTTTAAATGTTTCGCTATACGAGTATCATAAAACACTAAAGCATCTGTACCCTTCCACACACGCGGAACATATCCGAGATCGGAGATTAGCGTTTTCAATTCTTCGTAATAAGGAGATACACTGCTCTGTGCTAACAACACGGTATCGCCCTTATGGGTACATCCCTCAGACAAATACCACCCCAAAAACTTAAGGTACAGTTTTACAGGAATCTCAAGACTCGGCCTACGCTTAGTGCCTGGAATAGTCACAAATTCTGGTACATCTACTGGTTTCCTTTTTAGTCCCAAAGATTCTACTCGCATACCATACACCCCGGCTTCTATGGCGGATTCTACGGAGCGCTTTTCAAATTGGGCTTTATTAAGGGCTATAGAACTAGAACCAAATTTACCATACAGCCTATGATTAGGAGACACGCACAAACTGTATCTGCTAGATTCTAATAGATACATAGGGCCTCCATACTGTGAGACATTTATATGAGTGGGATGTTGGTACTCTAGATACCCATCCGAACGTAAAGTTAAAAACTGATCATCCATAGAATATTGATCATAGCGTTTCCACCCATCCCTAGTAAGTATCTCTGTGTCTTCGTCAAAACAAAAGACACTTAGCGTAGGTTCACCACCAGCCTCACCTGCCGCGTCAACCGGAACAGCCTCAATCTTACAAAAATTAGGAAGGGTAACCTCGTATTCATACGGGTTTATATCCTTAAAGGGGCCTTGTTGCTGTCTATGGAGTCTATAATTTTGTTTTATAGGCGCATAGATACGGTCGTTCGCCTGTTTACCATCGTTTGCTACACACGCAATAAACCCATAAGGACTATGATGAGCCACATAAGTAGCTACTGCCGCAGCAACCGCAGACTTTCCGCTTTTCTTTGGGGCACTATAAACTACCAAAGCATACTTAAATGTCCCATCAGGATTCCGTGATAGGGCTTCATTAATCAAATGCTTTTGGTGATCGGTTAATTGAATCGGGCCAGCGGGAAGTATTTCGCCAGTCTTAGGGTTTCGAGGTCGAGGTACCCAAAAATATCGTTCAATCCAATCAGCCGGAAGAATTGCTTCCTGATTCTGTTCTTGCACTAAGTTGCGTGACAACTGCCGTAGTGCCTGATCCAGCAGCGTCTTCGAGTCGCCTTGAGATGTAATCGACAACTGCTTCCCTAACGTGTGCATCATCAATGTACCTTTCCGTAGCCTCTTTCAATGCCCGTTGAACAACTGAAATAAGATACATCACCTGTTCCATCGTGATCATCAATTTCAGTTCTTTCATTACCTTCACTTGTGTAGAGGCTATTGTTTGTTGTGATCCTGCTAGACTTACAATCTCTTGCCAGATTTCTTTTTCTGCATCGCTATGTTTCAAAGCCTCACTAATAAGGGATTCTGCTTCTAGCAAATTCCCACGCATAAGTTCATGGTAAGCCTCGCTAACCATCCCCCAAGCTTCCTGCCTGCCAGGATGTTCTGAAAGTCTCTCCAACAACTCCCATTTACGAGCTTCTAACAAATAAATATCAGAGCTACGATCTAGATAGCTGGGGTTATCAAGAACCACCTCTAGCTTTTCCCGTAAATTAATAGGAACAAGTTCCATCACATCTCTAGGAACACGTCTTGGAGACTGCCCACCATGATACTTACAAACAAAATTCCCAGGCTCAGCAGGTTTACCACATTGTGCTTCAGGCCAAAAATCTTCTGCCGGGGAGTCCCAATCCCCCCGCTCTTCTCGCAGCTTGCGTAGACGAGTCTTAGAAACCCCCTGACAACGGATGGTTTTTCCATCCAACATAAACCTTACGCCAGAACCCTCATTAAATCGTCGTTCACCAATTGTTGCCATATTAATCTCCTTCGTAAACCATATTACTATGATATGTAAGAATCAAAAAACCCCCATGAAGAAATTTTCATGGGGTTTCTACATTTTTCATTTCTGTTGTGCAGTAATAATAGCAACAAATAAAGTGTTTATCGCTTCCTGTAATCTCGGTAGAGGAATCTCTGTATGAGTCTTTGTATTTAACCACTCTACTATGTCAGAAAACGAATCTAGTACCTGCTGTTGCTCTGCACGCTCCGCCAAAAGCGGATCAAGATACGACAGCATTACACCCTTCCTAAAATCTTACGTGATACCTATAATGTCATTAGCGCAATAGATTCTAGGTAGAGACATTCCTAGAATCTATGTTTTTTCTTCTCTATTATTACCCCACCAACAGGGCAGGGGGGTAGCAGACTTTACAAACCATTCAACAACCAATGTCTAGCATGGTTAATATTACGAGTCGCATAGACCTGATGATTATTTGGATCGAAAACTAAGATAGGCCACTCAAAGACTCCGACACTCCAATTTTTGATCGTATAGGGATCAGGACCAGTCTTAGCAGTTCCAACCTGTATTTTCCAAACAAACGGCGATGGACGATTGCCTGCTTCTACTTCCCACACATAATGAGTATCTTCCGCAAAGCCGTAAGTGTGCTTGTCTCCCTGCACTATTACGTCAGCCATCGGAAAATTAAACAGCAGGGCGCGGGTATGTGGGTGCATCTTATTGTAGATAGAACTACCAGGAAACTCATGCGCCATAGCTATCTGATAGGTCTGAGAACCTACATGAAGCTTTACATAAGCTTGACCATCAAAGAAGGGAACATCATGCTCTAGGTAGATTCGCTTAACAGGGTTGACCCCTGTCTTTCGACTATCCCAATCCCCGCCATGCTGAGAAGCTACGCCCCACAAAAGTTTTTGCTTAGAAGCTAGCCGATCCAACATCCCCGTTAGCAACTGCCACTGTTCGGGAAGAGTATAGATCATCTCCATCGAAGCACGTTTATCAAAGAAGTCAGGACGAAATCCCTCTATATCATCCCCCAACGGCCCCCAAAACAAGTTGGGAGTATCAAGAACCTGATCCATCAAGGCACGTATTTGTTTGTAGTAGGTATATCGACCGCCCAAATGGGCACAGGAAGGAAACAGGATTCCTACTGGTTTGTCTGTTTGGAACGTAATTTCTTCGTGTGTCAGTATCGGATCAAGCGTATTAAAATACCTAGCATGTTCATCTGCCCGATCCAACAACTCCTCGAATGTATAGATTTCCTCTGGACTTTCAATTTCCCTAAAATTTTTGTACTTAATTACTCTACCAGACGACTCTAGAACGCGGCCTTTCCATCTCCGCGCCGTTCGTGGGCTTGGAGCTAAACCTTTATTAAACAAACTTGTACCGGATACTTCTGGATTTCGTTTTACATATTCGATAAATGTATCTGGAATGTGCTGCATCATTAGCTCCAATTAAAGGGCAGGTTTCGCCCTGCCCTGCCACTATAGGTTTTTATTATCCAGACGTTCCCTAACGACCCGCGAGACTTCCCTACGAACTACAGCATCAACCACATCAACATCAACCTCTGGCTTTGTAGGAATTACTTCCTGATAACGGGTTCCGCTCGGTGGTCGTTCAGTCCATGAGTCGATGACTTTCATTGCAACTAGCAACGAGATGATCCAAGGGACCAGCGTTTCCATCAAAAGCGCAATAGCAGCACCATCATCACCAGCAAGCTCACGGATACGAGCAAGAGTTTCCTCTTCTACTCCAAACACGCCTAGCAAAGACAAGATCACCACCGATGCCCCCGCCCAAAAGCGACGGTCAATCAAAACAGACCCTAGTTTGTTAATAAAAATCGTCAAACGTTCTTTCGTACTCATTTCTCTACTCCAAAGCTCTGTACAATAATCGAAAATCGTTCTAGTTGATCCATTAACCAATGCACCGCATCAGACTTTTGGTCAAAGCTTTCTTCTTCGTAGTGCATCACATACTGGTATATCCCTGCTATAGAATACTGCCCATAGTAACTCCCCTGAACACCTTCCTCTTCAAGCAGCGCATCTAGTACAGATGATTCTACAGCAAACCTCTCGCTAGATAAAAACGAGCCTGAAGGCGGAGACTTGTCCGGCTCAATGTAGTACAAACCCCCATCCGGCAAAGTTTTAGGATTCTGCCATACTAATTCAGCAGAAGTATTATTAATCACATACGCAAGTTGTTCTTCAAAATTCATAAGGCTGATGCCTCTTCTTTTTCTATCAAAATTGTCGTGTGACATATCCTGCACGGTGACTGCTCCCCACGGCTAAAGCCGGGGGCTTCTAGGACCGGAGTCCAGGCTCGCCAGCCCGCGAGCCAAAATGTTCAGAGATGCATTGAGATCGCGGTCCAGTTTCAGGCCGCAGTAAGGACAGTCGTGGACACGCACACTCAAGTCTTTCGGAACCACCGCGCCGCAGCCGGAGCATTCTTGCGTTGTGCCTCTGGGGTTAACGCGCAGCACAGCACGACCGGCACTTTCAGCCTTGTACGTGGTGAACTGCACGAACTGGCCCCAGGCCACGTCCGCGATATTCCGGTTGACAACCCGGTTTCCGTTGGACTGCATGTCCGCGATGTCCAACTTCTCAAAGACGATCAGGCCGAAGCGGTTGACGAGCTTGCGGCTCTCCTGGTGCGCGAAGTCGGCGCGCCGGTTGGTGGCGCGCTGGTAGGCATGGTTGAGCGCGCGCAGCACCTTGCGGCGCTCCGGCGAGCCTTTAGCGAACTGTTCTTTCTTGCGCTGCAAGCGGGCGATGTCCGCCGCATCGCGTTTCATCCAGCACTGGCGCGGGATACTGTCGCCGGTACTCAGCATGGCGAACGTCTTCAGGCCGAGATCCACGCCCACCACTTCAGGCGACGGGGGCAGAGGCGCGGCGTCTACTTCGCACGAAAAGCAGGCGTACCAGTTGCCTACGCTATCGCGCCGGATGATGACTGTTTTGGGTGTGCCTTCCAGGGGGCGATGCAGCTTGATTTTCACGGCTCCGATTTTCGAGAGCGTGAGCCGGTTACCGTCCAACTTCACCCCATTACCACACTGCGGATAGGTGAAACTGTCGTACCAGCCACGTCCCTTGAAGCGCGGGTAGCCGGGCTTCTCACCTGCCTTGACGCGGCGAAAGAATGCCTGGAACGCCAGATCGACGCGTGTGCACGCTTCTTGAAGCGACTGCGAAAAGGCGTTATTGAGAAATGGCTGCTCGGCTTTCCAGCCGGGGATCAGCTTAATCGTATCGAAGCGCGTCAGCGTTTCGCGGTTAATGTCCCAGGCATCGCGGCGCACTTCAAGCGTCGTGTTGTAAACCCACCGACAAGCATCCAATGCGCGCAGCAAGGCGGTGCGTTGGGCAGAAGTAGGAAAGAGGCGGTACTTGTAGGTCAATCGCATAGCCCGATTATACCATTTATGCTACAGGTTCACAAACATATGGCGCACCTTATATCCCCCTGCCTTCAGGCAGAGGTTTTACGGCGCTTTTCCGATAAAGCTGAGTTCTCCCCAGGAGCATCATCACAACACGCCCAACAGGAAGCCCCACACACCGGACACTCTTCTACCACATCACAACTCAACACTAACATTAATATTCCCTAGATAATTTCGATTGTACATATCCTGCAACAACCGCATACCAAAATACATTACCGCAAGTCTTGATAGAGTCAAATCTACCAAAACCTCGTTATTCACGTCCATAAGAATGACATTGAACGTCTCCAACGAGTTGTGCCAGATAACGAGACGGTTTAGCGCGTCTCCCTCCCGAACAACTGTTTTCCCCTCAACGTGCGCAAGTGCAGCAGCAATAATTTTGACAACGAACCCCAACAAGCGTTCAGGTTCAATGTACAGCGTCTTTTCTAGCTTTCCTTCTGGCACCAGATACAGATGCAACCCGCCCATATTAGGATCAAACCGATACTGCAATGTGTCTGCAATTTTAGTTTTATTCTGTCTGCTAGCCGTAGTAACAATCATTCTGATCCTCTGGTAGATAGTGATACACCTGGTTATTTTTAGCTACTAAAGCAAACGTCTTTGCCACGACCGGATCTTCATAGGCCATTTCATCAAACACATCTGCCAAAGTAGCAGACCATGACTCAATTGATTTTCCTACCCAACGAATCTGAAGAAACAGTCCAAACTGAAAAACCAGCATAGCAATCAACAAGCCTAGTTCCATTGCTGTCTCCTGTCTCTGCAAGGAAGGAGAGGTTCGCCAAACGCACAAGCCATAAGGAGAACGGAAAAGGAAAGCGAACCTCTCACAAACACCAGTATATCACGGAATGAAATGTCTGTCAATACCAAACAACAAACCTAGATTTCCATTATACCACACTACCATAGCATCTGTTTCTTGCAAAAAGAAAGCCAGCCCCTCTAACGATTCAATCTCTACAAACCAGCCTTCCCTTTCAGAATCATATTCTTCTACATCAAACCTCAAATCATCCAGCAGTTTGTAGTTATATCGTTTGGTTTGGTATACGTCCTTATAGGCCGGGGGAGCAGTACGCCGCTGGCTAGGATAGGGATAATCAATAGATCCTTCCAGAATAATAAATCTCATTCAAGTCTCCTAATCTCGTCGTCAGGACAAACCATTGAAAAGAAACGTTCTTCCACCACCAAAAACTCACCGTAATTCAGTTTACGCCGATCTCCGTTAATCCAAACTTTTGAATTACTTATCGAATAAGGAAACCCAAGAATTGTTCCATCCGTTTGAGTAGTCTGTCCATAAAGATGCAACGACCAACATTCCGACGCTAAGTCATTGTATGTGGCAGAGTTCATCACCACCACAATACCAGGATTCTCTACCAGCTTTCCCTGGCTTTCTATAAAGCGGGGAACGGCATGTCGGTTGAGATAGGTTTCTATACTACTCAAAAAATCACTATAAAGACTCATATTCCCAACACCTTCCCTAAAGACCCGCCCAAAACCTTTTGTAAAAGCGTATCTCTAGCGTCTGTGTATTGTTCTATTTCTTTCGTCTCTGCCGGAGATCGATCAACAGAAAAATCAAGATCAGAGATTTTAACGACAACTGCATGAGGGTTTTTTGATACCTGCTCAATATATTCAAAATAAGATTGGTTAGGCTTTCTTGTTAGTGCAACTACCGCATCCACCACATCATCAGGGAACTCCTTACGCAACCGCTCTTCTGTAATGTCCGTTCTTTCTAAAATACCATGAAGCACCGCAATCGTAGACAGCTTTTCATTGTTCTTGATTGCTAGATTATTCATCACATCTATAGCATGAAGAATAAAGGGCCTTCCCCTCTCATCTTCATCACAATGATAAATAGCAGCGAACATAATGGCCCTAGCCAGCATCCGTTTTTCTCTCCACATAATATCTCCATTATACTTGTATCTGCCCACAAAGTCAAGCAATGTGGGATAACTTTGGCAAATGTGGGATAATGTGGGATTCCCCTAACAAAGACAAATAATGAGTCACTTACAGACTCTTTTACTTTAGATCATACACAGACTCTAAATACAGACTCTATAATAATAAATACTAGAATCTTTATATTATAAGTATTTATAAAGAGTCTTTTAGAGTCTTTAAGATTCAAAATTTTAGGGTTTTTCAAAATCCCACTTTCCCACTTCAGTATACCAAACTATCCCACATTTTACAAGACTCTTGACAAAAATTTACGTTTGTGTTATTCTGTATCTGAGGAGAAAAAAAAAATGAAACGACACTGGATGTATTTTAAGTATGTTCTGAAACATAAGTGGTTTGTGTTTTTGGCAGGCAGGAAACTGAACGTTCCTTTGTGGTGCTTGTTGTTACATGATTGGGATAAGTTTACTCCTGGTATGTGGATACCTTATGCCAGAACTTTTCGCAAACCCAATGGAGAAGGACAATACGAACCTTCAGAGGAGTTTTATGCTGCGTGGAATGGGCATGAAAAGCGGAACAAACATCATTGGCAGTATTGGGTTTTGCTAAAAGATTCAGGGGAACTAGTGCCTCTTCCTATACCTGATAAGCACAGACGAGAGATGCTTGCTGATTGGATTGGGGCAGGCATGGCACTTGGAAAACCAGACACAAAACAGTGGTATCTTGATAATCACAGCAAAATGCACATTCACAAAGATACTAGGATGTGGATAGAAAAGCAACTTTCAATTATTTGAGTAGATTATTATAAGGCATTGTACAATGGAGAAATACCACAGCCAACTATGACAAAAAGACTACTATAAACTTATGGCAGAAGCGAATGGTTGGCCTATAGAGGAGGAAAAGATGGAAGAAGAACGTCTTACTTCTAAAGAAATTATCGATCTATCTAAATTGGTAGGCAAGGAACTAGGAAGCCGTTTTTCTGGTACTCTAGAGTATGTTTTTCAGAACGATAAAATCAATATACGGGCAAGTGGTGGACTAGGGCCTTTTAGTCGCGTCCACATTGAATACTTGTATCGGGGAGAGTGGACTCCTGTATTTGATTATGAAGGACCGCTTATGCAGGTTACACGCTTTCGTTATGGTAAATGGGTAGATATTCTTGAAGAGTTAGGCGACAAAGCAGAACGCCGCATTGAGGAACGCGAGAACGAGTTCTTTGGAGATTTGGATGAAGACTAATTATGAGAATAAAAATTTTTTTAATTAAATTGTTATGGAAAATTTCTTGTTCGATTGAAAAGAAATGCTGGCATTGGGTTGTGGATCATGGGCTGGTATTAGAGTTGTTGGGTAAGGAGAAGGAATGAGCGATAAAACTGTTGCAGTATCAGACGTTTTCAATCCCGATGCGATTCTATTTGCAGCAGAAAAGGGAAGCTCAGATTGCCAACGGCTTGATGAGAATTGCGAATATCTTGGAACTTTTGATGGGTGTCGTTATTATAAAAACTCGCCAGCCAAAAGTAAGATTCCTGATCGATGGGAAATCTTTTCTAAGTGGAAAGAGAGTATTTTAAAGAACAAAGATGGCTAATCAAGCAGGAGAACGAAGTTCTAGTACTTGGGTGTTTGTTTGTAGTGCGCCAGATGCTTATGCCGCGTTGTGGGAATTTATGGATGATAAAATTAAACGAGAACTAATCTCAAACGGCCCTATTCCCTGTGAAGGAACCTTGAAAACAGGACCGCATTGTATGGATTGCAGGTTTGGTACGGGAGAGTTGATCGATGAAGACTTTTTTGATTAGCTGGATTAAAAAGCGGATTCCTCTGTGGTTAGCCCTTTGGGGATATGAAAAAGTAAATCAAGAGGGATACTGGTACATCAAAGAGCAACAGCTAAGGAAACAGCTATAACCAGCATTTAGGTAGAAATATGAGTAAGGGCTTTCCGGCTTTGGCTGAGAGGCAGATCGTATGGTAGGTTCCTTTGGACTCACCGTCCCAAAAGGCCACTATACGATCTGCCTCATTCACTATGTCATTATTCCGTCTCATTCCTGCTGAACGCCCATACTTCTTCCAATCAGCAGGGAAAATCTTAGTTTCTAGTCCTCGCATCTTTGCTAGTTGTTCTGCCGCCCGATCTACCCCTATAGCTCCGCCGCTGATAACTACGGTTTCTTCATCCAAAGTGTCAATGAAGTTTTTAATTTTTAGTAAGTCTTTCCAATTTCTTGACCCTACTATTGCAATTTTATCCATTGTCGATCAAACTAATGAGATAATAAGTAGAGGACGCTATCACAATAATCATTCCTAATACAGCTAGAAGATACGGAAAGAACACAATAGAGGCTGCTATTACAACAGGCACAACTACAAACCACGTAGATATTGCCCCTAGCAGCTTAACCTTATCAAACTCCCACGCATCAGCAATCCAATCTAAAAGCCGTTCTATTTTATCTAGCATGTTAAATGTACTCCGTCTCTAACATATACCAGAACGCCACCAATCGTCACTCGATTTTCGCGTCAATGCCCCAGGCCTGCGCAATTTGCAGCAAGATTTCTGCTGCTGTGTCCCTGTGGCAGAACTTGCCCCGGCTGCAATAGCACGCCAGCGTCACGACGCCTTTGCCTTGCAGCCAATTACGTAACTCAGGCGCGTACTGCTTCCAGCGCGCCCGCAATAATTGTTTGTATGCTGCGACGTACTGTTCGTCGTCAATCGCCGCGTACTTCAGCGTCCACGACGGCGGTTGCTCGCCAGCCCTCTCCGCCGCCCAGCGCTTGTGCCCCCCGACGATTTCCCAGCTGGGCGCAAAGAAGCGCCCAATGCCTGTGCTCGATTTTACGGTCGTGTCAATTACTTCGGGTTCGCCAATTCTCCCTGTGCGTATAATTAGCATGCGCCTGCTCCTTTCGTAACCCGCGATGACACCGAGCGCGTTGCGGTGTAAAAAGAGAGTAGAAAAGCAAGCACTAGATTACGCATATCAATAAGGAATTGTAGTCCTACATAAACCAAAGTAATAGCCATATATCCCCCATAAATAAGAAGAAATCAGAAACTATTCGAAAGATTAATCAGCATATCCCAACTTAATTAACAAAAAAGCAAGGGCATATATAATCCCAAAAGCAGTCAAAAGCTCTAGCATAATGAGAGGAAAGCAAATAAACAAAACAATAAGACACAGAATACCGCCCACAAAGCAAGATACAAGAAGGGCCGAAAGAAAGTCGTTGTCTAACATCACACTCTCCTTTCTTACAAGTATACATTACAAGAGAAATAAAGTCAATAGACGATACAAGAGGGCCTACTAAGAAAAAGATAAGGGGTACATAAAAGAAAAGAGAGGAACGATATGGGTGGATTAGTTAAGTTTAAGAGAAAAAAAAATAATTTAATGTACTTTACGTAATTTAACATATTTATGTTTGTAAAATTTTCCTACGGGGGTGAATCCTAAATCAAGCATGTTTTGATGTGTGAGATTTACCTTACCCCGTTTACGGGTTTGGGAGATTCCATTTTTAGTATAAATCCATGTGGGTGTGGTTTTTCCTACGTAAGTCCAGCCTGAGCTTTTATAAACTTCTCCGGTATGTCCTTGCCATGTGTCCGCATACGTAACAAGACATTTCCACCTTGTATCTAACATTTTTATAGATTTACTCAGCATAAAGGACGCAGAGTTTTTAGGGGCAGAAGGAATCAAAACCATTCGTGAAAGAGAGAGAACACGATTAGGTTCTTCATAAGTAGCCTCTGCCGCACGCCGAGTAGGGGGCAACCACCAAGTTACTCCAAACAAAACATCAAACTCTTTATGAAACAATCCAAAACAAGCAACACACAGTTTACTAACACTTCTGGTATAGTGATGTTGAACTATAAGAGTTCTTCCTAATGAGGGATCAATAGGACGTACTTCCCAGGACTCTTTATGTAAGGGGCCTACAGGCAACATATTTTTCTCCTTTAAAATTTCCAAGTAAATTTCTGAATATTTGGACTTTCTAGGTTCTGGTATATCTTCCTTGTTAATAATGGTAATCATTGTTTTTTTTTTCTACAGAAACGATATTTATCAATATAGCACAGTACAATAAGAATGTCAATAATCAGGCGGTTTAAGTATGACTGAGGGTTAGTTAAGTTTAAGAGAAAAATAATTTCAAAAAAATTTTTTGTATAAAAATTGTCCAGCGCGCACATCACCGCCGCGAAACCGAACGCGGCTGGCGGGTTCGTTAGCTATTAGCACTAAGACTACAGTTACCATAATATGCCGTGTTCAGTTTAGAGTTAACTAAGAGTACAGACACCGTTATACTACCTCTTAAAAACCTATCCACACGTTCCCTAGAATCATAATTTTAGGAAGTGCTAACCGGGAGATGGAATTTAGGAACACCTAAAATAAAAATTAGGCAGACCAAAATAAAAATTAGGCAGACCTAAAATAAAACTTAGGATAATCTTATAACTAATTTTGGTCTGATCCAATCAGAAGCTTTCGGCGCGCCGAATTGTCGCAAGTCTGTTTAATGCTCTATTTTCTTATTTTCTGCCATATTCCCTAACTTGATTTTTAGGTTTGCCTAATCCTCTTATTGGCTATTCCCTCATTTGATTCTTAGGTTTGCCTAATCTTTAATACCTTATTATATTGCCAGTCTTTGGATAGTTCACATGTGAACAGTATACATATACTCTATATCTCTATAAGGTTTAATTGGTTTAGATATAAACGATCTTATCGCGCTTTGGCGTTACAATCTGGCTATTATCACGAGTCTTTATTTTCGAGAATAGGTTACGCTTTAACGCGGATAAAATCCTATTATCGATCCTGTGTTTTAACATTCGCAATTTTTGGGAATGGAGCAAATTAGAATGTTAAAAAAGTTTGAATCTGCTAACCTTTGAGGGAAAAACGAATGTTAAAATGGTTTGAATCTGGTTAGAATATCTGTAAGATACTTGAACACCTAGCTAAATCTGTGATAGGATGTAAGCGCAATTGAGCAAGCGCACATTAAAAATAGCGCCGGCGCGAAAGTCTGGGGCGATGCAGGAAGCGCCAAGAGATGAGCTTACCCTCAGGCGAGTAGCAATGACGCAATACGCATACGCAACCTTCGGGGGGCTTTCGTCTAGCCAACGAAAGCTGAGCCGTACGGGGGCTGTAGGAAACTAGTAGACTCGTCCAACCTGAGATCGCACGAGTCTAGAGTAAATCCTAATGGTTGGGGGCCGGGCGGCCCCTCGCTACTAACTGGATCCCATTAGCCTTACTCTACTAGCCAAGTGAGCAGATAGCCATATCTGTTATGTCACGCTTGGCTAGCCTAGTTTCCGGCGGCGCAAGCGATTAGAGACCTCTCTAATACGCACGCGCACCTATAGCACGGCAAACCAAGCGCTGAAAACCTGTTAGGTCGATGAAAGCATACTACACTAGCCAATAGCAGAAGTCTAGACAAACAGCCTAGAATCGGCGGGATCGAAAGTAGCCTAATCAATGGCTAGCCTAGCCGATAGTGCATACTGGTGAAAGCGATGACAATGCTAGCTAGTGCAAGTGCCTAAACGCTGACAGTGATTAATCTAAGTGCGATGCTAAGCCTGGCTATAGTTGTTTTGCTTGTTTTCCCCAACACTCCTCGCAGATAAACCGTACCGCACGATATTAGATGATCAATTGCTTAACTCCCGGCGGCTAGGTTATAGGCTATCCTATACCCCAGTCTAAGGGACCAAGTTAGGCATGAGAGACTCTATTATCTGGTATAGTCGACTCTGTTAGGTTATGCTAGGCCAAAGCTTAGCTGATCCGCTATAGTGGGATAGCACACTAGGATTAGTTAGGCTAGGCTAGTATCTCCCATATCTTATAGTGCCGATAAAATAGGTTATCGGCACTTAGGCTATAGGAGACCATAACCATACAAAGGAGAAAGGGCGATGAAGCTACAGAAGGTACAGAAGCTACTGACGGGCGAGTACCGGGAATTGTACGGGGGGCATGGTGTGTGGTGGGTATCCGTGAGGTGGGAAGAGGGGCGGCTCATCAGTGAGTGGTGGGCAGACGGATTACCGGCGGTGAGCAGACCGGTGACTAAGGCTGAGGGCGCGGATGATGTGGAGAGGATAATTCGGTCGGTGTGCGCAGACTTCCGCAAGGTGCGGGGTCTGGCTTGGTAGATAGATTAGCATACAGGAGATCAAAATGGCACACTATTTGGTCGGTACGAATACCCGCGGGTATTTGCCCGTGGGCGATCCCATCGAATGCGAGACATTGATCGAAGCTAAGCAAGCAGCACGACAGGAAGCCCTTTACTTGGCTGAAGAGACCAATAATAAGATCGAAGTTTGGTCATCTCTCAACAGTATCACCAAGCGCGATCTTGTGAACTATGGTGTACCGATTACTTACGCGGTAATCGGAGACATCGAAGTTTGGATCGCCATTGAGTCGGATTAGGGCAGTTAAGGCGTACAAGCGATCTTGTACGCCTTATAGTGTTCTAATCCCATAAGGGATCAAATAGGAGACTATGCTATGAAACTCACGAATGAAGTAGCGGTATACGTCCCATCTACGCTTGGCGAGTCTAACGCCGATCCGGCGCTGATCTCACGTATCGTTGATCAGGCATTGACCGATCTTAGTGTCGTCAATGGCGGCGCTACTGTGACTAATGGGATCGGCGCATGGCTATCTCATGACGGTAAGCTCGTAAAGGAGTCTGTGACTATCGTTTCCAGTAATTGCGAGACGATCACATTACAGACTCTTAGAACACTCGCAAAATTGCGAAAGACTATACGCGAATCGATGAAACAAGAAGCCGTTACTGTAAGGGTTAACGGTGTTCTCTATATCCGATGAGACTAGCTAGTAGCCATAATGGGAATTATGGCTACAATGGTAGCCTTATCAATCATAGCCAATAGGAGAATCTACAATGTTCCGTATGATCGATGGATTAGATGACGTCCCAACGGGGGAGTATGCTTGGCAATATTTTAAGTATACGCCTGAATCGGCACCGATCCAATCGCAATATTGGATCGATCCATGGGGGAATGTCTACCCCGTTGATTGGCACTACGCGTCAGCACCAGAATTGATCATTCGGCACTTCGGCAAAGATAAGCTTGACTCACTTCGTGATGAAAATGGATACTGGAAAATCAACCCGGTTGATTTTCTTGAAAATAATCGATGGCTCCACGTATCCTATATTGGCGTTTTTGGTGACTACACTCAACGAGGGTATGAGGCACTAAAAACATTGCACCAAAGGATGTCTGAAGCGAACGGTAGCGGCCGCGTACGGGATACTCTGAGGCATATTGCGGTGTATGTTACGTAAGTTAAGGACAGTTTCAATGCCCTACACTGTAGGGCATTGGCTAGTGTCTTTAACCTATAGGAGAATCTACAATGACACGGCATGAAACGGGGGCGTACGGGGAACAAATTGTACAGACTCTTACCGCTGGCAGGTTTGGTAAGCTAGGACGTGATTCGGATATTGTCCTGGCTAACGGCACTCAGATCGAAGTTAAGACCGCACGTAAAGGTAAAGATGGAAAATATCGGGCGCGATTGTACAAGCCCGGTAGCCAAGATCATCGAAAGTCTGATTTTGTCGTGTTTGTCCTGTTAGATGACGGGGTATACTTTTACGTGATCCCTACAGATGACATTAGAGATCGCGTGCAATTGACCATTACGAGCCATCCTAACACCTATAACGGCAAATATGCACAATACAGACAGGAGAGTCTGGCATGGTTAGCGCATTGATCATCAGCGTATCCCTGATCGTGGTGGTGAGTCTATTGCGGCGCATTAGACTCACTAATTATACTCTCGAACAATCTGAATCCGAACGACAACGTGCCTTAGTCCGCCTGGAAGAGTATCATCACGATCTCAAATTACTGTCATGTTTGACAGTCGAAGAGTCTGGTCAAGTGTCGTTTTTGGCACTTGTGCCAGATGATACCGCTACCATAAGGTTCAACGAATACGTGATCGACTACAAATCGCTACTGGAATTTGAACGCGGCGATAGTGACTATATCACAGTCTATAACTAAATTGTAGATCAGTCTCACACACACAAGATCGCTTGTGTGTGTTGGCTGGCATACAATTTATAGGATATGCCATAGCATAGGAGACAAAATCATGAAGATATTAGAATTTCTTTATCGCTTGGATCGCATTTTCCCTAATGCCTACTTTAGTTTTGCTCCTGGCTGCAAGGAGCCGGGCTATGATGACAAACCAGTTATCATGGCGGATTGGAATAAAGTCCCAAAACACGTTTTTGACAAGTTAGAATCTCTTGGCTATGCCTGCGAATGGTTGGATGAATGGGCTACATGTGCTGAATGCAATAAAGCCGTTCGAACGAGTCCTAATTCGTATGACTGGACTTCAGCGTATGTTATCCAAGACGGTGATCTCTTGTGTCTAGATTGTGTCGATGCACAGGCGTACTACGAATCCATCGAAAATCGTTCTGATGTTGCTGCTAGTAATGAATTCGCCCACCATTACAAGCCGGAAGATTACGGCTATGTTAAAGTGAATGAAGATCATTACATTAATGGCCTTCACGGTATCGTAGATGATCCAAAGCAGATTCTAGGTGATCTTTTGAGCGACGATCCTGAAGGACGATTCGTTTTTACACTGGACTATACGTCACAATTCGAAGTCGGGTTCAGTGTATACCGCAAAGTCGTTTAATTAGTGTTTACTACTTAGTGTATACTTAAATTTATTTTTCTTTGAATGTGTTCTGCTAAATCATAGGAGCGTATCATGCTTAACATTTTCCGCCGTAAAAACAAATCAGTAACTAATAAGCCGATCTTTAAGGCGTCATTTGACACTACTGGCGTAATCACCTTACGCCACAATGGCGTAGTAGTTTGTCAAGGTGATATTCACGTCTTTAATCAATTCTTACGTGCCAATAAAATCCCGCGCGACCGCATCATCTGGGGCGAATATGACTCAATTAAAGAGTCATATTGGAAAAGTCGATACAATTGAACTAATTAGAACACACAAACGTACCAGTGTAGCGATGCTTTGGGTGAGATTCCTATGCTACACTCCTGCCTTTCAGAGCGGCAGGGTATAGGTATCTGGTTTGTGTGTTTTGATTAGGCCCATCCTTATTGATAAGGAGTAGTAAGCTCATAATACTTAATTATACTTATATTTAATTTTTACTAGGGCATAGCGTAGCCTTTACGCTAATAATCATATAAAGGAGAATACAATGAATAACGAAGGCTTCAAGGGTGATAAACTTACCTATCCAGAAGGCACGACTCTTTGGGTACTGTGTAATGACTCGTTTATGTCTGGATGGGGAAGGGCTGGGGGCGTTATTAATACCCTTATTTTCCCCTGCAAAGACCTAGCACAAGCGAACATTGTAGCCGATAATGCGAGACGCAGAGGCGATCAGAAATACGTGAGGATCGTAAGTCGCGCGCCCCGCCTGCGCGGCGGGCATTACTACCAAGTTAAAACCATTGACGAGTACCCTATGTGGTACAAGTACGGGGCGTTTTAGTAGATCGATACTGTACATTACAAGTCCAGTAATGTACAGTAATGGGTCTATTATGGCGTTTATCTCGATTTGTTCTATACTGGCGAGAGTGACATTAAAATCGATAATGTGTCACTAGGCGCAAGTATCGGAGAAGGAGAGGGTACAATGTTAATGATGATTAACTACTCCACTAGTACTGCGGTGATTATGTTCGCCGCGTACACTGTTATCGTGCCATATCGTATTGCTTCTAATTTATCCAGAAGCTTAGGTATGGCCAGTAATACATTCGCTACAAAGTCCGGTATCCTGCTAATTTGGCAAAGGAGTACACAATGAATCGTATAGCCGTCTGTGAAGTATATTATCTAATCGAGGCGCTTTATAACGTCGGCGGGATCGTGCCCGAACGACCTTTAAATGCGCGACGTAGGGCACATCCCGAAAGCATCGGCGCACAATTAGCCCGTATGGGGTTTAAGCCCTCTCCGCTTCTCAGTATTGACCGACTGGATGAGGAACAACACAAATATTTCCGTACCCTATTATCGCGGTGGGGTATTAAATAATCTTACGTACATACTTATTACATACTTATACTTACTTGTTTATACTTAAATTTAATTCTTTAATGGCGCGAAAAATCCGCCTATATATAGATACATTATACAAATCGGCGTATCCTGTTGGATAAAAGGAGATTCAAATGTACAACAAAGGTGATCAAGTTGAAGTCTTGCGTACCGGCTCTCGTATTTATGCTGGTACATGGAAAAAGGGAACCGTGATCGAATCTACTCCAAGCGCTACAGTAGTTAGCGTGGATTGTGGTAACAACCAAAGTCTGAAATATACGATCAAATCACAAGACGTTGATATTTATATTCGCCGTGTGAGTTAAGGAGAAAATAACGTGCCTAACCATCAAGCGAAAGACGATCCCGACAATCTCTTCCCGATCCTATGTATTTATGACTGGTATGACTAATCATACCTACCTCTGCACATTGGAAATGGTGTGCAGTATTGGGATGAAAGTAAAGGAGTGTACCATGCCTAAGAAAAATTCGGTTGAACGGCGTATCCTAGACACACTGATTAAAGCAGTCGAGTCTAGCGGATTGCTGCCCTGGCAACGTCCGTGGGTTGTTGCCCATCCTATCAATCTTGTGACATACAATGCTCACAAGTCCGAAGGCACACCGGAAGAAGTGTGTATTAAATACGGTTATAAGGGTATTAATCCCCTGCTCCTGTCACTGTCTGAATTTTCCAGCCCCTTTTGGTTTACCTACAAACAGGCTACCGATTTGGGGTGGCAAATCCGCAAAGGTGAGAAGTCTTCTTTCATCGTTTACTGGAACATTTTTGAGAAGACTGTCACCGATGATGACGGGGATGATCGTATCGTTAAAATCCCGTTCCTTCGGTATTATAACCTGTTTAACGTAGAGCAGGCCGATCCTGCTGAGGGTAAAGAACCTGCCCCTATTCCTACGATTACAGATATTGATAAGACAGACCGCAAGCGTGATGATATTAAAGAACTACTTACAGCGTCATGGCTTGCGCCTACTACCTTTAAGGGTACACAAGCAGCGTACATCCCATCACAAGATCGGATCGTGATGCCCCCAGTGGATGCTTTTAAATCCTATGCTCATTTTTATTCGACGTGGGCGCATGAGGCAGTGCATAGTACCGGACACATCGACCGACTAGGGCGAGAGGGTGTTGTTAATCCTTCATTGTTTGGTAGTGAGAAATATGGGTTTGAAGAGTTGATCGCGTGTGTTGGTCAAGCGATGTTCTGTGCACGAGTCGGTGTGCAGAATGAGGACATGAATAAAAACGACGCAGCGTATCTCAAAAACTGGTTGCAAGTATTGAAAGATGATCCCCGCATGATCGTAAGGGCTGGATCACAAGCGCAACGTGCAATTGATTTTATCTTCGGTGACGACTCTCCCCGCTAAAGCTAAAGCGGGGAGCTTCCCAGGGCACGCTCGCCGCAACCGGCCACGTTACGCTCTGGCGGCCCCGTCCGGGCCGGGTTGACCGCAAGCATCAGGATATTCCGAGGTTACACTGCCCATCACCGCGATCCATCCGTTGCAACAGCATCGCCGTTCTGAGCTTCGCGGGACACGTTTGACCCACTGGCCTGCGTTTCGTCCCGCGCGCCCGGTACAGGCGCTTTCAACCCTAAGCGAAGGATGTTCTTCGCTGCGTTCACGTCGGCGTTTTCTTCATGCCCGCACGAAAGACACCGGAACCGCGCTTGTGTTTTACGATTTTCGGCGTCCACTACGCCGCACTCGGAGCACGTTTGACTCGTGTACGCTGGCGGCACCTTGACCAACTGGACGCCGCGCTCGGCACACTTGTATTCGAGCAGTTGCCAGAAGGTCGCAAAGCCGGCATCGTGCGCGCTCATGGCGAGACGCTTGTTTTCGATCATGAAGTCCAGCGTCAGATCTTCGATGGCGATCAGCCCGTAGGTGCTCGTGAGCCAGTCGGTGACGGTGTGCCAGAAATACCACCGCTGTTGTCTGATTCGGTCCTCCAGCTTGCGCAACTGGCGCTCGGTTTCCTGCATGCGCGTGGACTTGTGCCAGATGAACACGCCGGGTTTGGGCGTGCCGTCCGCATTGTAGTTCTGCGGGTTGTTGGCGCGGCGCTGGCGGTCCAGCTTGCGCATAAGCACGCGGCGCTTCTGCTGCCCTTCCCGATACCAGCGCGGGTTATCAATGGTCGTGCCGTCGCTGAGCGCCAGCAGGTAGACCATGCCCACGTCAATGCCAACGGCGGGCTTCTGTGAAGGTTCCGGCTCGGCGTCGGGTATTTCAAGCTGGAGGGCGGCGTACCACTGGCCGCGCCGGTTGCGCAGCACGAGCACGTACTTGATGACGCTCAGGGGCGGCAGATCGCGGTGAAAGCGCAGACGGATGTCACCACAGTTGGCGATGCGCAGCTTAGCCCACCCGTCCGACGTTTCGATGAGTTTGCACCCACTACCGTACTTGTAACCCAGGCTGCGGAAGTGGTAGCGCCCCTTGAAGCGCGGGAAGCCCGGTGTTTCGCCCGCCTTGACGCGGCGGAAGAACGCTTTATAGGCTTTGTCCAGGCGGCGCATAAGGTCATCTACCGTGTCATAGGGCAGCAGCCCGAACGTGTCCGGTTCCTCTTTGCGCAGTGCGCACCAGTGATCACGCAGGTCATACAGGCTGATGCTCTCGCCGCGTTCCTCATACGCTTCCTTGCGCATGGCGAGGGCACCGTTGTAGATTTTGCGCCCCTGCCACAGCAGGAAGTCGAACGTCCGCGCTTGCGCCCTCGTCGGATACAGCCGGTACTTGTACGTCCGAATCATCGCCGCCCCAGAACAGAACACCCCGCCGAAGATTGTGTGTTGTCTAGGCACACGCGCGCGGCAGGGTGTTCCGTCCACAATCATAACGCACGTATCATGCCTAGACAACATTAGTATACCGCACATTCGTTCGCAAAGCAAAATCAGAAAGGAGGCAAGCGCCATTCCCAACCGGGCTAAAACCCGGTGTCCCCTGGCGCAATTTCGATGGGCACGTTAAGACATATGAGGATACAAGCGACAAAGAAGTTGAAGAATAGTTGCATGATATTCACAGATAAGAAAACAAAACTATCCGTTGACGTATCGCCTAAGCTGGCGCAGGCATATCATATCTTGCGCCAGCATAACAAATATTTGACTATCGTCTCGGAAAACTATATACTACCAGAAAAAACGGCGTATGATATGCTAGCATGTTTGGGGTATGAGTATGTAAATAATGGCTGGAATAGGTCGTCTTGAAAGCCTGCCTAAGCGGTGTTATACAAAGGAGAACAAATCATGTTTTTCTTAAACGGTCAAGAAGGAAATACAAAGAAAACGTGGGCTACTAATGAGTGGCCCCTTACTACTGTCGATGCGATTGCCGAAGTAGTCCGGCCCCTGTTGCCTTATTCCTCTACTCTAGTAGACAAAATCTACACCGTTCTGGCGGCTATGCCCCTTGACATGCGCCCTGGTAAGGCATTTGCTAAGGCGTTCTATCAACACAATCAGATCAAACTGAGTGCAGAAATTAAAGCACAGATCGGCCAGCTTCTTTCATCTTTCGTAGACGAAAACCTAACGCTGCGTCTCACGTTGGGATGCCGCGGTTCTTCATGGGAGTATTACCACGAAGATAGTTGCTGGTGGGGCGACTTCGAAAGAAGCCGCGATGTATTGGAACACAACGGCGGGGGTGCGATTCGCGCCTATAATGAAGATGATGAACTAGTTGGAAGGGTATGGTTCTTGCCGTATGAGGATCATATCCTTTTGTTTAATAGCTACGGGAAGGGTGCGTTAGAACATATTTATGCGTGGGGTGTTCTCGTAGAACAGGCGTTTGGGTGGAAATCCAAAAAAGTCTCTGCATATTTCAGTTGTGATAATTCCGATCTTTATGTCAACAGCCACACGATGGTGGTTGTTGGCCCTGAAATGTATGAAGGGGAAGGGCCTATTTACCCTAATATCGACGTAGATGCGCCGTATTATTACTCGTCTCCACCGGTGTATTGTTCTGGTTGTAATGAACGGGTAAGAGAAGAATATGCCTACTATCATAGACATGTGTATGGGATTGGCGAAGGGTATTTCTGTGAACCATGTCATGAAGATATTGTAGATGTTACAGCAGGCCACTATGCCGGATATGAGGCGTTTTACAATGACGTATTTGAATTAGAGTATGGCGACTTTGCCACCTGTTTGGTGGAAGAAGTTGAATACAATGATCTTGGTAACGCCTACCTGCCAAAAGACGGTGTGGAAGTTGGGGGAAGGATCTATTCTCCAATTTCCCTTCCTCTAGAACAGGAGTAAGTGCCATGTTTTATGCAAACGGACAAAAGGGTAAGGCTGGGGCT
Organism: Nitrosotalea sp.; assembly: GCA_020725315.1. Taxonomy (GTDB): domain Archaea; phylum Halobacteriota; class Syntropharchaeia; order Alkanophagales; family Methanospirareceae; genus ANME-1-THS. The sequence continues at coordinate 78,178 of DYFG01000001.1, forward strand.
AAGACTAACTGGCCTTACCCAACTATCGTAGAGGTCACAAAACTGGTACGAGAAGTGTCCTATCTGTACACGGACTCAATCAACTATCTACTAACAAACTGCCTCAATCCAAACATGAACATTGGTAAGGCGTTTGCTAGTGCCCTATATAAACAGTTTAAGGTGTCCTTACCAGAAGATACGAAAGCCAAGATCGGCTCCCTGCTGTCAGCGGTGCCGGATGAAGACACAGAAGTTGTCCTGACATTGGGGTGTAAAGGTTCAGCACGTGACTACTATAACCCTGACTCCTGTTGGTGGAACGGGTATGCTCGTAGCCGTGATGTACTCGAATATAATGGGGGTGGGGCACTTCGCGCTTACAATGAGGATGGGACACTTATAGGACGTGCATGGTTTTTGCCTTATGAGGACTGGATCGTCGTGTTTAACTGTTATGGTGATGGCAATCTACAACATGCCCAAACTTGGGCAAGCCTTATCAATAAGGCGTTCGGGTGGTATGCTGAGGTTGTTAAGACAGATGACTTCAGTATTGCTGTTGCTGATGAAGACCTGTTCGTAAACGATGCGGCAGGAGTCATTGTAGGAACCAAGCCCTACCCCAGAAAGAAAGTCCATGTTAGACCAGATGTAAATGCCCCGCATATTTACACTAGACCTACAGTTAAATGTGCTGTTTGTGGTTTACGAGTTAGTGTTCACAACATAACTGAAATTCATAGCCCTCTAATTCACTTAGATAGTAACCTAGTATGTAATTACTGTCTCAACACTAACATAGATACCATTTCAGCAGGAAAATATGCTGGTCAACTAGCACTGTCTAGTCAGACAATATTTATGAGCGACAATCGTACCTATTACTATAAAGACCCTGAAGTATACTGTGATCCGTTTGGTTGTTGGTGTTTTACAGAAGAGGCAATCAACGTAAATGGAACACTGTATGCTCCTTGTGTTATAGTAACGGATGTGTACGGGGGTGTTCATGTGCGTGGTATGGACACCTATCAGTATTGCCTCAGTTGCGGTAAGATTTTTCCAGCAGATGATCCACATTTTACGGAGGGCTGCAATGAAAATTGAAGATGGTAAGACGGGTGTTACTACCTCGCGATCTGGTGCCTGGTGGACAATGTCCTTATTGCGACAACTTTATGACGCTTTACAAGTAGATGTCTCACCGCGGGATATCAGCCTCTCACCCTACAGTATCGAAGAAATTTTAGAAAATCTTGATCAGGATATGCGTCCTGGCAAGGCATTTGCTAAAACATTTTTCAAACTGCGGGGAATAAAACTGTCTCCCAAAACAATAGCCGAAGTAGGCAACCTCATTGCAGCACTACCAGAAGAGCCGCTTACCCTGCGTTTGACGTTGGGGTGTGATGGTACACGCGAAGAGTATTACAATGATCGAAGCTGTTGGTGGACGAATTTCCCTAGAGCGAGGGACATTCTGCATTTCAACGGTGGGGGTGCGATACGCGCCTATAAAAATGAGGAACTAATCGGACGTGCGTGGTTTTTGCCTTATGAAGATTGGATTGTGTTGTTCAATTTCTATGGGCAGGGCGCTCTACAACACGCTCAAACGTGGATGACCGTTACCAGCCAAGCCTTTGGTTGGATTACGGCTATTCAGAGTATAGATTTTGAATGTTCAAAAGAAGATTTATATGTTAACTCTCCTACTTGTGTGGTAGCAGGGACCGTCCCTGCCCCACGCATTTATGTCATCAAACCCGAACTAGATGTGCCCTATCTCTATTCTAAAAAAGAAATTTGCTGTGAGAATTGTGGGGACTGCTTTCCAGAAGAGAACGTGCGATTCATGGAAGATACCCTGATAGAACCAGGATATTACTGTGAAAACTGTGAGCGAGACTTGCTCCAAATTACAGCAGGTAGTTATGTTGGGGAGTGGTGTTTCTACAATTCAGCAGTGTTTCTTGATGATGAGATTTACTTTCACGGCGATCAAGAGATCGTGCTTGATCCGTGCGGTGCTTGGTGCCGTTGTGCTGATGCAATTCGGGTTGGGGAATTTTACTATGCCCAACAGTCTCTAGTAATAGATGAATACGGTACACCACACCCGCGCAACGGGGGTACGTGGCAGCGGTGTGGGTGGTGTGGTAAAATATACCCTAGGGGGGATGAACATTTTGCACAATGCTGCCAACAACACCTAGCAAGACGACAGCAGCGTGCAGAGGTTAGACAGGGGTTGGAAGAACGCATTACTCAAAGACTTTACAATGATATGTTGTGAAACATTCTGTTCGAAGAAGAGAAAGAAGAATGATTGTTTACGTTCTCTTCCGTGTTGAGGACGGGGTGTTTACTACCGTCCTCAACATTTCTTACACCGCATTAGACAGCCAACGTGCTATCTTACAACAAACAGGTGAAGTTTGTCAGGTTATTCTATACCTAGAGGGGATTTTTGATGAAATTTGACTATGATATGCTCAAGACAGTCTGCAATCTTCCGATTGAGGACTTCCGTGGATTAGGGACTTACGTGCCCTATTCAATCAATAGTGGGTATACATTCATTGACCGGGGTGCTAAAATCCTGGCCGTAGCACATTTGGATACGGTACAAGACAAAACTCATTTCTATGTTGAGTCGTATGATGACGTTGGAGATGTGGTCTTTTCTCCACGTCTTGATGATCGACTCGGCGTTTACCTTTTGCTCGAATACCTGCCTCTACTCGGCTTTCAGTATGATATCCTTTTGTGTGAGGATGAAGAATTTGGCATGAGTACAGCAGCAGGCTTTGATCCTTTTGATGATCAGATGCCTGAGTTTGGTAAGCGATATAACTGGATGTTTGAGTTTGATCGGGGTGGATCGGACACCGTACTCTACCGCTACCACACAACAGAACTTGCCTCGTGGCTAAATCAGTGCGGTACTCAAGTTGGGTATGGTTCCTATACTGATATTTGTGAGCTAGAGGACCTGGGTTGCAAGGGTATTAACTTTGCAACGGGGTACTACAGCTACCACCAGATCAATGCCTATGCCCTGATCGAAGAGACTCTAGCAGGCGTTGATGCGTTTAAAAATTTCTATCAACGATTCAGCCACAAACACCTGGATCACGTCAAGCTAAAGTATTCCTGGAAGTCTCGGTACGATAAGTGTGGCAAGTACGGAGAAAATGATAACGAGTATACATGGAATAAGTGGGGCACAGTGATGTGTCCTAACTGTAAGGGGCACTATGATTCCGAAGATGAGCGGGTGAACATTGAAACCTTCGGGCGGTGTGGTGCCTGTATGAAATTTCTACCTGTAATCCACTCCGCTACCTGCCCTTTTTGCCAGCGTAAATATACATCGCAAGAACACATAAAATCAATCACAGATGCGGGTATGTGCCTAGACTGTATGGACGAAGCTCTAGAGGACATGTGGCGGCGGGGAGAAGAGGACTAATCCTCTTTCTCTCCCACCACAAAAGCCACACCGTATCCGTGTTCGGGAAGGTAGTTGACGACAAACACAAAAGAAATGTCGGTGGTTTCGGCTGTCTCCTGTGCGTTCCTTAGCAGGGACAGCCCTAACCCCACCGCCCAGCCAACATGGTCCAGGCTGTCTTTTGTTAGGGTGTTGTACAAGGTCTTGCCCTCTAACAAAGCAGTCCTGGCTTGATTAAGTACCGAAATTTCTTCGTCTGTCAACAAAGAACGATCTGTAATCTTGAAAATGTCTGGTCTAACTGCCACCTAAATCCACCTTTAACTAAGTCTGAAACGTATAATATTAATAGTTTAAAACTAATGATCTGCTATAAGACTCTTCTTTGTTAGTTGATCTACTATAAGACTCTTCTTTGTTAGTTG
>DYFG01000034.1 GCA_020725315.1 Nitrosotalea sp.
CTTGAGAAAACCATTAGAGAACAGCTCATTCCGTAGAAAATACGATAATTTAATTCAAACAAGCGTTCAAGTTATAAGGGATGCAGAGACGAACTCTGATGGGGTAGTATGTGATATAGAAAAACCATTGGAGATTTTGGAGCAAATTTCCAAGACATTTGAAGAGGTTTTCAAGCAAAAATTACCGGAATTTCTGAAGAAAAAGCACAAAGAAACAACTAAGGGACTTGGAAAAAGTACATTGTCTTTGGGGCTTGGTGTAGCTGGATTTGTTCCTTGTATTTCTACCATCGCCGCTTCATTGAGCTTACCTCCAACCTCGCGAGAGTTTTTTAATAACAGAGCGTATCTGGCTACGGTGCTTCGCACCTCCGCCCAAATTCCTCGCTACGCTCGGAACTTCAGATACGCTCAGACGTTAGGCGAAACGGTGGCTTTAAATATGGAATAGCATATACTTTATATGAAGGGAGGCGAAGTGATGCAAGATGAAGTGATCATCGACAGGATAAAGGAAGCTGTTGGTTCAAAATTAGGTTTTTTTGTAGGAGCGGGGATTTCAAAGGACTCAAGTGTTCCAACTTTTGGAGAGTTGAATAAGAAAGTCATCGAATCTATCGGAGGTGAAAAATTGAAAGCCGATGAATGCATACTTCTTAGCGAAAATATTAGACCTGAAGTAGTATTACAGATAGGAGTTGAGGAGTTAGGTCAAGATGTGCTTATATCTTTAGAAATGTTACTGGGATACACTCCAAATTCCAACCATTTTTTCCTGGCAGAGGCGCTCAAGCAAGGTAATTGGGTATTCACAACTAATCAGGAAAACTTAATAGAAGAAGCATGTAGGCTGAAAGGATTGGAGATTAAGAGATGCTATGAAGACTTACATTTTGAGGAATTTGTCGAAAAGTACCGCATAGATGAAGAACCAGACCCTAAAAACATACCTGGTGGGTACTTATTTAAATTGCATGGGACAATCGAAGAAGATAAAGAAGGGAAAGAAAGATTTAAATCAATCTTGGTTGCTTTAAACCAAGTTGGACAGGGTCTAAAGGAAGCAAAGAGAAAAGTGTTAACGTACTTCCTCAAGAATTATGATTTCAGCTTTATGGGTTATAGATGTCAAGATGATTTTAGTGTATATCCTGTTATTTTAGATACAGATAGTAAGAGGAGCATTTTTTGGCTTGATCATGATAGAAAATGGGAGGGTAAGCTTATATTGGATAAAGAGGAGTTAGAAAAGGAGAAAAAAATAGAGGAAAGTAAACCTCCGGGGGAAAAAAGGTGTTTTAAAACCATAAATGTAAATGCCTTTCTCTTGAAGCGGGAGGAGTCCTTTAAGCTCGTTACTGATACAAGTGAATATGTCAGAAATAAGCTCTGGCCGATCTTCAAAACGAGTGCACACTATAATACCTTTGAACAATGGGCTAAAAATAATATCGGCGAATTTAAAAGAAACATGTTCATTGGGCGTTTGTTTGAACACCTTAGTCGCTGGAGCGAAGCTGAGCGACATTATAAGGAAGCCATCGATATAGTAGGAGGAAGAAAGGATAGAGAGGTAATGGCAAAACAAAGGCTAGCTGACCTTTATTATAGGCAAGATATAGGGAGAAAGGAAGATGAAGCGATTGAAATCTATAGAAAGTGTATTGATACCTTTAAAGAACTGGAAAATGACTTTAAAGTAGCATGCCTGAAAGTTGACATAGCTAATGTTAAGCGTAGGCAAGGAGACTATGAGGGGTCAAAAAAATTGGCAGAAGAAGCGGAAAAAGAGCTTGCATCTATAATGAAAAAAAGTGAAGAATATGAACTTGGTTATGCTAGGTGTTTAAATGTCCTCGGGCTGGCGCATTTAAGGGGATCTAAAGAAGAGCTTGAAGAAGGGATTAAATTCTGCAATGAGAGTAAAGAAATAAAGGAAAGATTAGGAGATAAAAATGGTGTAGCCGAGTCAGAGAATGCAATTGGTTTACTCTTAACGGCACAAGGTAGAAAGCTTGTCAAGGAAAATCAAGAGCTTTCTAAAGAAAAATTTCGTGAAGCTTTAGATAGCTTGAAGAATGCTCTTAATATCAGAATGAGGTATGGTTTCTTCAGGGGATGTGCTCAGCAATGTCGCAATATTGGAGATGTGTATAGAGAATTAATGAAGATTGAAGAGGACAAAGAAAAACATCTCAAAGACTCAGAAAAAAGTTATAATGAGGGCATAACTTATTTGAGACTTATTAAACCTGAGGCGCCCATTGGAGAGATTTTGCACTATAACCAAAGAAAAGCTGGATTATATGCTGATTTTGTTGAGCTAACTCAAGATGAGGGGAAAAAGAGAAATTATAACTCTAAGATTGTTCATATATACAAAAGTGAGATATTATTAGAGGGTTCACCTATGATAGAGGAAATTAAAAATAACCCCGTTGAGTTTAGAAATGCTAGGAATATCCTAGAAAGAACTAAGAAATCTCTCGAAGAGATGAACTTGGTTTCAGAAGCAGAAGAAATTGATGAAATGCTCGAAAAATTAACCCTATGGATTAGATAAAATGCTGCAAGTAGAAGTATTGGATATAGAGAGGGGAATAGGAGAAGATACGACACTTCAATTAGAAACTTTTTTAATGCTAAGAGTCTTTAGTAAAATTGAGAATTTCTACTCTTTCCGAAACCGATTAGAGATTTTTGAATTTCTTCGAAATCATTTATTCCTTATTCCTCTCTTACAGGAAGCACCCAACCAAATCACAAAATACTTTGGCACCTCACTACAACTTATCCTTGAAGTTATTACCGACCCGGAAGCTACGGAAGATCATGAGTTAATACTTTTCATTCACACTGATCTCTCACCGGACGAGGCTCTTGATAAGTTAGAACAACTCGATGAGAACTGGTGGTTAGATGCCTCTGTTAATGCTGATGGAAAACTATGTGTTCATGTGGAATTTGAATGACTTTTGATTGGTCAGAGTATTTGAAACTTGCACAAGAACTTGCCGGGCAGGCAATAAACTCAGCGAGTCAAGAAGCGAAACTGCGTTCCTCGGTCAGCAGAGCATATTATGCTGCTTTCTGTAAGGCTCGAAATTACTTGCACGATATTGAAGGGCATTTAATTCCGTCTACTGGCGAAGCTCATAAGTATGTTCGCGATGTATTTAAACGGAGTCCAGACAGATCGCGTAGAAAAATAGGCAATAATTTAGATAGATTAAGAATAGACAGAAATAAGGCAGATTATTGGAACTCTGTAACTGGGCTATCATCAATAGCGAAAATAGATTTAACAATAGCTCAGGAAGTTATTTCTACACTAAGTTTCCTTTAATTAAGGAGAGAATTAGATGCCACCGCATCGCCTAACACAGCATATACGCTACGGGCTAACGCCCTTGCCCTTCGGGAGATTGCTCCCTTCGGTCGCAACATCGTATATGCTGGGAACGTTAGACGCAATCAGCGTCAAATATTCCCAGAAACTTAAAAGTTGTAGACTATGATACAAAAGATAAAATCAAGGATTGAACATATCTTACACAGAGAAATAAGAGAGGTAATGCCACCAATTAGCAAGGAGGGAATAGAAGTAAAAGAAATCCGTAGTAAAGGATTTAATGGGGCCGTCTCTGCAACAGAATTTACAATTGGTAGAAGATCCGAGGTGTTTACACCATCCACAGTAATTATAAATGGGGGATATGGAATATGGGAGCTTGAGGTTCCTAAAGAAGTACGAAAGAGGTTAATTGACATGACTTTAAAAATAGAGAGAGTTCGTACACATGGTATGTTGCATTCGCCCTTCAAAGCGAAAAGTGCCAGTATTTTTGTTAACGATCAGCTTGTTGACAAAATATATTTTTGGTAAGTTTAACTTTACATTTACCTAATCTTATTAAATAAACAATTGGACTAAGATTCCTATCACAAGTGCTACAAGTGAAGCAACGAATATTCCCATATACGTGTCAACCCGCTTTGAGTATGTTTCTACAATATTTCTAAGTGTTTCTACAATATTTCTAAGACTCGAAATATCTCGAGCGATTACCTGCATATTCATAATTATCTCACTTAATGCATATCCTCTTCTTTCTTTTATATCTCTTATATCATCTGAGGTTATATGATGTTGTAACTGATATTCGCCGCTATATGGCTTTTCTACCGGCTCAGAAAGAGCATGAAACTCTACAGTACAAAATGGGTCTCCATAAGCCATAGATATTTCAGTAGGGCTAAGATTACACACACATACATGCAAATATCCCTCAAATCCAGGATCTATCTGGGGACCTGCAAGTAATATTAAGCCTTTTCGAGTATAATGAGACCTTAGTCCAATACGCCCTACTATTTTTTGGCTTAATTTAACTTTCTCCCTTGTTATCATTAACGCTAGCTCACCAGCAGGAATAACAAGAAGTCTTTTCTGGTCAACTCTTGTTATATCGTCAGCTGTAGCTATGAAAGCTTCTTCTCCCACCGTTAAATCAATGCTTGCTGGTTGAATTTCTTTAGGAGGAGGGTCAATTACTAGATCTCCTTGCTTTATTTTCGCTTTGATTTCTTTATCGGTTAGTATTACCATGTGTTTCAATATATGTCATTACAATTTAAATCTTTCCAGAAGAAAAGTTTTAGAAGAGGTTGTGAAAAATGGGGAAATCACAGCTTATGAAATAGCTAAAACGCTGAAATTTCCAGATGCTGCCGTGGCTAGGCATCTTCACATCCTGAGTGGCGCGGGTCTTATAGAAGGCCCTTTTGTGGATACATCGGGAGGAAGACTAAAAAAGATATACAGACCCAGTCCACATGCAGAGAAGGTATTGAAAGTTTTTTGGGCTAAAGAGATAGAATCCGCTCCTGCGAGTATTAAAATGGAATACATGACAAAAAAGGAGGTGGTTGGATGAAATGGGAATAGAAATGAAAATGATTAGCAGGAGAAAGGCGTTGGAAAGCTTCCCAAATTGCAGGGATGAAAGAAATACCAGCGATAGTGAAAGATGTGTCTGATGAAGAAGTGATGGTAGAGAGCTTGATTGAGAATGTACATAGAGAGGATTTGAAACCTATAGAACAAACAAAGGCGATTTTAGAGGTTTTCAAGGCAGAAGAAATAAACTTTTCTAAAAAGTTTATTGATGATAGGTTACCGCAAAAGATAAACATTATTGACCTCAAGCTAAGAGAAAAATATAAAGGTAGCAACAAGCTCACGGAAGAGGAAGAAATACTAAACCAAATAGTGAAGAAGATAGGTTTGAAAACCCATGCAATATATGAATCTCTTGTCCTCCTTAAACTTCCAAAGTCAATACGAGAAGAAGCAACAGAGAAAGGGGTTGGTAAAATGGAGCTTGCAAGGATTGCAGCAATTGAAGATGAAGAGACAGAAAAGAAGGTTTTTAGAAAAGTAGCAGATGAAGACATGTCGTATGAGAAGACTGCAAAGCTCGTGTCAGTGGTTAAAAAAGCACCAGAACCAGTTAGAGAAGCGATACTCAAAAAAGGATCAAAGATAACACCAGAATTGGCAGAAAAAATCATCAGTGAATTTTCAGAGGAAGAACAACAGCGTGAAATCATAAAGGAAATAGAAAGATACAAAGACCTCGAAGAGAAAGGAATTGAGGCTCATATCGAAGATAGAGCACGAATAGCCAGAGGGGAGAGAGGACCGGAATTGTATCTCAGTACAGATCCATATGAGAGACTTGTTGAACACTGCCGAAGGGTGTCTATCGATATTACCACGATACAAGCTCGTCATGCTTTGTCTATGCCAGAAAGGTGGAAGAGAGAGTATATCAAGTATATGAAAATGATGCACGACCACTTAGAGAAAGAATTAGCTGAATTAGGGGAGATAAAGTATATTGAGACAAGGGGTGGTTAGCATGTTTTTTCGAATGAAAGGGAATACGGCTATGAATTTAGCGAGAATTTGGATAGATGGGAAAATAGTTTTTAAGATACCTAACCGTCCTTTTGGCGTTGAACCTTTTACACTTGAAGACCTTTGCACAGGAAAAAGAAAAAATAGACTTAGGAAGGGTACTTAGACACGCTGATGGTCTTATAAGAGTGTCGAATGAAATGGAAAGATATGGTGAGAGGTTACTACTTACAGGAAAAAGTGTGTCAAAACTGACGAAATATGAAGAAGCCCTTAGAAGAAAATTTTTAAAGCCATAAATCTTTAGAGGGTGAAGAAAAATGGAAATAAAGTTGAAGAATAGGGGTTTTTGGGTTTTGGAAAATAAAAGCAAAGAAGGGGATGTTGGACTATACGATGACTTGCAGGACGCTGTTAAAGCCTTAAAGGATTTAATGACCTCAGGTGCTAAATCAGGAGATTTGAGTTTGGTATCGGTGGATATAAGCAGAAAAGATTGGAGGATAAAGGAAGTAGAGTGGAGTGAGATTGCTGAAAGGTTAGTGAGAATTAAATAGAAATAATTAAAAGTTTTCGTGTGAAGTGTAGAAATGAAATGTGTTAGCTGTGGCGAGAAAAAAGAAAATAATCAAATTGTCTGTCCAAAGTGTAGAGGAGTTGATCGTCGTCTGCATTTTCTCACAGCTCATGCTTGTAGATCATTTGTACAGATGGAAAATGCTGAAAAAGGTCTTTGCGCAAACTTTTTGTTGTGTGAACCAATAAAAAGAGCATTAAAAAATGGAGCATTAATTGAACCAAATTTAGGAGATGTTGTTTGTCCTCATGCGTCTATCAATCTATCAAAAGCAGTTTATGGGCAATTTGCTGAAGAAATGATCAGGATGAGGTATCCAGAATGCCTAGAGTGACCGATAAGTCTCAAGCTCTTCCGATCTTTTTTGGAATAACCATGATCGTCAGCATCCCTGTGATATGGGCTATCTCTTTTTGTCTTTTGCTCAAAGGAGATTTCACGCTCTTTCGCTTCTTTCGTCACATGCTTCTTATTCCTTTGATAGGACTTTTCCTAGTATCATATTTTTACAGCTTTCTTTTAGCCTGGGGGCTCCTTTTTCTTAGTATAGGGTCTGTTGAAACTATAGAACAGCTTATCCTCTCCTCTTTCTATCCTCATTTTGCTATCACTATGTTTAGATGGGATAAATTACTCTTTGTTGGGGTACTATACATACTGGGAGCAGCAGTCGAAAGGTACATTAGAGTAAAAAAGGACGAATTGCCAACGCTAGAGCTTTTACCACTTCTTCTCTTTATCATTGCTCTTTTCTTTCTTGTACCATGACATCCCTTCGCCGAGAGCGTATAACACGGTGTAAAAGACTACGCTTCGCTCCGTCCAAATTCGGCTCCGCCGAACTTCTTTTATCTGCAAACCGTTATCCGCAATCGAATTCCGTATGCTTTTATAAGTTTCAATAAAAGTGAAAGCCATACTATTTATCACCTCCGTGAATGAGGTAACCATCACCAATGTATGAACCCGAGCGAGAAGTAATAGAAATATTAAAGAAGAACAAAATAGAGGTTATCTCAACGCTACCGTGCGAGAAAATAAGTGCATTGTTGCGGTTAGTTGCGCGAGAAGAAGCATTTTGTCATGTAGGCTTGAACAGGGAAGAAAATGGCGTAGGTATCTCAGCAGGCGTCTACCTCGCCGGCGGTAGGCCTGCGATGATTATCCAGAGCACGGGTTTAGGTAATTCTCTAAATGCTCTCATCTCGCTTACCGTCACTTATAGGCTGCCGTTACCGATCATAGCGAGTTGGCGTGGTGTTTACAAGGAGCAGATAGAGGCTCAGATCCCGTTTGGAAAGGCGTTGCCCAACGTTTTAGCTGCGTTGGACCTAAAATACACGCTCATAGAGGACTCCTCACAGATAGGATCAGTAGAAGAAGCTATCCAGGATGCCTTCGCTCATGAAAGACCGCATATTGCACTCATCTCGCCGAAGACATGGGGAAACGATGAGGTAATTAAAGAAAACACCGTTCCACACCAAAAAAGGGCTTTCAAATTGGAGTATGAAGGAGAACCTCAAGAGCCAGAGATGAGAAGATACGATGCGATAAGGATAATAACAGAATATCTGAGTGATGAAGCCGTTATCGCGAACATAGGTATCCCAGGCAAGGAATTTTATGCCGCTAAAGACCGTGATTTGAATTTTTACATGCTCGGGAGTCTGGGTCAAGCCTCCTCCATTGGACTAGGCGTCTCACTGAAGGCAAAAAGAGAGACGGTGGTGCTCGATGGAGATGGAAGTCTGCTGATGAGCAACATTTTGCCGGTAGTTGCGGATAAGAAGCCCGAAAATCTTTCCATTGTGTGCCTCGATAACGGCACATGGGGGAGCACGGGAGACCAACCCACACCCTCTACGGTGGATATGGAACTGATGGCAGTAAGTGCCGGTATAGAGAATGCGAGGAAGGTTCATACTGAAGAAGAGCTGCGGTCCGCCTTAGAGCGGTTATATGAGGAAAAAGGTCCGAGATTTTTCCACGTCATGGTCAAACCAGGCAATATCCCTACCGTGGAGGATATAAAATTAAGAGCAGAGCAAATAAAGGAGAGATTTATGAAAGCCTGTTCAAAAAAGTCATAGCTTCTTTAGCGTGATGACTCGCAAGATTATAATCCTTTTTACTCATCTCACCTTTGCATCTCTCTAAATGTTCATCAAGTCGGTTAAACAAGGAATTTATCCCTCTATCACTGCTCATAGCTCATGTATGCTTTATATAATTTCAGCAAAGCGTCAAAAGCCACAGCGGTAGCAGTTTTCTTGTCCTCAGGTTCTTCCTTAACTGCATATAAACGACGTAAGCTGTTAAGTCCATCACGATATTCGCTCACGTCCATCGCATCAATCTCTCTCAGAAACTTCTCAACGCCAATATCAATGTCAGGCTCTTTGAACCCTTTAAGCACTCTTGCCAATCTTCGGATATCCCACCTTTCGTTTTGAGTTCCACAATTCAAGATCCACCATGCCGCATACGAAACACCTCTATCTCCCCCTCTTCCTTGCTCAGGTAATAAACAGCGACATCCTTAGGGCTGATAGTGCCATCTGCGATCCTTCTCACGAGACGAATGAGCATGTGCTCGCTATGCGTGGTGATCATCGTCTGTCTCTCTCCTTTCTTCACACTTTTTATGATCAAGTCCATAAGAGCAGCTTGTGCTTTTGGGTGAAGATGTATTTCCGGGTCTTCTATGCAGAGGATACTTCCCTCAGGAGACAAAACGAGTGATGCGATAAGTTGTGCAACCTTACTATATCCATGAGAAGTTGTAGAACCTCTCGTAGCTATTTTAAGCGGAAGGTCTTCCAGGAAAATCAGACCTCGCTCTAAAGCTTCTTCCTCCGGGTTCTCTAAAAGCTTCCAATCCAATTTTCTAAAAGCTTCGTTCAGTTCTTTTATCCTATCATCTTCTTCAGCCCGCTTTAGCCAGGCTAGGAGATTCCCCAGCGCAGTGCTCTTCTTCACCACTTCGTTTATCCCCGGTTTATGTCCTCCAGCAGTAAAAGAATCTTCAAATATACTTCTACCTGCAAGAATGGGCACTATTCGATGGAAAGAGGATTTGAAAATACTTATTGCGCTTGTTAAGTCTCTGTATAAGTCTTCTATACCTTCCATAACTCCTATAACTTTGTTTTCGCTTATTCCTACCAAATTCCAGCTTCCTCCAATAATATTGAAACGCAACACTCCCACGGTATCAATGCGGATATCTCCTTTATCAATGATTTCTTCCATTCCCTTAGCTTCTTCTGCTGGTTGTTTCCTCACTATCTCCTCGATAAGCCATTCCTTTTCAGTTTTGAGTAGTGTTTTACCATCAGTTGAGATGCAAACGCCTTTCACTCCGTCTTCTTTAAATTCCTCATAAAAAGCTACCCTCTCCCCTCCTTCTTCAACTTCAATCCCAATCTCAAAACTCTCTGCTCCTCTTCTCACCGTTTCATCAAATGAAAGGAGGTCCATGGAATCCCGGTAATTTATCCGATTAAGCGACTGCGAAAGGAAGCATAAGGCATAAAGAATAGTTGATTTCCCGGTGCCATTCTCACCAACAAATATGGTAAGTGGCTTTAACTCAAAATCCGTTTTTCTTTGAAGACTCTAAATTTTTTCAACTCTAATTTTGTCAGCATCTTAATAATTTTTTGTGGTATGTAAGTCTGTTGATGGTGGGACCATCAGGAATATACAAATGTATAAAATCGAACCATAATTAACGAAATATTCCCCTATTATTATACAATTAGGCAATATAATGCACAAAATAGAAAAATTTAAAAGGTGATTATACCTAAAAATTTAGTAGAAAATTTAGGAGGTGAGAAAGTGAAAAGGGAAACAGCTGTTATTATCTCCATCAGTGTTATAGTTGCGGCTATTATTATCAGCGCTGGTTATTATGCAACGAGGAAGCCAGTAGCACCAGTTAAGCCAGAGTTAGAGGAGATAAGAATTGGAGTGCAGCCGAGCGACCATCACGTCGCAGCATTTTTAGCCTTAGAAAAAGGATGGTTCGAGGAGGCAACAGGGATTAAAGTAAAGCATGCGATATTTCCCACTGGACCACCAGAGATGGATGCTATGTTAAGGGGGGAATTAGATGTGGCTTACGTCGGTGCGGCTCCACCTATACCTAAGATAGCACTGGGGATGCCAGCAAAGGTGGTTTCGGTAGTCCATATGGAAGGTTCAGCGGTAGTTGCAACTCCTGAACTATATGAGGAATATAAAGTAAAAGGTCATGATGCGCTCGAAGGTAAGAAAATAGCAACATACCCACCGGGAAGCATACAGCACACTGTGCTAAGTAAATGGCTTAAGGAGCAGGGGTTGTTTGGAAAGGTTGAGGTAATACCGCAGGGGCCTAAAGAACAGGTGGAATCTCTAAAGGCTAAAGCTGTGGACGTAATCTTTGGACCGAGTCCTGTTCCTTATGATGCGGAGATTAGAGGTTATGGCAAAGTCATATTGAGCAGTGAGGATTTGTGGGCGAAGCATCCATGCTGCGTTCTTTTGATATCAGAAAAAATTCTAAGAGAATATCCAGATGTTGCAGAGAAAATAATTGCGGTTCATTTAATAGCGCAGGAGTATGCGTTAAGGGCTGAAAATCGAGAAGTGATTTTAGAATGCATAGAAAAATACACGGGGATATCCAAGGAGGTGAACGAACCCTGGCCAAAATTTATACATTACGTAACTGATCCAGGCGTCCATGAATGGCAAGAAGCTTACAATGTTATGTGCAAGGTTCAGTACGACTTAGGGCTGACTAAGGATGTGAAGGGCAGAGCTGTGCTGGTATCAGTGGGGGATATAGTAGATGGCATGCCTTATAGGAAAGCTTTGGATAGGGTAATGGAGGTAAAAGGTGTACTTGATTTAACATGAACACAAAATACTTCCAATTTCTCTCGTTACCCTCTTTCCTTTTTTTATGGGAGATTTTATCACGCACCATTTTAAATCCTCTCATAGTTCCTCCTCCCTCTCTTGTTTTTAAAACATTAGCAATAATATTGATGGGGAAGCATCCTGTTTATTTCCTCCCTCTTGACTGCTTATATAGCTTCTACCACTATGCTATGGGCTTTAGTGCTGCAATTCTGGTGGGAATACCATCAGGCATAATCATTGGATGGTTTAGATCCGCTGATAGGTTTTCTTACGCTTTGGTCGAGTTATTTCGGCCAATTCCTCCAATAGCTTGGATCCCAATAGCTATAGCTCTATTGAAACTAACTCATGAAGCAGCGGCTTTCATCATTTTCATTGGTTCTTTTTGGCCTATCCTTCTTAATACCCATTTTGGAGTAAAGTCTGTTGAAAGGGCTTGGATTGATGCTGCCCTTACATTAGGGGTTAATGATAATAGAACAATGTTCAGGAAAGTAGTTTTCCCGGCTTCGTTACCTGCTATATTCACTGGGATAAAGGTAGGTTCAGGCGTATCGTGGATGTGTGTTGTTGCTGCGGAGATGTTTGGGGTTTCTAGCTATGGAATGGGCTACAAGCTTGACTTTGCAAGGGGTTTCTCACCAGACGTTGTGATAGCTTATATGATAGCGATTGGAGTAGTTGGATTTGCACTTGATAGAATTTACAGATATAGTGAGAGAAGATATTTAAAGTGGAGGGGGAGTTAAGTAGGATAGCAGTGAATAGGGGTGGCATGAACAAGTGAGCACAAAATTGGAAATTTTGAATGTGACGAAGACATTTAACACGGAAGAAGGGGAGATAAGAGCATTGGAGAACCTCAATTTAGCAGTAAAACCAACCGAATTTTTATGTGTTATAGGTCCTTCGGGCTGCGGAAAAACAACTTTGTTGAGATTGATTGCTGGTTTAGACTACCCGAGCAATGGCGAGATTATCCTTGATGGTAAAGAAGTGAAAGGACCTTCTCCGGATAGAGGAATGGTTTTCCAGGAATATTCGTTATTCCCTTGGAGAACAGTTATCAAAAACGTTACATTTGGGCTCGAAATCAAGGGAATTGACAAGCAGGAGCGGTATAGAATCGCGGAAGAATACATAGAGCTTGTAGGTCTAAAAGATTTTAAAAACTGTTACCCCTATGAGCTTTCAGGAGGAATGAAGCAAAGGGTAGCGATCGCACGAGCGCTTGCAACAGAACCTACTATCTTATTAATGGATGAGCCATTTGGCTCGGTGGATGCGCAAACGAGGAATGTGCTCCAGAAAGAGCTGCTGGAGATCTGGAAGAGAACAGAGAAGACCATTTTGTTCGTGACCCATAGCGTTGATGAAGCGGTCTATCTTGCGGATCGAGTTGCCGTGATGTCCGCAAGACCGGGTCGCATTGTTGAGTGCGTGGATATTGATATATCGAGGCCGCGGAAGCGAACGAGTATGGAGGCAAATGAGATTAGAGATATGCTCCTTATGCGGCTTGGCTCAGAATACCAAAAAATCGGATAATATTTTTAACCCCCTCCACCAGCTACCATTCAGCAATCCTCTGTAATTCCTCCTTTGAGTTAAAGCCGAGCGATACAATCACGCATACTAAAGAAGCAGAAAAGCGAGTGGCTTCAAAGAAGGATATTCTATGGCTAAGGTGAGTTTGAACTCAAAACTCCGGAAACAAACCCAACAAACTGTTCTTCACTGAATCTGCCAAGAAACAAATCAAACGAATAGTAAAAGCGTTTTTATGAGCTGAAAAGGTCTATCAGTTC
>DYFG01000035.1 GCA_020725315.1 Nitrosotalea sp.
GCTCGGTGGGCATAAAGCGTTTTATATGAGGAAAGTAATGACCAAGGTAGGCGTGTCGATCGTGTCTGAACTTGATACACACGTGCTCACGAGATGGAAGATTAAGGCTTATAAATCACTGAATGAAGCACTTGAAGGTGAAAAAAAGGATAAGGTTGAAATAGGTATAGTTAAAAATGGTTTGGATACATTATTAGTGCCAGCCACAAATAATCTTACTGTGTGAGGATAAGTTATGGTAAATCTGGCGAGTCAGAAGAGGCTAGCAGCACAGGTTTTGAAGGTAGGCGAGGGGAGAGTCTGGATAGACCCCGTTGCTGCCGAGGAGATAGCCAAAGCAATAACGAGAGAGGACATTCGAGGTTTGATAGAAGAAGGTGTGATCAGGAGGAAGCAGAAAAGGGGTGTAAGCAGAGGTAGAGCACGCATGAGAGATAAACAAAAGTCACTCGGGCGTAGGAGGGGTCAGGGATCAAGAAAAGGAGCAAAAGGTGCAAGAAGGGGAAAGAAACAACGGTGGATAACAAAGATAAGGGCTTTACGCAGAAGATTAAAAGAGCTCAGGAGTGGAGGTTATCTCGATAAGACCACCTATCGGAGGATGTATAATAAGGCGAAAGGCGGTGAGTTCAGAAATGTGTCTCATCTAAATGATTATTTAACCGCGAATGGACTGCTAACAAGGGAGGAAGCAAAATAGATGGGGAGAGCAAAAGGTCCAACATATCGCGTGCCATTTAGAAGGAGAAGAGAAGGTAAGACCGACTATCGAAGGAGACTGAAACTGTTGCAGAGCGGAAAGCATCGCGTTGTGGTGAGAAGAAGCAACAGATACATCAGGATGCAGTTGGTTTCTCCAAGTAAGACCGGTGATAACACCCTTGTTGCTGCTATCTCATCTGAACTTACGACATATGGGTATGACGGTGGGAAATGTAACTGTCCCGCGGCTTATCTTACCGGACTGCTATTTGGCAAGAGAGCAAGAGAAGCTGGTATTGACGAAGGGGTCCTCGATATAGGGCTCCATACACCCACTCATGGATCAAACATATACGCGGCGTTAAAAGGTGCTCTTGATAGTGGGCTGACTATCCCTCATGACCCAGCAGTTATTCCTTCCGAGGACCGCCTCAGCGGAAAAAATAGTGCTACTCTCTCACAAAATCCTACTATCCTAGATAAGTTCCATGATGTGAGAGATAAGATAATGAATGAGCAGATAAAAGAGAAGAAGGAGAGGTCTGATACTGGATGATGAAAGAAGATAGGAAGAGAATCCAGGAGGAAGGAGCTGCGGAAGCATGGACACCGGTCACCCAATTAGGGGCGATGGTGCAAAGAGGGGAAATAAAATCCATTGATGAGGCACTCCGATCTAAATATCCCTTGAAAGAATATCAAATTGTTGATGTCCTCCTCCCTGACCTCGGTGAAGAGGTCGTGGATATAAACCTTGTCCAGAGAATGACCGATTCAGGAAGGCGGGTGAAGTTCAGAGTATGCGCTATCGTAGGAAATAGCGATGGTTACCTTGGCATAGGGGTAGGTAAGGACGCTCTTGTCCGTAACGGTATTGTGAAGGCAGTTAGAGCTGCAAAATTGAACCTTACCTATATCAAGCGCGGTTGTGGGTCGTGGGAATGCAACTGTGGTCAGAACCATTCTATCCCGTTCAAGGTCGTTGGGAAATCAGGGAGTGTTGAAATAACGCTGATTCCTGCTCCTAAGGGTATAGGTCTCGCAGCAGGTGACATCCCGAAGCGTGTGCTAGCATTCGCAGGCGTTAAGGATGTATGGACCCGGAAAAAAGGTGAAACAAGAACAACATTTAATCAGGCTATCGCTACATACAACGCATTAAAGAATACCGCTGCGGTGAAGACAAAGGAATGAATATATTTTTAGTAAAGGTTTTTACGGAGCAAAAAAGTTTATGTATGCTATAATAAGACTAAGGGGCAGTTTAAACGTAAGGCCAGAGATAAAATATACGTTAGCGCTTCTTCGATTACACCGGGTGAACCACTGTGTAGTAGTAGACGATAATGCTTATTACAAAGGAATGATAATGAAGGTAAAGGATTACATTGCGTGGGGTGGGATCTCCGAGGATATGCTTGCGCTTTTATTAACAAAACGGGGGAGATTAGAAGGGGGCAAGAGGCTTACTGATGAGTATATACGCGAGAATACGCCTTTCGGTTCGATGAAGGAACTTGCTCACGCGCTGTATGAAGGAAAAGCGGAGATGAAAGATTTGATGGCTTTCAAAATCAAACCTCTTTTCAGGCTACATCCACCAAGAAAAGGGCACAGGGGGATTAAAAGAAGTGTGAAGAAGGGAGGCGAACTCGGCTATCACGGCGATAAAATCAACGAGTTGTTGTATAAGATGAGGTGAAGGTCTTCACAATACCGCACTCTTTTATTTATTAGACGGGTTTTAATCTTAAAAGTAATGAATGCAGAAAAGACCCCCTGGAAAAATTGGAAACATATCACAAAACTCGATCCAGACAAGTATATCTCACCAGATGTTTTGGAAATCATCGTGGAGAGTGGGACTGATGCAATTATGATCTCAGGGACTCAAAATATCACCACTAAAAACACATACCAGCTTATATCTCTTTTGAAGAGCTATAAAATCCCGAAGATCCTGGAGCCTGTTACTCCTGAAGTGGTCTTGTCTGAAGATGTGGATTATATCTTCGTGCCTTTGGTCCTCAATGCGAGCGATGTGGATTGGATTATAGGTAAGCATAAGGATTGGATAATGAAGCAATCAATTACCTGGGAAAAAGTTATACCAGAGGCGTATATCGTCATGAATCCAGAATCCGCAGTAGCGCAAGTGACCAAATCAAAGACCGACTTAGCCACGGATGAGGTCATCGCGTATGCACAATATGCAGAGAGATATCTCGGTCTTCCGATTATCTACATTGAATATAGCGGTGCCTATGGCGACCCCAACGTAGTAAAAAGAGTCACTGAATCGTTAAATAAAGCATCGTTATTCTACGGTGGGGGAATCGAATCGCAGCAGGACGCGGTCGAGATGAAACGATATGCAGATGTTATTGTTGTTGGAAATGTGGTATATACCAGCATAGATAAGTTTATTGCGACTATCCCGAGATAGGGAGGGGCGAAGCTCGTGATTCCAGTGGAAATAGGGGGTGTGTGTCTGGTTAAAATACACTCCCGGTTACCGCTTCAGGGAGAATCTTGAGCAGATAACCCCTATACAACGATTTTTTAATCTCACCAATCTCAGAAAGTTTCTTCTTACCCACCTCGATCTCCCTTATCCTCGCCACCTCATCATCATCTATAATCATCCGTAGACCATCTAAGTGGATGATGAAGGGTAATTCCTCGCCCGCTTTTGGAGGCATAACCAGCTCGATTAATTCCTTTATAAACAAAGGAGACGCGGCTAACGGGTCTTCCTCTACTTCCTTCCTTTTCTCATCCAGAATCATCCCCAATTTGGACGCCATTGCTTCTAATGTATCAAACTCCTCTTTTCTCCGCATCCTATCAGTTCTTCTTCCTATCCCACCCAGATAATGTTCTAACTCAAGGTCAGGCGGACCTCCTACTATCAGATAAGGCACCTTAATCACGTCGCATATCCCCCTCTTTACCTCTATACACTCCTTTAAATTGCCGAATACAAATACCACGGCATCGCATTCCTCCATTATCATCTTCTCTTCTGCGGTTATCTGTGCAATCCGCTTTCCCACACCTCTCGCTAACCCCATCATATCGGTAATCGCTCCTTTCCGCCTCAGATATTCTCCTATATCACAAAGCGGATTAACCGCGTGATGTTTCCCGAGAGACGGAGTTACCACCACTATCTCCGCTCCAGCGAGGGGTAAATCGATTAACTTCCCACCCAGTTCTTTTACTTTATTCCTTATCTCGCGCTCCTCCTCTTCAGGGAATGCCATATGCAGTATGGTATCGGTCTGCATCACCAACTCTTGTACTATAACCCCCCCTATATCCTCTACGAGCTCCCTCAGTTCGTTAAACTTATACACACCTCCCTCAAACATCATTATTTTATACATACATCGTCCCCCAAAACACGTACTATCTCCTCAGCTTTCTTCTTCCACTCCCCTCCTATCGGATTCTCCGACGCGATAATCGTTATCCTTCGAGGCGATGGAAGAGGATACCGTACCCGTGCACCTTCAGGTAAGATCCTATCTATTCCATCTAATATCCGCGGTATCAAATCCTCTCTTGGATCATAGACAATCAAATCTTTTAGTGCCTCCGCTTCTTCTCTCCCCTCTACTTTTAAACCTATCTCTAATCTGCCTATCTGGTGGACTCTCTCTCCATATTTATCCCAGAGCACGGCGAGTATTTTCGGTGCAAATTTCTCATCAGTTATCTTTAACTTATCTATCTCTGGTTGTGTAACATCGCGTACCTTTGTGGGGCTTGCCACCCGTCCGATCTTAACCGAGATAAGAAAGACCGGCTCCTTCGGGTCGATATAGAGGTACGTATGGTCTATACTGGTCCTCACCCCTAAATCTCGGAATGTATCTTGACAGATTTTTCCGTACGATGTATTTGCGAACTCGTCTCCTCCTTCGACTTTTACCTCCATCTCAACACCCTACATACATATAATCTACTTATTTTACATCAGCCGAATTTATAGGTATTTTTTTCTGCAGTTTTACCCGCTGCCCATACACACATCCATGACCTTGAACGCCGCCTATAGGATTCCCCGCTGTACCAAACTGATGCATGCACCTCCCAAGGACTGCTGTACCTCTCGCCAGCGCATCGTCTGCAAATATCACCTCATTATCCATATTCCTTCCAAATAAATTGCTCAATTTATCCAATATGAGCTCGGGCTTCTTACCCGTTATTCCCGCTCTCCCTGTTATCCCAATCTTTGTGTCAGGCAGAAGTAACCCTTCTTCCTTCGCTCTCCCCACCAGACCTTCCACGAGACACGCCGCTATCTCATCTATTACGGGGATGATATACCGCTCTCCCTCCTCTTTCACGAGCTCTGCACCAATATCAGCTATTTTAGGCAGATTTGAGAGGTTATCCCCCGCATCAACGCCAATTAAGACCACGCCATTTTTCTCGGCTGCATCGACATTCACAGGAACTCCTCCTACTCTCGTGCGGTCACCTTTTACCGTTTCTATGCATACCTGCCTTAATATAGCATCCACATATCCTTTCACTACCTCCCTTTTTATTCTCTTCCACGGTATACTCCTCCCTGCTAAATCGAGCACTGAAGGGAAGTCAACCTTCACTACCTTGGTTACAATAGCATCAGGTATTGCGCCGGCCAAGCCGCAAAAGCTCCCGGTAATGCATGCGTATGGTACTTTATCATCGGTTATTCGACCTGAGAGGGTCGTGCCAAAATCCAGCGATGAAACGGGGCTTCGATAATCAACATCCAGCCATTTAGCCGCCTCTTTAAGTCCAGCAGTAACGAGCTCACCCTCCATCTCATTCCCCACTATTGACTCGCCTCCAGGTGGGATGTTTCCGGTCACAGCGCCGTCGAAATAAGTCCTGGTCATCCGAGAAAACGCCCTCAAGTCAGGTGTGATATTCTCGATCAGCATAGGAGAGATCATCTTCCGGGGTGGTACACCAGCGAGAATGCATCCTTCTGCCAGGGCTTTTGTTACCCCTTCAACCTCCTCAACCTTAGAGAAACACGCAGTCACACCGGTCGAGCGCACGACGAAATGCAAATCAGCGATGGTTATTCCTGCAGACCGTGCAGCTTCCTGCAGTGTCTTTTTCACCAAATCTGCAATAGAGCCCTCGGAAAGGTCCACCATGCTTATCGTATGGCAGAAGGCATTGCGTGGAGAAAGAGCTTCTCGTGTCATTCTTACTGCCTTATCAAGGATATATGTTCTTCCACTTCTCAGATCCGTAGCAGTTAGGATAGCTTTGGTAGTGCTGTTTCCAAGTTCAACACTCGCCACGATAAAAATCGGCTTTAGTGAGAGGTCCCCGCGAGATAGTCGTAATTGGAAATGCAAATCTGCGTAACTGATCTTCTGCGTTCTGAGTATTCTCGGCTGATGCCTTTTCTCAAATATGCCCATTATCACTCCTTTTCACTCCCTCTATGACCTTTTAAAAAATCAGAGCAATAAATATCTTTGGTTTTTACGTGAAAAAATAGAAAGCTTTATAAAGGGGATATTTATTGTCTTATACTATGGCAGCAGAAATAGTATTGCTATTTGCATGGACGATAGTGATAATAGCTCTGGCGTTTCTTGCGTGTATGTTCGAGGACTTGGAGTCAGATACAGGTTCGCAGAGTAATCCGAATTCGCAGGTGCAACTGGCGCCGCAGGTCGGCTATGTTCACAGGTTCTTCAATAAAGCGATCTCAGGCGAGCCGCTATCATGGTGCATGTATGCCACCACCTCGGGGACGATAGCTTGGGTGCTCTTAAAGCAGGGTGTAACACCACTGTTGGCGATACCGATAGGTGTATTAACCGGCGAGGCGCTTCACGTAATATTTTCGACCACCGCGCATGTAGGCAGGGTATCAGGGCAGAAGAGATTCCAGCAACCTGTCTATCTGGATGTTCTCTACGGGTCATTGCTACCCATTGCAGCATTCGGATTTATAGGAAGTCTGTGTATTACAAGCATAGCATACATACAGAGCAATCTCGGCACTCTTTCAGGGATACCGCAACTGAACCATCCATTCCCATTTCCATTACTCTGCTTCATCTGGGGTATTACGGTTGGCGCAATCGGGTCTTCCACCGGTGATATTCACTACGGAACAGAGCGGGAGTTTCAGGACAGACCGTTTGGCGAAGGTAAGAGGGTGGTTTACCACGGCAAGATAACAAGATACGCAGACTGCGGGATAAGGAGACAGCATGACATAGTTAGTTTCTGTGCTAAATTCGGCGGGCCCTGCACTGGATTGACATTCGGAAGCATCATCCTCTTTGAGAACTGGAGAACTCTTGTCGGGATGATGCTCGGCGGTTATTTACCAGCAGCAATTGGGTTATCAGACACGGCAGCGCTAATTGGTATTGGAATAGGTATAGCAATCGTAGTATTACTGTTAGTGGTAAATATGCGGTTAGTGAGATGGGCAAGAAAGACATACGGACCCTTTGTAGGAGCGTGAGAAGATGGAACCAACAATTCTTTTAATAGTACTGGTATGTGTGATACTTGGGGGAGTACTTGCAAGTCTCGGAGTGCATCTGTTACCAGTGGGGGGAGCGCCTGCGGCAATGGGAACCGCTACGGGAATCGCGACAGGGGCAATCATGCTGATGTTTGGTTCAGCACTAACAGGGCTATTTACTGCGGCAACAGTTGCGATGTTTAGCAATAGCATAGTGCTCGTTGCTCTTTCAGGGGCGGTTGGAGCGATGCTGATGGTGTCTATCATATTCTTATTTGCAAACGTTACATATATCTTTGGCGCCGGTTGTGTTCCAGTCTCAGGTCGAGTAGCAGTAGACCCAATAACGAAAGAGCTGCAAACACCTTACAAAACACCGCAAACCGATGGTCATGGGCTTCCGAGTGTATGTCTCATCTCAGGTATAATAGGGGGCTTCATTGGTGGGTTTGGTGGTGCGCTCATATACTTCGCATTGATTAATTACGCAAAACTCGAGTATGCAATGGCAGGTGTTCTGGCAATGGGGATAATTTTAGCAAATGCGATTATCGCAGCTTATAACATAAGAGGAACGATAGAAGGGTTCCACGACCCTAAATTCAGGACCACACCAAAAGCGCTCTTGGTCTGCTTCGTCGCTTCTCTGCTCTGCGGGATAGCTATTGTCTTAGCTTTAACTACCGGAGTTATTACAGGAGGTGCAGTGTAAATGGGGCATCATATGCCACCCCCTCCACCTGAGGAGGTCGTAGTGGTAGTAAAGAAGTGGTGGCCACCGGATGAGACACGTCTTGGAATCATATCGGCGGTAATCGCGGTGCTAATCGTGATATTCCCTGGATTGCCAGCGGTGATAAAAGCAATTGGTGTAATATTTGCTTTAGTCTGGGGTGCGGATTCAGTGCGAAAGACATCTAAATACGGATTGGGAACTGGAGTCCCATCAATAGGCTATTTCGCAGTAATCGGCTATGGTATGGTTGGTGCATTTACAGGGATGGCTTTCAGCAGGTATGGGCATTTAGGTCCGGTAGAAGCGGGCGTATTGGTAGGAGTTCTGTTTATGGCAATCACAGGTTACATATCAGGCATACTTGCAAACACTCCGAAGCTAATAGCAATGAAGATTCCGAGATTGGAGCGAGGGATGATGGAATTAGGAGCGGCAGGCACGCTCGCAGTACTGCTTGAATGTTCTATTATCGCAGGAACAACGAGGTGGGAGCCGGTATTAGAGAATGGAATAAATACCGGGGTTATAGCAGTTATACTCATTCTCTCCAGCCTGGCGATGTTCCATCCTTACAATGCCTGCCTTGGACCCGACGAGATAAGAGAAAGAACACTGAAAGTATCAGTTGAAATCTCAGGGCTGATATGCATAATCCTCGGAATAGCTTCATTGGTCACTTTGGGAGGAATGGCTACTGGTATACAAATGATAATCTTCGGTGTAATCGTATGGCTCGTATTTTATGTCTCCTTCGTGAGAGCAGCTATAAGGGAGTCGCATTCAGTTACAGGAACAGGATTGATAAAGACAATAGAATAAAGGAAGGAAAGAAGAGGTGATAAGAAAGAAAAGATGTTGGTAATCAATGAGAAGTATGGCGTTGTTTTAGATCCGGACACACTTACAGTAGGCGAGAGCAGACCAGGCTTCTATAAAGTGAACCTCACGCCGATCGAAGAGCAGATAAGCGTTCTGGAGACCGCAGTAGAAGACCTCTTCAATTGCCTCGACCCGAAGAGTGAGTTTGCAGTCTCGCAGCCACACAGGGGAGGGGCATTGAGTAGAGCAGGCTTTATAACAATGTTCTTCTTCGGATTGGTCTTTGGTCTGTTAGCGATAGCACTTGTATTGTTGGGAATAGGAGGTGCATGAAAAAGAATGGTAGAGAAGAAGGAAGTTCCGGGTGGGTGGCCGCTCGCCACCGGCGACTACGAAGTTGGTGATCCGCAGAGTTGCGTAGCAGTATCTTCAACAGGGTCTTATTTCCATATCGAACACTTGCCAGGGGTTGCAATACAGGGTTCTGATAAGACAGAGAACATCGGATTGGAGAAGATAATGGCGAATATCATTTCAAATCCAAACATAAGGTTTCTAATTATCGCAGGTGCAGAAGTTCCGGGGCATATAAGTGGTGGAGCAATGATAGCACTCTACAAAAATGGTGTAGATCCCGCTTCGCACAAGATAATAGGAACCACTGCGGCAATTCCGTTCATCGAGAACCTGCCGCCTGAAGCTGTCGAGCGGTTCAGGAAGCAGGTGGAAGTGATTGACATGATAGGGGTAGAGGATTACGGGAAGTTAGTAGCGAAGGTGAACGAGTTGAAGGGGATGGACCCAGGAGCTTATCCAGAAG
Source organism: Nitrosotalea sp. (assembly GCA_020725315.1). Classification (GTDB taxonomy): domain Archaea; phylum Halobacteriota; class Syntropharchaeia; order Alkanophagales; family Methanospirareceae; genus ANME-1-THS. Next base: position 9,583 of record DYFG01000035.1, read on the forward strand.
AGCCAATGGTTGTTAAAATAGGAGCAGCGGAGGCGGAGGCGGCAGTGGCAATAGAAATGCCTTTAGCTATGCCAGCAGCACCGTTCATGGGTTTAATAAACCTTGCCACGGAAGATATAAAATATAAAACACAGCTGATTGCAAGGGATCATAAGTTATCTTCAGGGCTGTCAAGGAATACTATTTTAGGAATAGTCTTCGGTTTGATATCGGCGGTCATTGTTATGCTTCCATTTGTCTTCTGGGCGGTGATCTGAGATGCCACCACAGAGAGTAGAACAGCAAACGGCTGAAACGGCGGTGATAACTGCGAAGATAGAGGACTTGAGAAAGTTCATAACGCTGATAGGCAGGGAGTCGAGGTTCGCTGCGGGGCTCTGGGTCGGGTTTATAAAAGGAATGGCAATCGGCATTTTCACGAGTATGCTTCTCGTCGGGCTCAAAGTTATGTTGATGGCGTAAAACAAAAGGAAGGATAAAAATGGGAGAAGAAAGAAAAGAGGTACCGGTACCGATTGCGGTAACACCACCGGAGCACAGGAAACTGTTGGACAGGATAAAAGTAATGGACGATAAAGTGGAGTTTGTTACAGGGGAGCTCGTTCAGAGACAGGGTGAGAAGATAGGGTTCGCAATTGGACTTTTATATGGGCTGATATTAGGGATATTTGTATTCGTGCTATTTCTAATATAAAGATAAAGATAAAGGGAAAAAGGGAGGAGGTGAAGCAAGATGTTTGTATTTGATAGGAAGCAGGATATATACGAAATTGCGGGAATGAAGATAGGAGGGCAACCTGGAGAAATAGCGACCGTTTTAGCAGGCACGATCTTCTATGCGAAGCATGATATCGTTGAAGATGCGGAGAAAGGGATATTTGATGAGAAAAGGGCAGAGGAGCTGCTAAAGAAGCAGGAGGAGATGCAGGACACAACAGGTAATCCAGCGCTCATGCAAATATTTTCTGAATCGTCAGAAGCGATGGAGAAAGAGATAGAGTTCTGCACTAAGGTAAGCGACGTCCCTTTCCTGATCGATTCAACGGTTGCAGAGGCGAAGATCGGGGGGATGAAGTATTGCGACGAGGTTGGGCTGTCGGATAAAGCGATATACAACTCAATAAACGTATCATGTGCAAAAGAGGAGCTGGAAGCAATCAAGAATTCTAAGCTGACAGCAGCTATTTTACTGGGGTTCAACCCAAAAGATACCACGGTAGCAGGGAAGATAGACCTGCTGGAGACTGGAGCAGGTACTTTTGAAAAGGGAATGCTATTTTTAGCAAGGGAAGATCTGGGCATAACAAAACCGCTCTTCGACCCTGCAACGCTACCCATAGGTGCAGGTTGTGGGTCTTCCTGTGCATCGGGCATGGTGGTAAAGTCGAGATACGGTATTCCAGTGGGGATGGGTATCCACAATGCACCCTCTGCGTGGACGTGGATAAAGACATACAGGAAGGAGCACGCTCAAAGAATTGAAGAAGCAGGTGTAAAGAAATGGGTGGGACCGGGAGCGGAGGCATTCCATATCTGTGATTTAGGCTCTAACGTTATTCCACCCCTGTTGGGGCAGAATTTCGTGATGTACGGTCCAATCGAGAATGCACCGGTGGTTTTCCCACTCATAGGGATGATGGACATGATTGTTGCAGAGGGTAACGCAGCAGAACACGCGATCGAAGCGAAGGAACCGCATCCATATCTTGTGATGTCGGCGTAAACTCCAACTATACAAAAGCAAAAATTTTTCTATCTTTTTATTTATTTTTTTGACTTCAACTGAGCAGGATTTAAAACGGTTAAAGATTTTAAAATAAAATAACCTTTGATGCCCTTACCATATTCTCCATTTTACTTATAACTACATCTCGTGGTGTTTTTGCAAATCCGCAATCGCTACTGAGCATTATTTCGGAACCAAATAAATCCAGAGCCCTATCCACCACCCCTTTTATCATTTCCTTATTCTCCACCCGGGGTTTTGTGGAGACAGAGCCAACCACCACTTTCTTACCTTCAAAGAGGTCCTTTGTCAGGAAATCGAAGTTTTTTGGGAATCCCGCAAACTCCAGAGATACCATATCCACCTCAATTTGTGGGATGTAATGTGCGAAAGAGCTGATGTCACCACATACATGAAGAATCGTTGGCACCCTCACAGAATGTGCTATTTTGTTAATCGCGTGGATAAACGGTCTTGGAACGGGATAAATCCGCGACAACATGGGCTCGTTTATCTGTATGAAGTCTGCTCCAATTCTCTCCATCGCTTCTACCTCCTCAATCAGTACGTCCGACAATTTCATTAAGGCAACCTTTAGATTATCACATCTCACAACGGAGAGGAACGTTGCGGGACCGGGGATTATCGCCTTCAGAGGGTTATCAACTGCTTTCTTCATCCGTGACAAGCATTTCGAGCATACAGGCGCATAGCTTAGAGCATCGGTGTTGAGATAAAATCTATCGCCTATTCTTCGTATACCGGGCAGTTTACTCGCATAGACATCAACGAATCCCCCGCAAGGGAGCCCACATGTTATAATATCAATGCCTACCATCTTCTGAAGACTTAACGCTTCTTCCCAGCTCTCTACCGGCAAACTGCCAAGCGTCATCGTTTTAAATCTCGACATGGTTTTCATAACTGATTTTTAAAAACAAAAGATAATATAATTACAGAGAGCAAATCTTTAAATAGCAAAAGTCTTGTATTAAAGAGGAGGGATGTGAAATGGGAAGGCGTTGGGAAGACTTTATATCAGCGGTTTATTCTAAGATTTTACCACTGATCGCATTCATTGTTGTGGTAGTCGGAGTAATTGGGGGTCTCTTTCAGAGTGTATTTTTAAGCATAGAAGTAGCTGGCATAGGGGAAGCTCTCCAGTTAATCGCTTATATCTCTCTTTTTACTTTAGTCGTTGTCGCCCTCTTTGCTTTTTATCAGGTAGCGCTTAGTAAAGATATAAAGGAGTTATTGAACGAAAGACTCCCAATAAAGCCCTTACAGGGCTTGCGGGGTTGTGGGGCGGAGCCCCACAGAAGCAATCCGAAAGAAGAGGAAAAGAAGGAGGAGAGAATAGAAACAAGTGGTGCTGGAGCTTTGGGTGGCATGGTTGTGGGAGGTGCACTCGGATTGCCTTTTGGTCCGGCTGGTGTCGTTATCGGAGGCATCTTAGGGGCACTTTTGGGGAATCAGGTAGAATATGAAAGTAAAAGAGCGGAAAGAGAAAGAAAAAAGGAATAGCGAATTTTACCTTTAAATATATTTTCAGAATCCTACATTACTTATCTAATCAACACTGGCAGTTGAGCTGAGTCCATGGGACCTACTATCACCGTGCTTCCCAAAGCAGCTTCGACTCGTTCCTTATCCTCGTTCATCATTCCCGGGAGGATAAGTGTTTTCGGCTCTATCTCCAACTCCCTTATCGCTTCTATTACCTTATCCGCAGACAATATTCCCGCCAATATCGCTACGATGACTGCATAACCACAGGTATTGACAACAA
>DYFG01000246.1 GCA_020725315.1 Nitrosotalea sp.
CAATCTCCCTTAATGTGCCGCCACAAATTCTCGTCTCTTTTATTTGCATAGTTATCATCAATTGTTTCAACCCAAAAACCCCTGACAAAATTCATTTCCGGTTCTAACATGTTAACTTAACCAACTTATCTTAAACACTCCTTCTCCATTAACCCTTCCATCTTTAAATACTCGTTTCTTCCAATGGAGAATGTATGAGCACAAAAGAAGAGTTAAAAGAAGGGATTGTGGACTTAGTAAGCGACTTTTTAGGATCGAGACCACCATCTCGGCTAATACGCTGGGTGATGGTCTTATTCTTGATCTTCTGTGGCATTCCTCAGAGAGTAATTGCGTCTGTCACCAATTACACTGACAGACAGGTGAGGAACATCCAGAGCAAGTTTAAGAACTCCAACGGCGATTTTCTGCTGGAAGCGGGGAAGAAGGGTAGAAAGAAGAAGATAAAGAAGCGAATCTTTGGAAGGCTCGTGAAGTATATCATCGACCATCCCCGCTCCACACTCAAAGATGTAGCGGTGTTCCTCAAGGAAGAATACAGGCTCGAGGTATCGGTGAAGACGATAGAACGTGAATTGGAGGAATACGACCTCTCAGACCTTTACAAGCTGGTCAGGGCGAAGGAGAAGCGGACAGTTCACGTGAATTATACCGGAGGGTGGCTTTTGGCTCCATTTATTGCTGATATCGTGAAGAAAATCAGGCAGGCTTTTGATGGGTTATCCGGAAGCATTGAAGCCGTTTTGACATTGTTCTTCTTATCCGTTTTTGGCATAGAGAGACCGTTCCACCTCGAAGACCTCTCTGACCCAGGGTTTGCTATCCTAACCGGGAAGAGCGGCGTTTTAAGCAGAACAACCCTCTTCAGATGGGTAAAGAGCTGCCATAAGTCCTTGGTCCTCCGCTTCTACGAGCTAACGAGACCAGTAGGTGAGTTCGTCGGGAAAACGCTAGAGATAAGCGTGGATGAGCATGTGGTCGCCCGATGGACACGGAAAGTGAAGATCCCGGGGACGAAACACCCTACAAGGGGGAGAGCGATGAGGGCAGACAAGCTCTTCTATATCTTTGAGCTCATGAAGAAGCGCTTGTTGAGCTTAAAACCAAAACAAGGGAGTGCTTTCCTCGCAAATACCGCTCTTAAGATGGTAAAGGAGCTTATCGGCAAGGTGAAGCCGAAAGCAGTGAGATTGATAATGGATGCAGGAGGGTGCAAGGGCTCCGTTATAGCGAGATTGAGCAAAACGGAAGCTCTAACATATTTGGTAAGAGGAAAGAGGCA
>DYFG01000036.1 GCA_020725315.1 Nitrosotalea sp.
GGAATTAACCCTGCCTGCGCGAGCAAAAACCACAAATCCCCACCTAAAACCTCCTTCATGCTCTTGCTATCACATATATGCACCAAAACACCGATGTTCAGGTGAAGAAGACCAATAAGAAGTGCAACCAAGAGGAATAAAGTGGCTTGTCGTAATGGTTCAATAATTATGAGAGAGTTCAACGCACTTATGTTAAAGTATTTAGCAGTAAACAGATCTCCAAACCAACCCCCGGTCAAAGCCCCTATCACGACGGAAACTACACCAGCAGAAGCCAAAATAACCGAACCATCTTTTATTGTTGCGTTGTATTTCCCCGCACCACGGAGGAGCACAATCCCTAAAATAACACAGATCAATCCATAAAGCGCATCCGTCAGCATGAAAGCGAAGAAGAGCAGGAAAGTAGGTGCGAGCAATACCGTGGGATCAATACCTCCATATCTCGGTATTCCATACAATTTCGTGAGGAGTTCAAAACTGCGGAAGAATCTGGGATTCTTCAAAAGAACTGGAACGTTTTCTTCCTCTGATTCCGGAGAAATCGCTTCTACATCACAAAGACCTTCACTGGTACTCTCAACTTCTCTTGAAACCTCTTCTACTTTATCGGCTGGGACCCATCCACTCAAAAGAAACGTTCTCTCACTCTGTCCAAAATTCCTCTGCACTTCGGCTCTCTCCTCTACTATCTCCAGTAATCTCCTGTAAGTAGACAACTCATCCCTTCTCTTCTCAGCGTTCTCCACCAATACTCTCTTTATCCCTTCTCTTTCCTTTTCAAGTTCTTCTATCTGCTTCTCAATCTCTATTATCTCCTCACATGGCTTTCTCTTAAGCTTGAAATCCACCTCTATCTTCTCAAACTCATCCCTTCTTAACCTCGCCAAGACTTCTTCGGCATGCTCCTTAAAGCATGCGACCACACAGGCATATTCCTTCCCCTTCCTCTTCTCTTCTCTTTTTACTTCCTTCTTCTCAAAATAATACAGAGATGAGGTTATTTCTTCCAGATCCACAATTATCGCTTCCAGTGCACCCTCAGGGCATATTCCTAAGAAAATATAGGTGCGGATTCCTTCGCCTATATACTTCAGCTCAACTTCGAGCTCCTTTATTCTTTCCAGAGTCTCTTTAGAGGATTTTAATTCGTTTATTTCCTTTTCCAACTCTCTATAATCTTTTAAGGGCACTTCTATCTCACCTTTAACTTCACGAAGAAGAGCTTCCGCTCTATTTATTACTTCTTCCTTTTTAGCATCTCTTAGCCCTCCCAGTTCTATCTTCTTCGGTAGTGAGGGATTAAAAAGCCGTTTAAAAATGCTCTCAGAAGGCTCGGGTCTAACTTCCTCATAAACCCCTAATATCTCATTTATGCCCCTTAGTAGCTCCGAGGCTTCCTTTAAAACCTGATCCACGGGCAGAGGCTTTATATTTTCTCCTTCTAGATTTTCATACTCAGTGACGTGAATAACACCAAGTGTATGTAATCTCGTGATTACCTCATCTTTAAATTCCTTCATCGCTACAATACGAATTTTTTTCATCACCACCGGTCTGAGCATTTCCTTCACCCTCTTTCCGCTAAAGCACCAATATTCCTAATCCGATATAGAAGAAAGAATAAAAAGTTAAAGTATATTACCAAATAGCATCACTATGGTGTCCGAGATATTCGTGCCCCTGGTTAAAAGAAGTGAGGGTTTCAAGGCATTAAAAAGAAGGGTCATCGATAAGGATTTCTGCACGTATTGTGGCGCATGTGCTTCTTTCTGTGAACATATCGTCCTGAAGGAGAAACCGGAACTTGTAGAAGAGTGCTCCTTAGAGTTTGAGGATGTAATCAAATGCGGAGAGAGTGGTATTTGCTACGATGTCTGCCCGATGACAGAAACAGATGAAGAGGAGTTGGAAGCTGCTTTCCTCGAGGGCGAGAGGGATGAAGAACTTGGCATTGTACGGAAGTTGACCGCGGGCTCATGTGTGGTACGAGGGCAAGATGGTGGAATTGTAACCTGTTTGCTCCTCGCGGGACTGAAAAATGAGGTCTTTGAGTGTGCCATTGTTGCAATGAGAAGGAGTGGTTTTAGAGCAGAACCGATAAGAGCGGAATCTGGTGAAGAGATAAAGGAAGGAGCGGGCACGAAATATGTGGCAGTGCCGATGGTCTCGAAGCTAGGAGAAGCGATAAAAGAGGGGAAGAGGAGGATAGCAATCGTGGGGACTCCGTGTGAGATACGAGCTACGAGGAAGATACAGCTCGCACTGCTCGAGGAAGTTGAGAGTATCGATATCGTGACGGTCGGGTTGTTCTGTTTCGAGAATTTCGAGTACGAGCTGCTCTCTGAAAAAACACGGGAACTGCTTGGAATAGAGCTTGGGAAAGCGGAAAAAGTCCAGATAAGTAAAGGGAGATATAGAGTCAGGAATAAGGGAGCGGAACGGTCATGTAAAGTCGCTGCGTTAGAGGATGCGATCAGGAATAACTGTTTCTATTGCGATGATTTCACCGCACGGTTGGCGGAGATATCGTTGGGTTCTGTGGGCTCACCTGAAGGTTTCTCTACTGTAATTATACGGTCAAAAAAGGGGGAAGAACTTTTCAACTTGCTTGAGGACTTCGTTCCAACCGATGTTGACCGAGAAGAGATAATCAGAACTTCTTCTCTGAAGAAGGATAAAATAAGGTGGGGAGATGAACTCCCGCCTGTTTTGAAATGATGATAACCATAACCGAAGTAGAATTTTTGACCCCCGGTGGAATAAAGGTAAAAAGAGTAAAAGAAGAAGATTTACGGGATTTTTATGCGTTTCCGGTAGCAGTAAAGGAGGATATATGTTGCGGCTGCAGGCTGTGTGAGGTTGCATGCGAGGATAAAAACATCAGGTTTATCGAGGAAGAAGGTGTCGTGGCGATAAACGAAGTAGCATGTAAAGGTTGTGGTACTTGCGTAGCGGTATGTCCATCAGGGGCGCTTTATCACCGGTTTTTCAGCACTGAACAGGTTTTTGCCGTGATCGACGCTGACAGAGACCTGGAAGCATGTGAGTTATGTCCACTCTCACTGGCAGTGGATGTTGATGCATCGAAGCCGGAGAAGGAGAAGAGATCCATCAGATTGGTATGCTCAACACATGCCGAGCCGTCCATTATCTTACGGTACTTTGAATCTGGCGTAGATGGCATCATGGTCCTTAACTGTTGTTCTGAGCATAACGTGGACAGGCAGCGTGCAGAAAAGAGTGTAAAGGTTGCAAAAGAGCTTATAGAAACGCTTGGCATGGATCCAGCGAGAGTCCATTTGGAGTGGATTTCTCCCTTTGACCCCGAGTTTGATAAGAAGATAGGCGAATTCGCTCGCCGAATATGAGTCTCGGAATTTTTATCCGACTCGAGATGCCTTCAATATCTCAACCATCGTCGTATGTTGTTCAGAGAGTTTTTCTAAATTTTGAAGAGCGAAAAATTTATTAAGACCGCGGTTAAAAGGGAAAAGGAGAATGTAAGCGTGATATCTGATATTATAAACCGAACGAAGGCATACTATTGCGTTGAATGTGGGAAGTGTACTTCAGCGTGCCCTCTGTCTCGTTTTGGTGACTACTCTCCCGACCGAATGGTGGAAAGAGCATTGCTTGGCCTTTCGGTCAAACCCGATCTGAGAATATGGTCTTGCTTGACGTGCAATAGATGTAAAGAGTTATGCACCTATGGTGTGCAGTATCCGGAGTTCATCAGGGAGCTTAGAAGTCTTGCATTGGAAGAAAGAGAAAGAGGAATATGTGCGCATGGAGAAATTTTTTCAGTGATGAAGCTTCTTGCACTCCCGCATGAAAACCCACAAAAAAGGCTTTACTGGCTATCAGAGGAGATGAAGGTGCAAGAGAAAGGGGATATTCTCTATTTCACCGGTTGCCTTCCTTATTTTGATATCGTCTTCAGAGACCTCGAAGTACATACGGTTGAGATTGCGAGGAGCACGGTGAAGATCCTTAATAAACTGGGAATAGCTCCTGTTGTAATGAACGACGAGGTATGTTGCGGGCATGACCTCTTCTGGAGTGGAGATACCGGGACATTCAAGCGATTGGCATACATCAATATTCAAAACATCATGAGCAGGGGTGTCAAAAAAGTCATTTTCTCTTGCCCTGAAGGTTACAGGACTTTTAAGCTCGACTATCCTGAATTCTTTGATCTTGATTTCGAACTCATCCATATCTCTGAATTTTTATCTGAGAGAATAGAAGAAGGCAAGCTTGAGCTTAAGCCCTTACCGGGCTTGCGGGGTCGTGGGGCGGAGCCCCACAGTAGGACAGATGAGACAGTTACCTATCACGATCCCTGCAGACTGGGTAGGCACCTCGGCGTTTACGATGCTCCAAGGAGAGTTATAACAGAAATAGCGAGGAATTTTGTAGAGATGGCGAGCACCAGAGAGAACTCGTTATGTTGTGGGACTTCGGGCTGGACCAATTGCGATAGTTTCTGCGAAGAGATAAGAAGAGAAAGACTGAGGGAATGTATTAATACGGGTGCGAAGATTATGATTACATCCTGCCCAAAATGCCTGATTCATTTCAAATGCCACATGAGCAATAGAAAGGGGGAATACGACATAGAAATTGTTCCTTTTGAGGTCTTCGTTGCGAGAGCTATGGGATTGGTGTAAGAAATGGGAGAGAGATCAGTGCTGGTAATCGGTGGCGGAGTAGCAGGCATGCAAGCAGCCTTTGACCTTGCAGAAGCTGGTATAAAGGTTTTTTTAGTGGAGAGAACACTCTCCATCGGTGGTCGTATGGCACAACTGGACAAAACCTTTCCAACCAACGACTGTGCCATCTGCATACTTGCCCCGAAGATGATGGATTGCTATCGCCATGGGAACATCGAGGTTCTGACTTTTAGTGAGGTGATTTCAGTTGAAGGTGAAGTTGATTCTTTTAACGTGAAAATCCTTCGAAATCCGAGGTTCATCGATGAGGAGATATGCAACGGATGTGGAGATTGTGCAAAAGTTTGTCCGATGGGTATCCTGAACAAATTTGATATGGACCTCAGAGTGCGGGGAGGGGCGTATATCCCTTTCTTGCAGGCTGTTCCGCTCATCTACGCGTTAGATAGGGAGAAATGTATGAGGTGTGGATTATGTAAAGTTGTTTGCGGAAAGGATGCGATACAATACGATCAAAGACCCGAAATTGTGGAGATGACCGTGAGTGCAATAATTGTCGCTACCGGATTTGATGCTCTTGATCCTTCGAGCATAACTGAGTATGGATATGGACGATATGAGAATGTAATCACCGCGTTAGAATTTGAGCGGTTGATCTGTGCTGCTGGCCCCACTGGTGGGCATGTGATGGGAAAAGATGGTAAAGAGGTAAAGAGCATCGCGTGGATACAATGTGTTGGAGCACGTGACATGAGGGATAACAGACCGTATTGCTGTTCGGTATGCTGTATGCACGCCACCAAGGAGGCAATCCTTACAAAGGAGCACTATCCAGAGGTTGAGACCTACATCTTCTATACCGATCTCAGGTGTTTTGGAAAAGGATTTCAAGAATACGTGAACAGGGCAAAGGACGATTACGGCGTGGAATATATCAGAGGGAAACCAGGCGAGATAAGGGAGAAGGAGGACACGAATCTGGAGATATTCTACAGCCCGTCTTCAGACAAAGTTGAGAGATTAGAAGTGGAGATGGTCGTTCTTTGCACTGCGCTCATACCCAGTGAAGGTGTGGAAGCGCTCGCTGGAGTCCTGGGGGTCGAATTGGATGAGTATAAATTCTTCAAACTGAAAGATCCGTACAATTTTACCGAAACAACACGGGATGGTATATTCGTAGCGGGATATTGCCAAGCTCCGAGAGACATCCCTGAGTGTATCGCACATGGAAGTGCCGCGGCATCACGGGCGATGGAAGTTGTATTAGGAGGGAATAGGAATCATGAAAAATCCCAATGACGTATTGGTACTTATTGTAATTTAGGATTTTCCAAGAACTATAGAAATAGGAAGTTCGTATTATGACCGAAGAGATTAGAATTGGCGTATTCATCTGCCATTGCGGAATAAACATTGGTGGCGTTGTCGATGTACCAGCGGTAGTGGAGTATGCATCGACCTTGCCAAACATCGTTCATGCAGAACGCAATTTATACACCTGCTCATCAGAGGGATTAGAATCAATAAAAGCTGCAATAAAGGAGCACAACCTTAACCGGGTTACCGTTGCCAGTTGTACGCCACGGACTCATGAACCGCTCTTTAGAGCGACCTGTAAGGAAGTAGGCCTGAATCCCTATCTCTTTGAGTTCGTGAACATCCGAGACCAGTGCTCATGGGTGCACATGCATGAGCCGGAGCGTGCAACTGAGAAGGCAAAAGACCTTCTGCGAATGGGAGTTGCAAAGGCTGCTCGGCTTGAACCACTTGAGGAATTAACCTCGGATGTTATACCTTCCGCAGTGGTGATTGGAGCTGGGATAAGCGGTATGACTGCTGCACTTAGTGTAGCGAGGAATGGATTCTCCGTTCACCTTATCGAAAAGGAAAAGGAGATAGGAGGGATGCTCAGGAACCTTTACAGGCTTTACCCAACCGATGAGCCTGCGGAAGAGTTTTTAGAGCAGCGAATAAAAGCTGTAAAAGAGCATAAAAGAATTGCTTTGCGTCTCTCTTCCGCGGTTAGAGCTGTAGAAGGTTATGTGGGGAAGTTTAAGGTAATTTTGGATGAGAATGGGATCGAGAAATCTATTGATGCGGGGGTTATCATCGTGGCAACCGGAGCAGAAGAATTTGAACCCGAGGGGTTGTATGAATACGACGGAGAGCGAGTAATTACCCAGTTACAGCTTGAGGAGCAGTTGAAGAAGGGGGATTTGAACTGGGCTGGCATTAAGAATGTGATGATGATCCAATGTGCCGGTGCACGAGGTGAGGTAGTCGGGTATTGTTCCAGGATATGCTGTATGAATGCGATAAAAAATGCGAAACTGATAAAAGAAGCTCATCCCGATATCAACGTCTTCGTAGCTCATAATGAACTCCAGGCATACGGTGAGGTATATGAGTTATATTACAGGGATGCGAAGAAGGCAGGGGTCAGATTTCTGAGGTTCCCGCTGGAACGAAGACCGAAGGTGAGGAGAAGCGATGGGAACCTTGTTGTGGATGTGTTTCATGAAAGGATGCGACTGGACATCCCACTTGAAGCCGACCTGGTGGTTTTATCAGTTCCTCTCGTGCAGAATCCTGATGCAACGCAGCTATCAAAGATGCTCAAGGTCCCTCTGGGTCAAGACAAATTCTTCTTTGAAGCACATGTTAAACTGCGCCCGGTTGATTTCGCGACCGATGGGATATTCCTGTGCGGAACTGCTCATGGTCCAAAAGATATCGGAGAGAGCATCGCACAGGGCTATGCAGCCGCGAGTCGAGCAACAATTCCGCTTGCACGGGGATACGTGCATTCGGAACCTATAATCTCCTCGGTGAACGAGGAGCTCTGTATAGGCTGCGGAATATGCGAATCGGTATGCCCGTATGGTGCAATAGAGGTGGTAGAGACCGAAGAAGGGGGAAGGGCACGGGTTACCGGTGTGAGATGCAAGGGCTGTGGCACCTGCGGCTCGAGTTGTATAAAAAGGGCGATTAAAATGTACCATTTCACTGATGAGCAATTGATAGCGCAAGAAAGAGCTGCTGTGGTGACGGAGGTGATATCCTGACCTGATGGCCGAGGTGAAGATAGTAGGATTTCTCTGCAATTGGTGCTGTTATGCGGGAGCGGATCTGGCAGGCGTCTCTCGCTTTCAATATCCATCGAATATACGGATAATAAGGGTGATGTGCAGTGGACGGGTTGATCCGGTGATCATTTTAGACGCTTTCCTGTATGGAGCGGCTGGCGTCTTTGTGGGTGGTTGTCATCCTGGCGATTGCCATTACCTGCAGGGGAATTATTATGCGGAGAAGAAGATCGAGATGGCGCGCAGGCTGCTCAAGGAGGCTGAGGTTGATCCCAAAAGGCTGCGATTGGAATGGGTAAGTGCAAGTGAGGGAGAGCGATTTGTAAAGATTATCAAGGAGTTTACGGACGAGATAAAAGCGTTAGGTCCGGTTACCTTTGAAAAGGGGGCGATGGAAGCGGCATGTCTCGCAGCAGCTGATTATCGGCTGAGAATATTGGCAACGAAGGAGAGAGAACTGCTTGAGGAGGGCAACAAGTATGGAGAGGTCTTTACGAGGCATGAGATGGATAGATTGTTAGATGATCTGGTGAGAGAGGAATACGAAGTGAAGAGAATATTATTGAAGTTAAATAAGCCGATGTCGGTGAAAGAGCTCTCGGCAGAACTAAATTTGAAGCCGAATATTGTGTTGCGGCACATTCTGGACTTGAAACGGTATGAATTGATCGACCTTCATGAAATTCGGGATAATACACCCACGTATATTGCGCGAGAGCTCAGCGAAGAGGGGGAAATAACTGAATGAGTGTTTTGGTTATAGGAGGGGGATATGCAGGAATAAAAGCGGTTTTAGACCGTGCCGCTGCGAATGATGAGGTTCATTTTGTGGTAAGTACGCCGAACATCGGCGGCCTTTTTTCCCGGCTTCATGTAGTCGAGGGGAAACATCCGTCGGATATCTTATCCCCTCTTCTACAGCAACTAAAAGAGAATGAGAAGATCCACGTATTCACAAATTCAACAATTGAACGAGTGAAAGAGGATAATCACGGCTTCGCAGTACGTATTCGAAGAAAACCAGTTAGAATTGATGAGACAAAATGTGATTTATGCGGTGAGTGCTGGAAGATCTGCCCAATTAAACCACCAGATCGGTGTAACGAATGGCTCATCACCAGAAATGCTGTTTATGCGCCCGAGGAAGCACTTTCTTATGCGATAGAGCGAGAGACACCATTCTGTCAGGCGACATGCCCGGTGAGCCTGGATATCAGGGGTTATGTGGGATTAATCGCGGACGGCAAATTCAAGGAAGCTTATGAGCTCATAAGGAAAAAAGTCCCTTTTCCCGGTGTATTGGGCAGAGTTTGCGTGCATCTCTGTGAGGAGAGGTGCAAAAGGAGTTTACTGGAAGAGCCTATCTCAATTGCGAATTTGAAACGGTTTGTCGCAGACTACGTTTACGAGCACGGAGAAGTGATGAAGCCTGAGCCTGTCCCTTCTTACAGAGGTAAGAAGATAGCAATAATAGGTGCGGGTCCTGCAGGGTTGACTGCTGCGCACGATTTGAAACTGCTCAGATACGATGTCACGGTATTTGAGAAGCTTCCAGTAGCAGGTGGGATGATGGCTGCCTGCATTCCCAGATATAGATTACCGAGAGCGGTTCTGGAGCGAGAGATAGAATTTATACAGGCTATGGGTCTGGAAATCAGGACAAATGAGGAGATTGACAAGAATAAGTTCGGAGAGCTTCGCAGAACGTACGATGCCGTGTTTATTTCTGTGGGTGCGCAGGAGAGCATGAAATTGAGGATTCCTGGTGAAGATTTAGAAGGTGTTCTACCTGGTGTTGAGTTCCTTCGTGATATTGGTCTTGGGAAAGAGGTGAGAATAGGGAAGAAGGTTGCGATTGTAGGCGGAGGTAATGTTGCAATCGATGCAGCGCGATCTGCATTGCGCTTAGGGTCAGAGGTTTTTATTGTTTATCGCCGTTCGCGAGCGGAGATGCCGGCATCGAAGGAGGAATTAGAAGCACTGGAGGCAGAAGGCATAAAAATTATCTTTTTAGCAAATCCAACGAGGATTCTGGGTTCGAACAGGGTAGAGAGAATAGAATGTGTCCGCATGGAGCTGGGACCGCCGGACGAGAGTGGCAGGAGGAGTCCTGTTCCTGTCGAGGGCTCTGAATTCATCCTGGACGTGGACACAGTGATACCTGCGATAGGTCAAGCATCGGACTTGAGGTTTCTTGAGGGCTGTGGGGTGGAGACACCAAAGGGGAGAGTGATTAGCACCTCAGAGGACTGCAAAACAACTGTGGAAGGAATGTTTGCCGGTGGTGATGTTGCAACGGGTCCAGCAACGGTGATAGAAGCGATCGCTGCAGGGAAACGAGCGGCATTAGCTATCCACGAATACTTAAGTGGTGAAAAGGAACCGGATTTCAAAGTAGCATCCGAAATAGACTTAGAGGAATACGAAGAACGGGAGAAGCTCAAGCTATCAAAGAATTATTTCCCATACAAGGATGTCGAGCAGCACGAACGGGCGAAGATGCCTGAGCTTCCGGTAGAGGAGCGGATAAGAACGTTTGATGAGGTGGAGCTCGGCTACGATGAGCAAATGGCAATCGAAGAGGCGAATAGATGTTTGAGCTGTCGAAAATGCATCGGCTGCGGAATATGCGCGGAGGTCTGTCCCAAGGATGCGATCGAATATGAGCAGGTAGAGGAAAGCATAGACCTGAAAGTTGACCAGATAATATTTGCGGTTGAGCTGGAGGAGAAAGTGCCGAGGGGAGAATACCGGTATCACAATGTGGTCACGCAAATGGAGTTTGAACGGATGCTGAGCGAGTCCGGACCGTATGGTGGTCTCGTATTGAGACCGTATGATGGTGATGTCCCGAAGAAGATAGCATTTATACAGACGGACGAAGATGAATACGCACCCATCGCCTTTAAGTTTCTACTTGATGAAGCAACAAGCGCCAAGGAGAAAGGAGTTAATGCGTGTATCTTTGCAAAGAGAATCTACGAAGGTACCGAGGATATCAAATCCGTAACAATCCAGGACATTACGATCACAGAGATAGAAGAGACAAAGAATGTAAGATTGAAGTATGTAGTTGAAGGAGAAAAGGAAGAGAAAGAGAAGGAAGAGGAGTTTGAGATGGTTGTGCTCTCCGCTGGGTTTGCTATACCCGAACACGGTAAGGAAATAAGCAAGCTCATCGGTGTAAAGCCGGAGGAAATTAAAGGTAGGATGCCGACCATAGAGGCAGAGATAACAGAGGTTGAGAAGGACGGGGTGTTTGTGGTTGTGTGAGAGTGAGATAAAGAGTTCGAGGAGGGAAAGTTTCCGGTTGGTTTGAGTTAAAAGGAAATTTTTTCAAATACTTTCATCTGTGCTAGTGCACAAAAGTTCAAAAACGAAAGAAAGATATAACCATATGAGTAATAAAAATATGGAAATGCTGAAGAAATCGGTTAAAAAGCCCGTTCAGGTTATAGGAAGGATTTTATGATGACTGTAATAGCAAAAATGCAAAGTGTAAATTGAAGGATGCATATTACCTATCAGGATGATATTTGTTATCCAAATAATAATATATTTAAGAAGATAAGACTTCAAAGATTTCTGAAAAGATGATGCATGAAATGAAGGTTTTTTCTTCCTGGAGTGGTGGAAAGGAAAGTTGCCTTGCCTGCTATAAAGCATTATCAGAGGGTTTCGACGTCTCTTTTCTTCTTAATTTTATATCCGAAGACGGAAAGAGATCAAGGGCTCACGGGCTCAGCTCTGATTTGATAGCCTTACAGGCAAGGGCAATAGGAATACCCATAATCCAGGTTAAGAGTTCGTGGGAAGGATACGAGGATAAATTTAAGAAAGCAGTGGAAGAATTAAAAAAAGGAGGAGTAAAGGGGGGTGTATTTGGCGATATTGACCTGCAAGAACACAAAGACTGGGTGGATAGAGTTTGTTCGGAAGTAGATGTGGCGTCAATAGAACCCTTATGGGGAAAAGACCCCCTGGAGGTCTTGAAAGAATTTGTCAATGCGGGATTTAAAGCGGTGGTTATAAAAGTTAAAGCCGATTTCTTCGATGGAGAGTGGTTAGGTAGGGAATTGGATGAGCAATTCATCAAAGACCTGCCAGAAGGAATTCATCCCTGTGGCGAACATGGCGAATATCATACTTTTGTAATCGATGGTCCGATATTTCAGAGAAGAGTGGAGATAATAAAATCTCATAAAGTATTAAAGGATGGGAACTGGCTACTTGATATTTCTGAATATAGATTGAGCGAGAGGGAACATCAAAGGAGGTTGCGGGGTAGGGGCAAGAGAGATAGGGGATAAAATATGATGTACCTAATACACCCATTAACAAGATGGAAAAGGAATGATTTCGGAGATAAAAGGAGGTGAGTGGAAATAGCTGAGATAAGTGCCCTCATTACAGTGGGTGTGCTTATAGGTGTAGCAATCCTGGCATTAAAGACAGGATTAGGCTGTGGTCTCACCAACCTGAAGAGAAGAGAGATTGTTTACATAGCTTTTATTTATTTCAGCGCCTCTATCATCCTTAGCTGCTTAGTGGGTGTTCTCGCTTTGGATATAACGCAAAATATACTTGCAACCGGTGTTACAATGCATCTGATCATCGCATCTGGGCTCGTGTATTTCGGTATAAAAACGAAGAAGGAATGGCTTTCTCGTGGTAATGACCTCTCGAGGAAGACTTTCCTATGGCTATCTATCCCCTGCCCTGTATGTTTGACAGCTACATTCCTTTCTTGCTCGATGCTATCGCAGCTCACCGAGATCAGCAACCTGTGGATAGGCACCATAGTAGGTTTGATCTTCTTTATCGGTATCTGCTTCTTCTCCTCTCTATTCTCTTCAATCGCAGGTGCTTTTAAAATCAAAACCCCTTCTACACTTGGAACGGTTATGTTATTATTCGGTCTATTTTACCTCTTATCACCTTTAATAATCCCTGCATATATTCAGGCTCAAAGCATTCCAGTCCCTGAGTTCTCCATAGATTATCAGAAGGTATTTCTTTCATTCTTAATAATGACCCTTCTTATAGGGCTTGGATTCTTGATGGATAAGTATAAAAAGAGAAAAGGATAAGGAAAAAGGAGGCAAAAAATGGACGTATCTTCTGGAATAATCGGAGCAATGTTCATGATCTCGAATTCGCTACTCTACCCTGTAATTATTATACTGCTTGGACTGGTAGCATGGTCGCTTATTTCCATCGGACAGCTTTTATCAGAATACGCATCGCGGAGCAGGGATATAACCAAGTTAAAGGCTGGATGTA
>DYFG01000247.1 GCA_020725315.1 Nitrosotalea sp.
GAACAAAGGGAAATTATGGATGTGCTGGGGGTGGGGTATATAAAGTCTGAAACTTAGGTAATAACAACATTATTTACACAACAGACCCTTCTTTGATTGAACAAGCTGATTTTCTGTTAATCGCAGTTCCTACACCAGTAACGAAATCGATGGAGCCGGATTTGTCATACGTAAAATCTGCGGCTGAAACCGTGGGAAAGAATCTGAAAAAGGGTAGTATCGTAGTTTTAGAATCAACTGTTTATCTTGGCGTTACTGAAGAAGTTGTCAAGCCGATACTGGAAAGAGAATCAGGACTGAGATGCGGTATAGATTTTAAGCTCGGTTATTCGCCGGAGCGGATAAATCCAGGCGATGCGGAGCATACAATAGATAAGGTAACAAAAGTAGTGGCAGGAATGGATGAGGAGGCGATAGAGACCTTGGAAAAGCTTTACGGTTTGATAACGAATACCTACAAAGTGAAGGACATAAAGACCGCAGAAGCGGCAAAGGTTATCGAGAATATACAGCGTGACTTAAATATCGCTTTGATGAACGAATTAGCGATGATATTCCATAAGATGGGTTTAGATACAAGATCAATATTGGAAGCAGCGAGAACAAAATGGAATTTTCATCCGTACAAGCCAGGTTTGGTTGGTGGACACTGCATCCCCGTGGATCCTTATTACCTGGTGTATAAAGCGAAAGAGCTGGGTTATCATCCCCAAGTAATCTTAGCAGGAAGAGCGATAAACGATTACAAACTTTTTTGCAAGCAAAAACCTTTACAAAACTTTTAAGAAAAGTTTTATCAAAAACGCTTCGCAGAAATAATAGTTTCTTTGGTAAAGCTTTCTTTACAAAAGAAAGGTTTATTATGGGCTTAACGTATAAGGAGAACGTGCCGGATACAAGAGAATCACCCGTAAGAGAGATGGTGAAAGAGCTTAAGGAGTTTGGGGTTGATGTTTATGGTTATGATCCCTTGTTAAGTAAGGAAGAAATAGAAGCGTTTGGTGTGAAGGCTTTGGACGAGTTTAATAAAAAGGTAGATTGTGTTATTTTGGCGGTGGCTCACAGTGCGTTCAGGCAAATGAAATTAGAAGATTTAACCAAGATGACAAATGATAAACCTGTGTTGATTGATGTTCGGGGACTATTTGAGGGGGAAGAAGCAAAAAGAGAAGGTTTTTATTATAGGAGGTTAACATCAATTGTTGCATTGCCTTATCCTGCGGACAAAAAAGATTTCCGCTTTTTGAACTCATCCTCGCTCTCGAATTCAAACCGCAGAA
>DYFG01000248.1 GCA_020725315.1 Nitrosotalea sp.
TACTCGTTCCCGGAGTTGATCCTACGAACAATGTCGCTGAGCGTGCTCTAAGACCGGGTGTGCGACAAAGGAAGATATGGGGATGCTTCAGAACCAAAAAGGGTGCTAAAAACAGGGATGTCATGATGAGCGTGATAGGAACGATGAAAATCCAGAAAAAAGACTTCTTCACCCGCGGAAAAGAGTATATCCTCAGCAAATTAACTTAAAAAAGGTGAATAGATACAAAATGAGGAGAAAGAAGGGAATAAACATATCACGCTCATCTCTTTCGGATGAGAGCGCTGCGGTGAGAGCGCCATATAAATGCGAACCGAAACCGAAAAGCATAAGCTATATATAGGGGGTAAAGAATAGGTAAGAAAGAGGAAAGGGAGTATGAAGGTGAAGGCGGAAGCAGGCAATAGCGAGATAGGGAATAGGCAAAGGATAGGCAATAGCGAAAAGGGAATAGGTAAGAGGGTCCAGTGCCCCATTCCCTACTGCCTTTTGGCTATTCCCCACATTGAACCACAAACTTTATATACCCCCTTTTCTATTCGAAAAAGTTAGGAGGTGAAAACGAGAAAAGATGAACGGAAAGAAGAAAGCGATAATAGGGATTGCAATGGCCACGATTATGCTCGCTTCTCTCGCTGCGATGGTGCCGACGGCAAGCGCAGGTGCTGATCCTGCTATCGGCCGACCTTTTGGTGGCACTGGTAATACCACTGCTATTATTGGCGAGACAAACCTAACTATTGTCAATGCAACTGGCTGCCTTCTTGATAGTGGTCAATTGAAAGGCCCCACGGAGACTGTTGGTACTGTAGCGAAAAATAGCACAATAATAGACTTGAGCATGTACTATGATTCATCCATTGACAAGGATAAATTGATCCAAGCCAATTATTACTTAACAGTTAGGAATACTACCTTTCCTACTCTTACTGAGGTTACCTTCCTCATACCAAGCCTGACGGTAGAAACGAGAGTAGCAGGTGAAAAAGTAACAAGCGTGGCAAAAAGAGATTCTATAAGCTTCAATGCCACGACTAATATGCATAAAATCAACTCTACCACCGCTGCTTACAGTTATGCACCAATTACCAGTACTGTGGATTTCATCCTCAAAGATCCTGATGGCGTGCAAATAAAGACAGTAGGAGGCACAAGTCTCTTAGATTGGCCCGTTGATAATATAACTGGGGTTGCTTCTATGACAATAACCACTACGGGCATGACTGTCGGCACATACACGCTCTACGTGGAGGCGAACAAGACC
>DYFG01000249.1 GCA_020725315.1 Nitrosotalea sp.
CACGGCAAAAGCATGAAGTTAATAAATGGAAAAAATGGTAATAATAAACTAGACAGTTAACATTTTTTCATGTATGATATTGCTCAGAAATGTACCTACCTGAATGGAGGTAAAGAGTATGAGCGATAAGCAATATGAAGGAAGCTTTTTTAACTATTTTATAACCATTTATGACCCCAGGCAGGATGAAAAAGTCAAGCATAAATTAATTGATGTTCTGTTCATCGTGGTTGTGGCAACCATAAGTAATTGTAACGAGTGGCAGGAAATAGAAATCTGGGCAAGAGAAAGAGAGGAATGGTTAAGGAAGTATCTTGAACTACCCAATGGCATCCCTTCCCAGTACACATATGAAAGGGTATGCGATGTAATCGACCCGAAACAATTTGCCAAGTGTTTTACCGAATGGATGAAAGATGTAACCGAAATGAGCAAAGGAACCATCGTAGCGATAGATGGTAAAACGGCTTGTGGGACAGGAGATAACAAGAAAGGCAAGAAGCCGATTCATATTGTAAACGCCTGGTGCAGCAGCAACAAGATGGTTTTGGGGCAGGTAAAAACAGACGAAAAAAGCAATGAGATTACGGCAGTGCCGGAACTGCTGGATATGCTGTTTATTAAGGGATGCATCGTAACGGTTGATGCCATGAACACCCAGAAAAAAACCGTAGAAAAAATAGTCAAAGAAAAGAAAGCAGACTATGTGGTTGCACTCAAAGGGAACCATGAGACACTCTATAATGAAGTGGTAGACTACTTTAAAGACGCTGAAAGCGATGGATTTAAGGATGAAAAGATCCAGTCTTACAGGACGCTGGAAAAAGGACATGGAAGAATTGAAGAACGGCTATATTATTATTCAACCGACATCAAGTGGATGGATGCCAGAAAAGACTGGGTAAAAATGATGGGAATCGGCATGGTTATAAGGAAAGTACAAATAGATGATAAACAGACAGAAGAACGACAATTTCATTTTGGCAGTGTAGATGTTGTTAAGGACTATGCCGATGCGGTCAGGATTCATTGGGGGATAGAAAGTACACATTGGAGCCTGGATGTAACTTTTCGAGAAGATGCAAGCAGGACAAGGACCGGGAAGGCTCCTGAAAATCTAGCCTTATTGAGAAGGCTTGCCCTGAATGTAGTCAAGAAGGATAAGGAAAGATTTGCAAAAAGGAGCTTGAAAGCAAAAAGGTTCACAGCCTCGCTTAGTACGGACTATTTGGATTACTTGATGAGCATAAATTTTTAAC
>DYFG01000037.1 GCA_020725315.1 Nitrosotalea sp.
TGAACGAAATTCAGAAAACAACATCTTTATAAACTTAAAGTGCGGAATATGGGCTGTAAGCGGAAATAGCATCTTCGTAGCTTCCCCTATCAAATGTTTTCTTTGCATCTTCCGATAAAGAGATGCCGATCGCATTTTTACCTGCGATTATGCTCTTCTTCACATTATAAATGTTCTTTTCAATCGCTTTTACAAGCCCTTCATCCTTAAGCCCTTCTGCACCGCTTCTTGCTTCTATGAATTTTCTCAATGATTCCTGGTATTTTCCAATCGATTTCTCATAATCTTTTACTTCGAATAATCTTGTTGCTTCAGTTGCGAGTCTCTGTGCGGTATCAAATAATCCAGGAGTTGTCTTTTTCCATTCCTCACGCTCCCCTATCTTGACTCTCAGTGTGGCAATGTCTCTCTCCACTTCTTCCACCTTCTTCGGGTCTTTCAGCTTTGATCTTATTGCATTTGCTTCGGATTCGAGTCCTTCCGTGTTCAAAGAGTTTAGTTCCCTCTCGAGTTGCTTTAATCGCTGGACCCTATTTTCATACTCTACAAGTTTCCGTTCTATGAGGGATAGGTCTTTCATTTCAGCATCTCCTCCAGTTTATCATCTCCTTTATAGCCTTCCTCTTTCAATTGCTCGTATCTGGTCTTTAACACCAGATATTCCTTCCGCTTCTTCTTATTTCTTCTAACTACAAATCCAGCGCCTGTAAAGGCAGCAATGAGCACCACTCCACCGATATAAATGTAGTTATTATTAATTGTTGGAGCAAAGTCAAAGCTGTTTAGCACACCGTCGCCATCTATATCAATAGCAATGCTCATAGCTTGATTTACAAGCTCTTTTGCTATCTCATATTTCCCGGTGCTTAAAGCCTGTTCTGCCTGAAAAAGTAAAGCCTCCGCTTTAGCCATGTTAAAGCCTTTGGCTTTCTCTGATTCTATTGTTTTCTTTGCCTCTCTTATACCATCCTCGGCAAAAACTTTAAGATTGTCGAAAAAGTAAACATTATTATCACCAGATCCTGCTGCTATATAAGAGCCATCAGAAGAGACAGAGACACTTTTAACATCTTTACCTGTCTTATAGCTCCAAATAAGCTTTCCTTCTCTGTTGAAGAAGTAAGTATTGTTATCCCTAGACCCAGCTGCTATATAAGAGCCATCAGAAGAGACTGAGACACCCCAAACCTGATCGCCTGTCTCATAGCTCCAAATAAGCTTTCCCTCTCTGTTGAAGTAGTAAACATTGTAATCCATAGACCCAGCTGCTATATAAGAGCCATCAGAAGAGACTGAGACACTACAAACCGGATAGCCTGTCTTATAGCCCCAAATAAGCTTTCCCTCTCTGTTGAAGAAGTAAACTTTAGTATCATCAGACCCAGCTGCTATATAAGAGCCATCAGAAGAGACTGAGACACTATTAACCAAACCACCTGTCTCATAGCTCCATAGAAGCCCGTAGTCTTCTTGTGTTCCCTCTGCCTGAGCTACGCTAATTAAAAGAAATAAGATTGTAATTATCCCAATTGTCTTCGTCACTTCTTCAGCTTTTTCAGCTAACCTGAGCCACTCCCCTGATGCTCTTTTATTCATTCCAATACTCATACATTCTTACCATTTCTTACGTAGTTGCAACTTTATTCTCTCCGATCCGAGACTTGCTTAAAGTATCTCATTTGCTTTTTCCTCCCAATATCTTGATCATTGTTTCGTGCTGTTCCTCATGACATAATATCCATGGATGCACGTTCAAGTTTAACCCTATCTCCAACCTTCACACACAACACATCCCTCACCGTTTTATTAATCCTTATCACATCCATGTCATCATTGACACCCAGCGGTTGAACTGTTACAATCTGCTTCTGCTCATCAAACACGATTCTCGCGTGGTCAATCTTTCGCAGACCCAATCGTTCCATTATTACAGGATGCACAACCGCGTCTCTCGAACCTTTCTTGACTTATTCGACCATCTCCGCAATCCTGAGTATCCTCCTCGAAGGTATGAAATTCGTAGAGCCGCAATAGGTATTTGTAATTCTCTTCAATTGATTTCACCCATTCCAGATGCTGATGGATGAGTTCGCTATCCATAGATAGGATTACTCCTTGCGCCCAATCGCCGTTCCGCAGTTCGTGCAGAACCTCGTGCCAACTGGCAGTTCAGCATTACATCCTGGGCAGATGATAACCTTCTTCACTTCATAAACAGGTGGGACTGGTTGTGCACCCCCGCCTATTACCACAGGTTGTCCATATCCTCCGCCCGTGACAACCGTTGTGCCTCCGGGTTCTGCATCCCGCGCCCTCGTAGCAGCCGTAGTCCCCATCTGTTCAAGTGCCTTCGCAGCCATACGTTCTATTCTATCCCCGCCTTTATCCGCAATCTCCTGTGTAGTCCGTGCAAGTGCCTCCTTATCGCCAAGCCTATCCTCGTATATCTTCATAATCTCCTCAGCGCTCTTCGATTTGTATCTCTCTTTGAACGCCTCGGCAATTGCAACGCTGTCCCTTGCACCGAGCGCGAGTATCTGCTCGTCTGTAAGACCAGTAGCTAATTTCATTCTCGCCAATTCGCTGAGATATTCTGCCTGTTTACCCTCTACCATAGATATGAGCGCCTCATCGGTAGCGGCTGAGCGTGCCTTAACCCTCTCTTCTTCTAACTCCGCCTCTATCTTCATCCTCTCAAGCCCAAGTTCTTGATAGCCAGCCACGTCCTCACGTTTTACTGCTTTCATCGCTTTTAGCAGTTCGATGCCTTCTCTTGCAGCTCTTGCATCCTCCTCGTCTTCTTTCCGCTCTTTCTCAAGTTCATGTAAATGCCGTTCCATATCCATCTCCAGTTCGTGCCGCTGTTCAACTCGTCTCAGCATCAACCTCCGTGCAAATGCTCTATCCTCTTGATTATCCTCAAATATCCGTTTGAGCTCGTTCATCTCGTTCTCTCTTATGACTTTATCCCTGTCAAGCTCGTGCAAAAACTTCTCAAGGTCTTCTACATTCTTGAATTCGTCCATCTTATCATCGGTGAGCCGTGCACGCATCCGCTTCTTGAGTTCGAGTCGCTCATCCTCAAGACCCTCTACTCGCTCCTCTAAGCCAAGCTTCGCGCCTTCCTTCCCAATATAAGCCCTTTTTTCAATCAAATCCTTCCAATAACTTTCGTCGTAGTCAAAATACGGCATATACACGAGTTTAAGACAAACTCTGCTCAGTGTTGTATTCAGTAGATGTTCAAAGTCCTGTTCAAGCTCTTTTTTCAAGTCTAAATTACCGTACAAATCCTCGAACGAATACTGCTTGACCTTTGATTGCAGTAAATTCAGCATTTCATTCCTCAGCATAGCTTCAACGTCTGCCGTCGTTATGTGCTCCCTGCCTTTCATAAGATTATTGAAGAATAGTATCGGATCCTCAACATTCACAACTATCTTCCCCTTCACACCCGCATCAAAGTTCTCTTTTGTTCTCAGTCCTCCAATGTTGAAGTAGAGCCCAACATCTGAGTCGTCCACTAATATTACGGTCGCCTTTTCCGCAAGGTTCAGCGTCTTTATCACCTGGATAAGCCCGCCAACGGTGTATGTTCCGGGTGGTAACTCTCCGAAGAATCTCCCTCCTTGCAAGAATATCGCCTTCGTTCCTGATGTAACGGTTATTTTCTTGCTAAAAAACCCTTTTATGTCACTGACCTCGATTCGCTCTGCAAAGTCGTTCGGGTTCCTTTGCCATACGCTTATTTTACCAAACATCTTTCTATCACCTCCTATTTTTCACCTCACAACCCGCATTTTAAACTTAACAGCTTGAATACCTGCTCGGCACCATTTCATGTACTCAAGGCATGCTTTTCGATTAGCTTTCCTCTCCCTACTGAACTCTATTTGCAGAGACTTGTTGAAATGTTCAAACGCAGTTTTGAGAATGGATAGCGCCTCCTTGTAGCCAGAAAGCGCATCGTCCAGGTCACCAACCGCATCAGACGCCCATGCAAGATAATAAGGATAGAATGCCTTATCTGTATGTGCAAGACCAATCCTGCTATGATACGAAGCAGTGTAACCTTGTGCTTTGGCGATTTCCGCAGCTTCCATCCTGAACGAACTGGCTGAGAGCATGTATCTTGCTCTTTCTGTTTTATCCTGCTCCGCCATCTGATGCCAGAGTGAAACCGCCTTGTCATACAACTCGATTACAACCTCTTTATTCCGTTCTTTAAGTGCTCTTTCCTTGTATTCTATTGCCTGTTCCCACAGTTCCATTTTTCACCTCACCAGCAACAAAACATCCTTCGCACCCTCTTCCGGTGTTATGATCTCCCCTTTTCCATCTTCCACCATCTCCCTGAATGCACCCACCACTACCTTCCTCGGCACCTGATATTTCGATGCAACCTTATCAGCCCTGAACTGTAGCACGCCCTCTTTTACATCTTCTTCGAGCTCACTAATCATATTCTCAATCTCCTCCTCCATCGAAACAGGCACGAACCACTCCGCAAACTGCTTCGTCTTCTTATCGCTCTCGTTGAAAAACACCTTTCTTTCGCTTAAATCCACGAGATAAACGCTTTTGTTCACGTTCCTGATATTTTCTACCTTATCAATAATCCATTCGGTCCATCCTGTAGGTGATACCAGAACCAAAGCACCAAACGAATTCTTCTCACCTTCACCTGCTTGTATAAACCCGGTAATCATATCAGAGACTTCTTTTCCTATTTTTCGGTAAATAAAACATTCTTCATCTTCTGGAACGATGAATTTAATGTTGAACCCAACAGAAACGCGTTCACGAATTACCCCTTTTGTAATCTTCGCAGTTATTCCCTCTTTCTCAATATCAATCTTCCAAGCCTCTTTATCGTATTCCTCTTCCGTTAGTGGATTGACCACGCCTTGACTCGCGAGACGCGATTGCAATAGGAAGAAATAATTCAACCGCACGAACTCAACATCCTCCTGCGTGAGCACGCTATCCCGTATCTTCTCTGCATCTTCTGCCAGAACGTTATCAATCGCATTTTTCGTCTTTTCCAACTCCTCCATCTGCTCCTTCACATTTTCGGATAACTGCGCGATGGTCTGTAATTCATTACTCATGCGTTCTCGCTGCTCAGCTTCAAATTCCTTTATTCTGCTTTCAAGCTTCTGTTCACGCTCTAAAATCGCTTGCTGCTGCATCGCAATTTCTTCTTCGCGTTTCTTCATCTGAAGCTTCTTCTGCTTCCATTCATTCACCATAGCTGCGACGACGCTTTTCACCTCCTCAACGCCTTCGCCAATCAATTCCTTTATGGCTTGTCGGTATCTAATATCCTCAACGTGTTCCCGGTATTCATCTATGGACTCTCTCTGTGATTTTATGTTCTCCTCAAGAGCTCTTGTCTCTTCTAAAAGTCGTTGCGCCTCTCCAAGCACATCACCCATCGTGCCGGTATCTTTGAAAAACAAGGGCTGCTTCTCCATGCGGACTACACCCCCTGCGCCATATTCTTTATGAGGAAGTCCGTTCTGTATAGGAAGATGTTCCTCAAGTTGTCTAAGCTCCGCTTCACTGTTCTTACCTGTAGAATAATGTCCGAAGTCTCGCCCTTGAGCACATGGTCATACACGAGGTCTGCCGCCTTCGTTATTATTTCTAACTCGCTTAATAACTCTTTATCAAATTCCACCATTCTATCCACTACCTCATCCGATACCTTATCCTGCTTAAATAAGGGCGATAGTCAAAAAGAGGCATTATCTATTTCGTTTCTGAACAGGTCTAAGGTATTGAGAATGTCTTTGATATGCTCTACTACCTCCCTCCTTCCGTCCTTATAAGCTAAATCGCTAACCTCTTTCAACGTATTATACGACTTTTTCAATTCCCTTGAAAGTTTGTCTCTTACCGCACGGTCTGAATTGAGTCTGTTCTTCTTTACTCGATAGTCATAACCCGGTATGATCTTCTCCATCAATTTTCCCATATCCATATAATCACCCCTTTACCAATTTACTGTTAAGTATATCTTCGAGTTACATTCCTTATAATGGTTGTTACATATAATCAGAATATTAATCAGCATATTACAAAAAATCCGTAACGACCCTATCCTTGCTCACTTTATCACCCCAATTCACCAGGCCATTGTACAGAAAAAGTGCTAAGGTCAGGATAAAGATGATGACCGTGGGTATGAAGGAGAAGGAGATTCCAAACAGGTAAACAAAGATCGACGTACTTACCGGCCCTATCAGGAATCCTGAGGTCTTTGCGAATTCAAAGATACCGGAATAAGCGCCATATCTTTCCCGCGGCACAATATCCGTTACCCGTGCCTCTATTAACGGTTCGGCAAAGGTAGTGCCGAGGGATATAATAAATATCGTTGCTAAGAGACCTGGAAGTAACTTCAGAAATCCTAAGGGTATGATAAAGAGGGTGGAAATTAAGAACCCGAGATAGATCATTTTACTTTTTCCAATTCTATCACCCAACTTACCAAGCGGTATCTGGAAGAGCAAGAAAGGAGCGGCAGAGATACCTAACCAGAGTCCGATTACGAATGGGTTATAACCCAGGTTGCGAAGAAATAAGGGACCGAATACCCATTTGGCTGAATACCAGAAAAAGAGTGATACGGTGCAGAGAGCCAGAACTTTAAGTTCTCGCTGCTGATTGAACTCCCTGAGTAATATTAACAGATCATCCTTACCTATTCCGTTTCTCGTGCTGTTTCTATTACTATTACTATCACGGTTATTATCTTTTAATTTGAGGACTAACAGCAACGATGCGAGGAGCAGAAGAGCCGAGAAGATGTAAGGAGTTCTTATTTCGAATCGCTCTGCCAATAAGCCGCCAATTAAGGGTCCTATAAATATACCTGCATTTGCAAAGGTACCGTAAAAAGATCTGAACTCGCCCCTCCTTCCGATAGGCGATATATCCTTAATAACAGCCTCACTGATAACCCAGGCCGGGGCCATGGCGATACCAAATGCTATTTGCAACCCTATTAATGCATAAAGGCTGGTATTCCTGAAGAATGCGAAAAGCACGCCCGAGATGAGGAGAAACGAAACGATTAACAATCGTTTCTTTCCGATTTTATCAGAAAGAACACCAACTGGAAGACTGAATGCCAGCCCGGCAAACGAAGCGAGCGCGGCAATGAGCCCAACCAATTCCGCTTTTCCGAGGAATTGCTTCAGGTAGAGTGGATGGACGGTGATGAAAGCGCCTATGAATATGCTGAAAAGGAAGAAGATCGTGGAAAATAAGAGTAACTGAGTGCGGGCTTGGGCTTTCGGCTGTCGTTGTAATCTCGGTTTGAACATAGATATAAAACACCTTCTCAGCTAAAAAGAATATTATCTGTACGAATGACCCGGTAAAAAATCCAGGTCCAAATACAAACTATAACTATGCATGCGGAAGTTGAGGAGTGGGTGAAGAAGGCGTTTGAGGCGCGTGTGGAGGAGTTCTCAGCACTGATTAATGAAGCAAGGGAGGTGTTAAAGCGCGAGAACGGGTTACGAGCAGGAAGCGGATTGGTTCGCATAGCTCCCCAGGCAGTGAGGAAGGTTGCCGTTATAGGCGATATACACGGTGATATCGAAAGCCTTGTTCACGTATTGAGGGATACGGATGTGGAAACCGCTGATAGAATTATCTTTCTTGGTGATTATGGCGACAGGAGCGAGGAAAGTGTTGAAGTTTACTATCTCCTTTTGACGCTCAAGGCATTAGCGGGGATTGGGGAAAAATTAATTCTGCTAAGAGGTAATCATGAAGGCCCGCCGGACATGCCGGTCATGCCCCATGACCTCCTGTTATTCTTTACGAGCAAATATGGAGCTCGGGGGAGGGAGTTGTACAACCGCATAAGAGAACTTTGGGAGTATTTACCGTATGCTGTAGTGGTCACCGGCAGCTATCTGATGGTGCACGGTGGGGTGTCTGCCACGGTGACTTCTAGTGAGGATATTGCGTATGCACGTGAAACGCATCCCTCGTCGAGCACCTTTGAGGAGATACTCTGGAGCGACCCGATTGAGGGCAAGGGCTATTTTAGTTCGCTGCGGGGTGCGGGCAGGATGTTTGGTGAGGATATCACCGATGCGGTTTTTCGTGCGGTAGGCGTGAAGACGTTGATAAGAAGCCATGAGCCGTGCGAGGGTGTTGACGTGCGGCAGAGAGGAAAGATTCTAACCCTATTTTCACGGAAGGGGGCGCCCTATTTCAACAAACGAGCCGCATATTTGGTGTTGGATGAAACTATACTTCGAGACGCAAAAGATGCCGGGGAGCTGGCGAGAAATGCTGCACGGATATGGTAAAGAAGAAAGCATAAAGGAGAAAGAAGGTCGTTGAGTGAGATGCTTGCTTCAGTACTTTCGAAACCTATGAAGATCTGAGTAAGATAAAAAGCCCGTTAGATTTAAAAACGAAGAATTCGTATATTGAAAATGAGGTTGAAGGAGATGAAGGTCAGCAGTCAGCTGAAAGGAGGTATATACGAAGTAAGTTTCGGATATCATCCCAATTTGGAATGATATACGACATTAATGTCGGATATACCGAAGTTAGGCGACATTTTGCTTGGCGGTGCGAGAAAATGAACGAAAAAACAATAAACAAAGATAAAAGGTATCTGCTTATATTGCCATGCTCCAAACGTAAGAAGAGAATCTCTGAGGCACGCGCCATAGAATTATATGATGGCCCATTTTATAGGATGGTTAGAAAGAGCGGGTTGATGAACTTAAATATTTTAATTCTATCGGCAAAATACGGCTTAATTAATGCTTGTGACAATATTTCTTCTTATGACCAAGTAATGAGTGCTCAGAGGGCGAAAGAGTTAGCGGAAGGAGTTAAACTTAAATTAGAGAAAGTACTAGAAAATAACGGTTACGACGAGATATTCATAAATCTTGGTAAAACATACACGCTTGCGTTAGAAAACAGCAACAAAATTCTTAACGATTACGATGTTTACTGGGCAAGAGGGCAAATCGGAGAAAGATTAAATCAACTTAAAAGATGGTTGCGTAGAATCGAGTTGGAAAATGGTGGTAAATTATGATTACTTGGAATGACTTTCAAAATACTGTTTTTACTCAACTAGGTAGAGACATTAGAAGACAAAGTAACCCTGACCAAAACGCTGCTATACAAGCCCCTCCAAATCACTCTTTATTCATAGTCTCTGGGCCAGGCAGTGGAAAGACAACAGTAATTACCCTGAGGGTTCTGAAATTAATTTTTGTGGACGACATAAATCCCTTAAATATTTTAGTTACAACTTTTACACGAAAGGCTGCCGCTGAACTGAGATCAAGGGTTCTTGGATGGGGAGACCAACTGAGACGTGCATTTATAAATAATTCATCTTACTATCCCGTTAGGAATCAACTACAAAGATTAGATTTCAACAGAATAATTACGGGGACTTTGGACAGTATCTCGGAGGAAAAATTAGGAGAGTACCGTGCTCCAGGCACTCCACCACCACCAGTAGTCATTGAGGATTTTGTCTCAAATGCATTGATGATAAGGGTTGGGCTTTTTGGGCACGGTAGACACAATAATCCGGTTCTCAGAGATTATATCATCCAATTAAGTGGATCTGCCTTTGGTGGTTAACGTTGGTGAGATGAGTGCTACGCTAAGGGAGATAAAAGATAGGTTCTTTCATGACAAAGTAAATGTTAATCGCTTCAGGAGTCTGAGTAACCACCCAGGTATTGGGGTGGCGTGCGATGCTATAGATGATTATAACCAAGAATTACAAAGTCGCCTTCTTTTCGATTTTGCGAGACTGGAGATAGAATTCCTTGAACGGCTTCGAGCAGGCGTGTTGAATAATTTTCTTCAAAATATAAGATTCATTTTGGTTGACGAATATCAGGACACAAACTTACTTCAAGAACAAATCTATTTTGAGCTTGCGAGAGCAGCATTACAAAATGGAGGCAGCATCACAGTTGTTGGTGATGATGACCAATCTCTCTATCGTTTTCGTGGTGCAACAGTCGATCTTTTTCAAGCATTTCCAAATAGAGTCAATAATCACTTGGTGATAAGCCCTGTGACTGTGTATCTCTCTCAAAACTACCGCTCTACGCCGAATATTGTACGTTTTGTAAATGATTTTGTTACCTTAGATACGTGATTTCAAAACGCCAGAGTGACAGGTAAACCCCGGATTAGAGCATCACGCCCAACAACACCCCAACGTTATATTAATTATCCAGTTTTAGGAATGTTCCGGGACGATGTTGGCACCCTTGCCCACGAGCTAGCGCAATTTGTTCATAGAGTAGTTCATAGGGGGGGATTTCAAATAAGGCATCAAGGTAACCGTTATACAATACGAATTAGTCCTCAAGGTGGCTCACCAACGGACGTTGCTATGTTGTGCAGTTCACCACGAGAGTTGGCTTCTAATGGTAATCCAAGACTTCCTTTACTTTTGGATGATGAGTTGAGGCGCATGAGCCCACCAATTCAAGTTTTTAATCCAAGAGGTCAAAATTTAGAGAGAATCCCAGAAGTTCAAAGATTATGCGGTTTAATTTTGGAGTGTATAGATCCTGAT
Organism: Nitrosotalea sp.; assembly: GCA_020725315.1. Lineage (GTDB taxonomy): Archaea > Halobacteriota > Syntropharchaeia > Alkanophagales > Methanospirareceae > ANME-1-THS. Next base: position 10,601 of record DYFG01000037.1, read on the forward strand.
AGCAACATCCAAAATAGCATAGTGACATTGCCTCAAGCAGCGGTAACTATCTTTAATGCTTGGCGTGCCGAGGCTACGAACCTTGTAAATAGTAATCCATCTCCCACCGCTCCAATCAATCTTAGACAATTCGTCAATGCGTGGCAGCGCAGAACCCCCTTACGTAGAAGAATGCAGACCAGAGAGGAAGTACCATTGCTAGATCTGGTTTACAAGTTGGTCACATGGATACCTCCTATGCAAAATGATATAGAAGGTTTAGTGTATCTAGAGGCAATAACTCGGGCAATCAGTCAAAGTGCATTGTTTGGTAACTTTGGTGCTGAAATAATCTTTGACCCTAGTAATCCTAATAGTAGGTTAGAGCAAGCTTCAATAAGAGAAGCACTTTGGAATATATTTATGCCACTTGCAACTGGTGCAATCGAAATTGATGAAGACCTTCTTGAAACTTTACCAAGCGACAGAATAAACATCATGTCAATTCATCAGGCAAAAGGATTAGAGTTTCCTCTGGTGATAGTGGATGTAGGAAGTGACTTTAGATATGATCATTGGAAGCAAGCATTTAAACGCTTTCCACGGCTAAACAATATAGGAAGAGTGGATGGTGTAAAAAGCCTGAATATGGAAGATGAATTAAGAAAGCACTCCCCCTTAGGACAATCTTCAAGATCAAGTTTAGATAGAGCATTCGATGATTTAATAAGACATTATTTTGTAGCCTTTAGTAGGGCCCAAGATGTCCTATTATTAGTTGGTTTAAACTCTGTAAGAAGTGGTATTCCCAACATCGCCACAGGATGGGATAGAAATGGAAGCTGGTATTGGAGGAGGTTAACCAATTTGGTGCATATTTAGGAGGAAAAAATATGTCATTGTCTGTTAGACCGAGACCATACATAATCCCTGAGTATAGTTTAACTGGCGACCTACTAGCATATCTTACCTGCGGGTTGCAATATAGATACCACAATAAGGGCTCTCTCCCTCCCTCTACACCTGTTCAGCTATGGTTTGGAGAATTCATACACAGTGTTATGGAAGAAGCATATCGTAGATGGCAAGATGAAACCTCGGAACAGCGTTTTCCATGGAATTGGGATCCTGACGTACGCGATATCGAACTTGAAGTTGAAAGGAGACTAGAGGCAAGAGGTCTGTATGCTCCATTCGGTCTTTTTTGCGCATACGGATTGACCCAAAGCCGACAATGCACCTGCTATACTAGAAATCCACCTCGTCAACATCAACTTATTGCGAGTCAGAGAACTGAGTCAGCAATCAATACTTGGGGACAACACCTATTTCCACTTATTGCAGAAGCCGAAGTGAGACTTAAGGGTAGCAGAGACATGCCAAACTATCAACCCAATATTAGCAGGTCTAACTATTACGGAGTTACAGGCGTTATAGACGTAATAAGCTCTGTTAACCTTATCAATGCGCCACCGGGAAATTTAATTCTTCACTATATTCATCAGCATACGGAAGTGAGCCAAATAATAAATAATCTCGCTTCACAAGAGTATGAAATTATCATTGATTATAAAGGTATGAGAAGACCTGCTACTAATAGCCGTCTCTGGCAACATCATGAATGGCAGATACTTACCTATACTTGGCTTAGGTCTCAACAACCGCAATCACGACCTATAGCTGCAGGAATAATTTTCTATCTTAATGAGTTGGCTTTATCCGGGGAAGATGTGGAAGAATTAAGAGATGATGTCGCGAGCAGTCTTACGGATGTGATGCCATCCGGACAGGACTTAAATAGAATACAAAACTGGCGGCGAGGAACGCCACCGCCCGTCCTCACACGTCCGTTTAGGGAGCAAAGGTCAATTAGAATTATACCAGTCAATGATACCGCTGTGCAAAATAGCCTTCAAAGATTTGATAATGTTGTATCTACCCCATATTCCGCACTTTAAGTTTATAAAGATGTTGTTTTCTGAATTTCGTTC
>DYFG01000038.1 GCA_020725315.1 Nitrosotalea sp.
CGCATACAAAAACGCACTGGTCGAGGTCTACGGCGTTGAAGAGCAGCCAGAATACAAGGGACGGGGAAGACCACCAAATCCAAAGAAAGTGCCACCGCCAGACCTGAGATATGCGCAGGTCGTTAAGTATCGTGAGGGGGATGAGGTTGCAGAGGTCAAGAAGAGAGTTGTATTTGGGGACGAGGAAGAAGTGCTCAGTGTGCTCAAATCGGATGGAAACAGCATTAACACGTCTTACATAGAGCGGAACAATCTCACCGTCAGAAATGGCGTGAGCAGACTGATCAGGGAGACAATCGACTTCTCGAAATGTTTAAACCCGCTGATAATGCATTTGTGCTTGTTCTTTGCATGGTTCAACCTCGTTAAACCACACGATGCACTAAAAATCGAAATTATGGATGGTAGACGGCGTTGGAAACAAAGAACACCCGCAATGGCTGCTAACCTCACAGACCACATCTGGACATTAGAAGAGTTGTTCATGTTTAAACCACCCCCGTAGCAGGTGAATATCTGGAATATGCAGGGGTGCGATAGGTCTGTCTAGCGTAAGCCATCTTATTTTTCAATCTCTTTGCCAGAACATACGTGCATTTTATATTGTTCGAGTGACATTATAAAATTTGTGCAGCATACTCTGTTACATCTTCTCTTCTGAGTCGATAAAAGGGGGACACGACCATTTTGTTTAAAAGTATGAAAATGAACGAAGAAATAGACTTCTCTGCATTCTCTCCTACTGATTACCGGTATGCGGTGGATGAATTGAGGGCTTATCTCTCAGAGGAATCGTACGTGAGGTATAAAGCGAAGATAGAAACGGCTGTTGTACGTGTATTTGAGAAGCAGGGCATGATAAAGAAAGAATTGTGCGATGAGATAGTAGCCGCAACGTCAAGCATAACAGCAGAAGAGGTGTATGAAGAGGAGAAGAGGACAAAGCATGACATCCGGGCGCTCGTTAATGTCATACGGAGTAAAGTAAGCGATGAGGCGAAACCATTCGTGCATCTTGGTGCAACGTCGTATGATGTAGTGGATACCGCCAATGCGCTCAGGTATAAAGATGCCGTGCTGAACGTCATTGTTCCTGATATGCTCGAATTGGAGCGTACGTGGATAAAACTGGCACGGCGCGAGAAGGACACGTTGCAAATAGGGCGCACACACGGACAACATGCGGAGCCTGTTACCTTTGGGTTCGCACTTGCGTACTATGTAAACCGATGGGGTTCACAGATACTAAAGGTAAAAGAAGCAACTGAAAACCTTGTCGGTAAATTTTCAGGTGCGGTCGGTGCGTATAATGCGACCTCGTTACTCATTGATGAGCCCGAGGAATTTGAACGCGAGGTGCTTGCTCTGCTTGAGATCAAACCTGCGGCAATATCCACGCAGATCGTTCCCCCTGAACCAATGTCCGATTTCGTTCACGCTCTTATAAGCAGTTTCTCGGTCTTGGCCAATTTCTGTGATGATATGCGGCATCTCCAACGAAGTGAGATAGGCGAAGTGATGGAACGAGTAGAAGCTGAGCAAGTGGGGTCATCAACGATGCCGCACAAAAGGAACCCGATTGGTTTTGAAAGCGTGAAGAGCCTGTGGAAGAAGTTCATGCCGCATATCATAACGATGCACCTCGACCAGATCTCTGAACATCAACGAGACCTTACGAACTCCGCATCACAGCGGTATACGCAGGAGGTATTGGTAGTCTTTGATTACTGTGTGCGAAGGCTGAAGAGCATTTCAGAGCGGTTAGAAGTGGATAGAGAACGAATGCGGGAGAATTTTGGGCGATCCAAGGATACCATTATCGCGGAACCATTATACATCCTGCTTTCTTACTACGGGCATCCTGATGCACACGAATACGTCAGAAGAAAGAGTTTGCAAGCGTATAAGGAGAATAAACCATTGAAGGAACTTGTCGAGCAGGATGATGAGATTTCACGGTATTTACAACAATTCACGAGCGAACAGATGGGGATAGTTTTCGATGCCGAGAAATATACCGGGATAGCAGCGGAGAAGACGGAGAAGGTTGCAACGTATTGGGAAGGGGTTCTTAAGGATTGGTAAAGGAGGAAAATAGTAGGGGCTGATTATTCTAATGCAGTTAATCCCGCTATATTTGAAGACCTCAATCTTTAAATCCATATAAAAATGATATAAATATATACGGATAGATTTATGGCGTTCCCCCAAGCTGGGCTAAAGGCAGACTCTTGTTCTCCTTCGATGGTAAATGACAAAGTGAAAAGATGAGATGAAGATATTTGTTATTGGTTACGGACAGGCCGGTGGGAGAATAGCGGATGTATTCGTAGAGTATGCTCAGAAAACAGGGATGAATTTCGTGGGCATCTTTCATCTGACTGGAACTTCTTGTCATAAGAAGGCTACAACATTCGCAAGGAAAGAAGAATGAGAAGAGCTGCGATTACCATCAACACTATGGCTAAAATCATCACTAGTTTCAAAGCGCCGATGTCCGTGCCAAATAGTATGGGTATCGGACCGATCATAACGACACCGCCGCCTCTCACTTCTTGCTTTTCCATGCCTCCCATCTTCCAGGCTTGGTAAGCCATGCTGAATATCCCTGCGATGATGACCAGAATTCCTATAACCACAAGCAAGAACCCAACCGTAATCAGTTTCATCGACTTTTATGAGCTTTCTTTTTTATATCTTTTGTCATCATGTTATTAAATTTTTGGGTATGTATTGTGATGAGTATCATGCAGGTCACCACTAGAGCCTAAATTGAGCAATTATGGAAAAAGAGCAAAGATTTTAACGAGAAGAGTATAAACAAATCTTATTCGTGAGAAGAAGTTGGGAGTGTGTATGATCAATACGTTTATTCCACGGTTTACCAGCGCCTGGTAGAGAAAATGAGCACTCGAGGCCATGCCACTGTTGGCGGAAGGGGTCCGGCAAAAAATGTGGCTGAGATGACGGTGATCCGATTGCAACATGTGAAGAGAGCTCTGGGCGATCAAGCCTATTTATCAGGAGAATTAGCACCAAAGCCACGTCTCGGAGATACTCTCTTATTAGTCTCCTGGAGTGGTGAAAATAAGCCTCTTCTCGCGTGGCATAAAGAATATGACACAGCGGGTGCTAACATCTTTTCGATTGTGGGGAATCAATCACCCCTCTCCGAATCAACCGGGAGCATCATCATTAAAAGTCCCGCCAGCCAGTTTTATCTCCACGCAGCCTTCCTGCTCAGTCCCCTGCCCCTGTTGCTGGTCAAGAATTTGAAAGAGCATGGCTTTGGACTTCCTCCTGAGATTATGGCGTGGTACCACAGCTCAACTGATTAAGTCACTCACTCGCAGGTCTTCATCACACCTCTTGCCGCGAGTATGCCGGTAGCTGCTGCATTAACAATATCACGCGATAAGCCTGCACCGTCTCCCGCGGCAAAAAGATTCTTCACCGTGGTCTCCATATTCCTATCCACTGTCATCCGCATTGCATAGAACTTTATCTCCGGTGCGTAGAGCAAGGTTGAATCCGAAGCAACACCGGGTATAATCTCGTTCAGTTTCTCCAAGCCTTCGATGATGTCCATCGTGATTCGGTGGGGCAATGCCATGGAGATATCACCTGGAGTAACATCTGTTAGCGTATTTCTCACTAAATTCCGCTCTATTCTCTCCCATGTCGACCTTCTCCCCCGTCTCAGGTCGCCCATTCGCTGTATTATCGGCTTCCCTCCACCTATCGTGGTCGCTAACTTGGCTATTGAGCGTCCATATTTCGTGGTGTTTTCCACCGGTTTTGTGAGCTCGATTCTCACAATGAATGCGAAATTAGTGTTCTCTGACTTTTTGCTCTTCAATGAATGCCCATTGACACCTATAAAATCATCATAGTCCTCCTTAACAACAAATCCGCGCTCATTGGTACAAAAGGTCCTTGCAAAATCGTCATAGCGCTTTGTTCGGATATGAAACTTCGGGTCACGGTTTATCCTGGTCACCGGATTCATGGTTATTGCTGGCACCTCTACCCGTACCCCAACGTCTATACCCGCATATTCTGCTTCAATCCCATGCTTTTTTATCATCTCACCGACCCATGCTGCTCCTACTCTCCCGGGCGCTACGAGGGTACATCCACTCCTTATCGTATCACCCTTCTCCGTTATCACGCCTCTGCATACCTTTGTTCCTGTTGTTCCTTTCCTCTCCTCGTTTCCCTCTTCTACAAGAAGGTCAACAACAGCCGTATTAAGCATAAATTCGATGCCATGCTCGACCAAATCCGTTTTAAACGATTTTATCACATCTTTCGTTTTATCTGACCCTATATGTCTCTGATTTATTTCTATAAAACTGGCACCTACTGACGCTGCTCGCCTCTTCAGCTCCTCTATATCCTCCTCAGTACCTTTATACAGCTCGTCCGGCATGCCATACCCGAGAAACACACTGTCCACTTCCGTCACGAGCTGCCATGCTGTTTCATGGTCGCAAAATTTCGCAAGGTCACCACCTATATCAGGTCTGAGATTTAACGTGCCATCGGACCATGTCCCAGCACCGCCCACGCCACTCATTATATTACAGTCCTTGCAATGATTACAGTTACCAACTTCCTCTACAAAGCACCGCCGCTCCTCTACGTCCTTGCCCTTCTCTATCACCAAAACCCTTTTCCGCTGACCCTCACGCTCTAACCATTCTTTCTTGAATTCATCTGCAGCAAATAAGCCCGCAGGTCCAGCTCCCACTATAATTACATCATAATAATCCTGTTTCATAGTTCAATCAACGAGCCGGGAGGGATTTGAACCCTCGGCGGGCAGGTTAAGAGCCTGCTGCTCTGCCGTTCTGAGCTACCGGCCCTGCTTTAAGTTATCCATACAGTTATTAAAATGTAGTGCATATATTTTGTTATGCATCTTCGGAGGCCGTGGAAAAAATCGGAGTGATATACGAAGTATTTCAGATATCACAGAAGTTATATGAAATTGCCCTTAACTTGGAGGTGTAAAACATGCCTAGCTGGGAGATTCATAATAAATGGGCAGGGAAGATAGGAATACCAAAAGAAATTTCAAATTTTGTAAATCGCTTAATCGACTTTCCTGAAGAGATCCGGGAGTTTATGGAGTTTTGTAACAGAGAAGACGAAAAACCACGCACAGGTAGACGAAAATGTGTTGTTACCTTACCTTCTAGGGTAATAGTAGGAAAGCATGATTTTGGGAGAAGAAGGAAAACTGCTATGTATTTTCAGTTGAGATTCTTGCATCAAAAGGGGAGTGAAAATGTAAAAGTATGGTATTTGCACCATATTTTGGATTATATAAAAAGTGCACCTATATTGAGTATCGAGGAAATACTAAAAAGGATTGAAAACAAAACAGAATCTTGTCAAGAGTTGGAGATTGTCAAAAATTTTGTAATGAGTAACTCGTTAGAAATAAATGAGGATTTGAGATAATGTTTTCAAGGCTGAGGGCAACTCTCCGCTCGCTATCGCTCGCTTCGGTACCAATGCACTCGGACAATAGCGGGTATATGACTATGCCTCGCCCAAATTCCTCTTTTGGGAACTTCAGATACGCTCAGCCCGTTATATATAACATCACCAATTCATTCATGCCGTTGTACGGAACTTCACCCCACCGCCTTCAGAACGATAAAATAATCAAAAATCAAGTAATGAGAGTTGCCTCCTCTGTCCCCTTCCTTTCTCTTCCTTTACTACCACGTCTTCTTGTGCTTCTTCAATCGTTTTTGGTTTGAGCTCTATCACCCCATATCTTCCACCACCACCAGGCACTACCAGTATTTCCCCCGCTCTAAACGCCTCTATCGCCTCGATCACACGGGCATCCAAATTAAAACGGGCTCCATGAACGTTCTCTATAGGAACGTCCACTAATACGTTAACTTCAGTGCCAAATTCTGCCAGGAGGGATTCCCATATCTCTGTTACTGTCTTTGAACTCGGTACCTTCTGTAATGCCAGCCCTATTATCTCAGCCAGCGGTATCAGGTGCAGATAAGGAGGACGATGCTCGGGATGTGTACCATCGCAATTCGCAAGCTCATGGACTCTATCTCGCACACCTTTCTTTATCATACCGCCGCATTCACATCGCCACCTTCTTATAATCGCCTCTCTAAGCGAAAAATGCGTATAGCATCTGATACACGCACTTTCGTTATACTTCCCCTCCGCTGGAGGAACGCCAACGTTGAGTACCGGTTTCCTCCCTCTTTTTCGCTCTATCGCCGCTTTCAACTCTTCAAAACCCATATCCTCCATATAGAACCGGTTAAACTCTCTCGCCAGCCGAATAGGATACGGTGAATGCGCGTCAGAGTTAGTCAAAAAAGTAAGATCATGCAATTCTTCTATAAGGTCTGCATACGAGGAATCCGCACTCAATCCCAACTCCACAAAGGAAACAGATCCCACCATACCACCGTAGCAGTCCTTTAGCGAATCATGATAGGCATACAAAGCAGTCCAGGGCGTGAACGCATGACACGGTCCTATAAGAGCTCCTGCGCCCTTCGCATATTCTGCTATTTCCTCGCCACTCAATCTGAGCGAAGGCCTGCCATCCGAATCTATATCCGGCGAAAAACTTCTAAACGACTCGTATAATTCCTCTGCCTTCGATATGGACGGTACAATGAGTAAATGGTGCACCCTCCGCTCGTCTTCCACTTCTACGGTGAGCACAAAATGTGTATTTGGATTGCCCCCATCTTCTCTTTTAAAATAAAAAAAGCCATTCCGTTCCTCCAGCTTCCTTATCCCACGTAACCAGTTCGGATGGAAACAATCACCGGTACCGAGTAGCTGTATCCCTTTCCTCGACGCTTCGGTAGCCAATGTGGGCAGATCCATACGAGGAGAAGTAGCAGCCGAATAGTGCGAATGGATATGTAAATCGGCATTAATTACCATGTTCCAATAGCGGGGGATGGATTCGAACCATCGATCTCCGGGTTATGAGCCCGACGGGATCTCCTAACTACCCTACCCCGCTCTCCTGAGCGCTTCCATCTTTATATTAACAGAGAAGAGTTGATATAAAAATAAGACGTAGATATCAAAAAAGCCCACTCTACATATATCCTATTTTTCCTTTACCCCCAATAAAAATACTATCTATATGTATTTCAAATACATAACGCCAAATGAATACCAAAATGCGAGTACCAGTGCGTCCAGCGGTTGGAAAAATAGAAGAATACAAGCCGGGTAAATTGGTCAAGGGAGCGATCAAGCTGAGCTCCAACGAAAACCCGTTAGGACCCAGCCCTGAGGTAGTCAAAGCTATAATCAAAATTTTAGAATCAGGCGATTTGAAATTGAGCGTGTATCCCTGGGAACAAGATGAGGACACGCTCAGGGCTGAGATCGCACGGTATCTCGGCACTGACGTGGAAACCATCGTTATCGGTGCAGGCATCGATGGTGTGTTAGATACACTCGTAAAGATTTTTATTGGGAGTAGCGATGAAGCGCTCATACCGATACCCACGTTTTCGCTCTACGAATCGTTGGTAACAATAGCCGGAGGTATACCGCAATATATACCACGAAAAAGAGATGGGAACTTCACCATACCTGTCGATGAATTGATTTCAGCCAGTAATGACAGAACGCGCATAATTTTTCTTGGCTCACCGAACAATCCAACCGGGAATTGCATATCCGAAGATAAGGTTCGTAAGCTCGCAGAATCAGTCCCAACGGCAATGGTTGTTATAGACGAAGCGTATGTGGAATTCGCGGATTCATCATTGGTGAACCTGGTGAACGAATATGAGAATGTGCTGGTATTGCGGACTTTTTCCAAGGCGTTTGGGCTCGCCGGGCTGCGCGTTGGCTATGCCGCCATACCCGAATGGCTCGAAAGTCCTTATAAAAAGGTTGCGATACCGTTCTCCGTTAATAGCATCGCGATAAAAGCGGCGATTGCCGCGTTAGGAGATAAGGACCATTTACGCAGAAGTATAGAGTTGGTGAAGTCTGGAAGAGAGTTTCTCGAGGATAATCTGCAGGGGTTATCTAAAGTCTACCCCTCGCAGGCTAATTTCGTGCTCGTGGATGTTTCGCCACGGAAATCTTCGGAGGTATGTAATACCTTAGAGAAGAAGGGGATAACGGTGCGCGATTGCTCTTCATTTCGAGGTGCCGGCGATTCGTTTATCCGGATTAGCGTGGGGACGCGTGAGCAGAATGAGAAGGTTGTTGAAGCTTTAAAGAAGTCTGTTTAAGGAGATAATGCAAGCATCCGCTCGATGGGTTTCCTTGCCTGCTCCATGATTTCAGGTGTAAGAACGACTTCGGGCTTCTCTTGCTCCAATGCTGCTTCTATCTTCTCTAAGGTGGGCATCTTCATCTGCGGACAGACCGCAGTAGTCGAAAGAGGATAAAATTTCTTGCCCGGTGCTTCTTTTTCGAGCCGGTGCAGGAGCCCAATCTCAGTGCCAATTACAAATTCTTCGTCCTCCACGTCCGTGCAAATCTTCACCATGCCGCTGGTTGACGCAATGTAATCCGCTCTCTCCTGGACCTCGGGAATGCACTCGGGATGAACAATGACCGTTGCGTTTGGGTGCGCTTCCTTCGCTTTTATCAGGTCTTCGAGCGCGATTTGATGATGTGTAGGGCAATTGCCATGCTCAGGAACAGGAATAATCTTCTTTGAGGTTGCTTTCTGCGCGTAATATGCCAAGTTGTGATCAGGACCAAATAGTATGGTCGAAGCATCCATCGCCCTAACTATTTCACGCGCGTTTGCAGAGGTGCAAATACAGTCGGCAAGTGCCTTACTTTCTGCGAGTGTATTTACATAGAGGACTACATCAGCATCAGGATACGCTCGCTTTGCCGCAAGCAAGACTTCTCGTGGCAATTGCTGCGCCATCGGGCATATCGCACAGACATCAGGAATAATCACTTTTTTATGCAGGTTTAAGAGCGCAGCGGTCTCTGCCATGAAATCAACGCCGCAAAAGATGATGATATCCGCACTCGTATCCATCGCTCTTCTCGCAAGCTCTAAGGAGTCACCAACGAACTCCGCAATGTCCTGAACCTCTGGTCTCTGGTAGTTATGGGCTAAAATAATCGCATTTTTCTTCCGCTTCAACCGTTCAATCCGCTCTTTTCTCATTCTCTATAATATAACGAAGTATCCGTACACTAGATGTTAAAAATTATCAATGAGGTTATCTCACAACAGCCTCCAAATCGTCCGAGAAGTCTATAGGGTGGATTGGGAGCAATACAGGTCCCCCGCTGAACGTTTAATGGCGGAAGTAAAGGAATGTATATTCAATAATCTATGGATGTTCAAATCCCTCATAATAACTGCGTTGTATCAAAATTAAGAAGCAAGCAAAGCAAACAAATGAAAGGAACCTACGTGCTCATCATAGAAAACCATGCGGATACAGAAGCAGAGATAGGCAAAATAGGATGCATAAGATTCAAACGAGGTTTTTATGCCTATGTCGGCTCTGCTCTTTCAGGATTAGAGCAAAGGATAGGGAGACACACACGCGACATTGGCGAGGATAAAAAATTGCATTGGCATATCGATTATCTCCTGGCGAACCGTGGGGTAGAAGTAAAGGAAGTGCTATGTGCAGAAACGAAGAGGCGAATAGAATGTGAAATTGCAGCGAATATGGGCATGCACCTGGATTCCATAGCTCATTTCGGCTGTACCGATTGCTCATGTAAAAGTCATTTGTTCTTCTCTACCAGCTTAACCGAGCTCAAAGAACACGTTTACAAGAGTTTTCACGCCGTGGGGGAGCATTTCCTCGCTACCAAAATAAATCCAGTATGAGCAATCATTCGATGCTCCGGGCGCATACTTCTCCCTTTGATCTCCCAGCCTCGCATACCAATTTCGTAAATACCCATAACGCGAAAGCTTCTCTCGTATTTCAACTCCAGTCGTCTCGAAAGCTTGTATATCTGCAGCACCGTGGGGTTATAGCACAGGAGGATTCCGCCGCTGCTCAGCGATTCTTCTACATGCTTCAGCACCATCCATGGCTCGGGAAGGTCCAATAGTATTCTGTCCAGCTCTCTCTCCTCTATGCCGTCATACACATCCCTCTCCTTTACTATCAACGCCCCAGAACCTTCTCGCCCTGCACGTTCCACCGTACCGAAGAACGTTTCTATATTGCTTCTCGCAATCTCTAAAAAGTCCGTTCTCCGTTCATATGATATCACCTTTCCAGCTTTGCCCACCGCACGCAGTAACGCCATTGTAAGAGCTCCGGAGCCTATCCCCGCCTCCAACACCGTTGCACCCGGAAAGATATCAGCAAGCATCAAAATGGCAGCAATGTCTTTGGGGTATATTATCTGCGAACCTTTCCGCATCTTTGCTATGTATTCTGCTAAAGTAGGTCTGATGACCATGAGCCGTTCCCCAAAGCGAGCGCTTATCACACTCCCCTCCACGACGCCTATGAGATCATCATGTAAAATTGTACCGCGGCTAAAAGAGAAAGATGACCCCGCTTTTAATAAAATCTGATATCTCTTACCTTTTTTGTCTATCAAATGAACAAGTTCGCCTTCTTTTAGAGGTTTTACCATGATGTTTGTTTAATATAATCCCTCCACTAATACTTTAGGTAACGAGGTCAAAATAGATTAATTACGTTATAAAACCGCTATGGCTACTCTCAAATTTGCATAGGTATCACTCGCGTGGAGCTCGGTAAAAGGAGGAGGAAAAGAATGTTTGAATTCATGCGCAGAGGGCTCAAAATGGCTTCGGAAAGCTGCGACCAGGCAGAGATTTATGGAGAACAGGGTGATATTCTAAGCGTTGACCTTGAGCGAGAGGAAGTGAAAAAGATAAAGCACGTTAAAAGTACAGGTATAGGAGTGCGTGTTGTACTATCAAATAAGATAGGATTTTCATACACGACTGCATTGGAAAACAGGAAGATAGAGGAATGCGTGGCGCATGCAATAAAACAAGCGCGGGTATCTGAGCAAGACGCGTATTTTTCGGGCTTGCCTAAACCGGTATCTGAACTATCAAGGTATAGCTACAAGAAACCTGCAAAAACCATTGATAAACGGATAGTTGACCTTCTCAGGGGTGGAAGCGGGAGCGAGGATGCGATAAGCTATTGCAACGAGATGCTCTCGGGAATGAAGGAGTATGAGGTGAGAAAAGGGATACAATGCAGACCAACAGAAGGGAGCTTCGCCGCTGCTCTTGATGAAAACTACATTCTCAATTCCGAAGGTATTGAAATGAGCGATGCAGGCACCTATGTCTCTGCCGGGATAACGGTGGTAGCGAGCGAAGATGACGGCGAGGAGATACCTGGATATGAAAGTGAGGTACGCAGAATGCTCGCGGAGATAGACTTTGGATGGATAGGCAGGGAGGCAGTAAGGATAGCGGCGGAGAGCCTGGGCGGTAGAGGGCTCAAAATAAAGAAGCTTCCCCTCGTTTTCTCGCCACGGGCGGTGCAAAGCCTTTTAGCGTACACCTTAATTCCGCAGGTGAGCGCTGAGAACGTGCAGCGCAGACAATCGCCTTATCATGGTAAAAAAGGAGAGGAGATAGCTTCGGAGATTCTCACGATTGTAGACGATGGCACGATGCCGTCAGGTGTAAATAGCAGAAGTATGGATGGAGAAGGTGTTCCTTCGCAATCTACAACCATAGTGGAAAAAGGCGTGCTCAAAAATTTCCTCTATGATTCTTACACCGCAGGCAAAGATCAAGTAGAAAGCACGGGGAATGCAGTAAGAAGCTTCGACAATTTGCCAGCCCCGGGGGCAACGAATTTCATCCTGAAAGAAGGTGGAAGGAGTGCTTCTCAGGAAGAGATCATCGGCGAGATACGGGAAGGATTATTCATAAACGATGTAATAGGTGCACATACCGCGTCAAGAGCATCGGGTGATTTCTCCGTCGTTGCACAGAATGCCTTTGGGATTAAAGAAGGGAGTTTATTTCCGGTTAAGCACGTGATGATCGCTGGCAACATGCAAGAGCTATTGAAACATGTCGAAATGATTGGAAGGGATACTCGACAGATTTATAATGTCGTCTCACCTTCTATACGGGTATCGGAGATGCAGGTCATATCGTAAATCCTTTCCTTGCTCAGCCAGACATGGATTTTATACCATGTCCAGCTTTCGCTCTTCTGCATCGCGGTAATTTGCCCTGTCATCGAATTCAGGGTCTCCGTAGATAATAGATCCCGGCTCCAGGGAAGCCGAGAATAAGGATATCTTGTTCGTGTGCGCTGCCACTGCTCGCACCGTGTTCGTAATGATCCTCGTAAGAATCGTGATCTCCTCTGTTTCCTTACCTTAGCAAGCCGCTGTTCCATCACCCTCTCCCGCTCCACAAGCGAGTCACAGGGTATTCCCGTCAGGGCAAAGGTAATTGTTTAGCTGCAAAATCCCAAACACTAAATCCGAAATCCTA
>DYFG01000250.1 GCA_020725315.1 Nitrosotalea sp.
CTGATCTTTTCGGCAATCGCATCACCAACCTCGCTCGTCTTCGAGCTACCGCCGAGGTCATAGGTTCTCACTTGCCCTTCTCTCAACACCGCTTCAATCGCATGTAAAACCCTTTCCGCGGCACGTACTTCACCAACATTCTCCAGAAGCAGAGCACCAGCCCAAATCGTTGCTATCGGGTTTGAAACTCCTTTACCTGCATATTTTGGCGCGGAACCATGAATCGGCTCGAACATAGAAACGCCATCTGGATTTATATTCGCCCCCGGTGCAAGCCCCAGCCCGCCTTGAACCATCGCACCAAGGTCGGTAATAATATCACCAAACATGTTTGGCGTAACGATGACCTGAAACCATTCAGGATTCTTAACGAGCCACATGCAGATCGCATCCACAAAATTAAACTCGGTATCTATATCAGGATAGTCCTTTGCAACGATGGTAAATACCTCCCGCCAGAAACCATAGCCATGCGTTAGCACATTTGCCTTATCCACGCTCGTTACCTTTTTGTTCCCTCGCGCTCTCGCAAGCTCAAATGCAAACCTCATAACGCGCTCGCATCCCTCCCTCGTTACGACACCAATTTGGTATGCAAGTTCATCTGCATCACTCTCGATGTCCAGCCCGAACTTAATGTGATAAAGGGTCCTTTTGATTTCTAACTCATCTCTCTTTTTTCCTTTTCCTTTACCTTTACCTTTCGCCCTTCCACCAATGCCGACGTAGAAATCCTCTGTGTTCTCCCTCACGACACTAAAATCTATATCTTCTGGTCGCTTCCCCGCCAGTGGTGTGCGAACGCCATCCAGAAGCTTTACCGGTCTCAGATTTACATATTGGTCAAAATAGAACCTGAGCGTAAGCAAAATTCCCTGCTCTAAGATACCTGGCTCTATCCGCGGGTCGCCGATGCATCCGAAATAGATCGCATCACACCGCTCTAATTCCTTTAAGGTATCTTCACCTAGTAACTCCCCGGTCCGTAAGTAATGCTCAGCACCATGCGGATATTCTATCCAGCGAAGTTCGAAATTCTCGAACTCCGAAACAGCATCAAGCACCTTTTTCCCTTCCCGTATTACCCCAGGCCCGATCCCATCGCCACGAATAACTGCAACTTTGTATCCTTGTTTCATCTTTCACTTCTTTTAAATCATTTTTTCATCCTTAAATAAAAGCGTGTATTTGTATAGCTCTTTGGAAATACTAAATCCTAAGCACCAAATTAAGCCCTT
>DYFG01000251.1 GCA_020725315.1 Nitrosotalea sp.
TGATAACATGAAAAAGCTGTGCACCTCCTCCGATAGCTGATAAACTATCGGGAGAGAAAAACAAAACCTAATAGGGAGGTGCACAAGATGTATTATATGGGAATTGATCTGCATAAGAAATACTTTATTTCCACCATTGTGGACCAAGAGGGTAAGGTGCTAAGAAAAAGCCGGGTTTCCACGGACAGGCCAGCCATCAAGAACTACCTGAAGAGCCTGGACGGCCTTAAGCCCACCAAGGCGGTGCTAGAGGCTGGCTTTAACTGGTCCTACTTTTATGACCAGTTGGCTGAGGAGATTGAGGAGGTCTGCCTGGCCCATCCCTTAAAGACCAGACTCATCGCCGAGGCCAGGATTAAGACTGACTCTGTCGACTCGGAGGTACTAGCTCATCTCCTGAGGTCCGATCTCATTGCTCAGGCTTATGCCCCCAGCCTGGAGACCAGGGATATAAAGAATCTCCTGAGATTCAGAATGTCTCTGGTAAGAATCAGGACCTCCCTTAAGAATAAAGTCCATTCGGTCTTAGACCGTAACCATGTGGAAGATTTAGTCCTTCAGGGTCTGACGGACAAGTTTGGCAAGACCGGAATGAAGATCATGCGCTCTTTAGAGCTCAAAGGTAATGATACGGCTATCCTAAATGGCTATCTAGACCTAATTGAGGAACTTAGCCGCAGAATAGCCGCCTTAGCTAAACAAATTAAGGCCCTGGTAAAAGAAGATGAGATTAGCTCTTATCTAAAGAGCGTGCCCGGTTTTGGAGATCTCCTGGGCTTGCTCTTAAGATATGAGATTGACGATATAGAGAGATTTGCCTCAGCCAAAAAGCTAGCCTCCTATGTGGGCATCGTTCCTTCCACCTACTCTAGTGGGGGCAAAACCTATCATGGTAGGATCACCAAGGAGGGAAATAAGTGGCTGAGATGGGCCCTGACTGAGGCTGTCCACAAAGCTATTGTCAAATCCCCCTCCTTAAGGAGCTACTACAAGCGCATAGAACAAAAGAAGGGATCCAATGCAGCCACCATGGCCCTGGCCCGCAAGCTTTTAGAGATCATCTATCACGTCTGGAAGGAAAAGAGACCTTACTATGAAAAAGAGCTAGCCTATACAGTTTAGCGGTCGCCCTCTTAAGTTTCTAGCCCACTAAGAGGCTCTAATAATGATTAGGGGACCGCTACCGAACAGTTAACGTGTGCTACAAAGGGCACGGATAGATGAATGGTCATATA
>DYFG01000252.1 GCA_020725315.1 Nitrosotalea sp.
CATAAGTGTAGGAGATAAAAAGCATTTCCAATTGAGAGGAGGCGAGATGGATGAAGACTGATATAAACGCATCTGGGAGGTTAAATGCCAAGACGCTCGATCAAATGTTCGTCAATATGGTCGAACAAGGATATGAATGCCCTCCTTTCGTATCCAACGCCATATTAGAGACTGCGAAATCTGTATTCGTGCAGGATCATAGCAATCCGAACGTGGTGAATGTGGGGCAGGTGAAGATTATAGGAATTGCCGCATCGGAACCCGCTGGGAAGCCGCTATCGGAGTGCGAGATGAAAACGGCAGTGGTAACGCTTGACGCAGGAAAAGAAGATGAGGAGATCAGGAGGAAATATGGGCTTGCAGCTCTTCGGCAGGCAAGGCTTGCGAGAATTACAGACGAAGCCTGGGATCAAGGAGTTGCGCTCACGCAGGAGGACATTGCATTCAAACACCTGAATTGCGGCGTCAGAACAGTAAGGCGTGATCTCAAGGCACTTGCAACGCGAGGCGTGATTGTTCCAACACGGGGGCAGCAAAAGGACATCGGTCCAGGCGTATCCCACAAGGTAGAAGCCGTTAGACTCTACATAGAAAGAAGAACCTACACCGAGATAGAAAGAAGAATGAAACACTCTCTAACGGCGATCAAGCGATATATACTGACTTTCTCCAGAGTTGCATATCTCACAGAGCGGGGCTACTCGACAAAAGAGATCGCTTTCCTCGTACAGATCTCAGAGCGATTGACGTGCGAGTATCAGGCGTTGTATCGCCAATACAGAGACAACCCGGCATATAAAGACCGTTTAGGTGAGATATTGGCGTTTAACCCCTCGGATTGCGAGGCAAGTAAAGGGGGGCGATAAAATGCGCGTGAATACTCAGCAGGCGATATACTGCCCTCTTTTGGCTAAGACCTTTGAAAACGCTGTATCCTGCTTCATATCGGCTGAATTCCCGCGGTTGGGCGGCCCGAAGGTCGTCGAGTTATTTGTGGAAGAACTGAAGGCGATCGTTGAGCGATATTATCCGCCGATAACCAATCTCGGAATGGGTCAGATGCTCTGGTTTGCGGTGGCAAAAGAAGAGAAAGGCGGATATGGCATGAGCATGAAGAATCTACGATTGCGTCCCGTTGTCCTATCCGTAGTCACTTATGAGGATATTCACTGGTTGTGGAGTATGAGGATTTGATTAAGGAGCTGTATGGTGGCGGAGAGAAAG
>DYFG01000253.1 GCA_020725315.1 Nitrosotalea sp.
CTAACATAAACCATATATTTCATCTCTTGAAATCCGCCGATGGCATAAATTAAAATACAATATAAAGCGAACGATCATCATGCCTGAATAGGGAAGGAACATGCCTATCCCGGTGAAGACTTTTTGATCAAACTTTTTCTAAAAGTTTGCTTTCGCCTTTCTTCTTAGCGATTCGTTCAAATATTCTTCGTCTGGCATTCTTTTCACCAACCGCTTCATTCAAATGCTTTCAAGGATAGAAAAATACTCTTCTCTTGTCATCCCCACAGTTTTCATATTGTTCCGTATGACAGTTACCGGAATCTCATTTTGCATTACATTTCCACAGGGATTGATATTTCTTTAAAGTCTATCAGTCTCTTCTCCGTTTTCAGCATGTCATCCTCTAAAGAATAACCTGCTTCTTCCAAAAAGCTCTTCAATGTTCCCAATTTAGCTGTTTCTTCCAATTGTATCTCTATAACCTCTACCAAATTCTTCTTTGCCTCTTCGGTAGTATGCCCACAGCTTGCAACGTCTAATTCTGGACAATATGACGTGAACATGTTTCCCTCTTTCCATGTCTCAACGGTTACGACTATCTTTTTCATGACACCTTCTCCATTATTATTTTAGTGTGTAGTTAATTAAAAACATTTCTTTACGCCCTGTTGGCTATGAATTTTACAAACTCTAACATATCTCACGTCCCTCCGAGCATTCCCACGAGAACAACCGTAGATGCAATTGTAGCAACAGCAGAAGCCAGTGATATTAACCCGAAATCAGTCGGTCCTAAGAATCTTGCGACTATCATCATGCCTGAATAGGCGAAGAACATGCCTATTCCGGTGCCGATGAAGACTATTCCTGCACCTTTTGCTATCTCTCTTAACGATTCATTCAAATGTTCTTCGTTTAGCATTTGGTCATCTCATACTTTCTCAAGCAAGTTCAGAAATTCCATATACTCCTCATGACCGAGCCTGAACCCTTTTCTAATCATCAAATCCACTTTATCCTTCGCTTCTTCTTTTTTCAACTTTCCTCCTTTTGCCATCAAGAATATTAGAAAAAGCGTGCCATGAACTTCTATTTGGAAAACTCTTCCTACTTCTCTCGCTATGCTTTCATCAAAAACAGCTATCCCTCCTTTATCTTTTGCTAAGGCAAGCACTTCCAACTCAAGTTGTACCGATATTTTTCCCATGAAATAAACTTTTTATTAAGGCGTCATGCA
>DYFG01000254.1 GCA_020725315.1 Nitrosotalea sp.
ATTAAATCAAAAGTTGGCTCATTATAGCATACAAGAAAAAGACTAACAATGCTCTGTACTCGTCCAGTACCTTAGTGACACATAACCTCCCCTTTCCTTCTTTTTTCCACTGCTCTATAAACTCCAGAGGAGTTAGATAGCCTAAAGCCTGATGCGGTCTTACCTTATTATAAATCTCTTCCCAGCGCCTTAACTCAGTCCTTAGTTCAGCAATATCAAAAGAACTCTCGGTTACTTCATAAAATTCCTCAGTATGGGTCCGGTGTGCTCGTTCTACATAGCCGTTAAGCTCTGGCGACCGCGGTGGCAGGATAAAAAGCTTGATGCCCCGCCGCTGACATTCTACCTCAAATTGGGCCTCAAACTCAGCTCCCCCGTCTACCTGGATAGCCTTTATCCTGAAAGGCATCCGCCTCTGTAGATTATCTAAGAAATAGCAAGCAGTGACAGCTGTTGCCCGACTATGAACCTCTAAAATGTCCCAACGGGAGATAATATCGCGAGCGGTGAAGTGCTTGAGCACTATTCCAGGTAAAGGTCTTACATCCAGGGTATCCAGTTGAACCAAATCCCCTGGCTTATTAATCTGGTAATCTTTAGGCTTCCTTATCCCATAAGGTCGGCTGAGTAGACGTCTTTGAGCCGAAACACGGTTTTTTATTGGTTCTTTAAGCACACCTCGTGCCTTAAGACGGCTTAGGATACGACCTACTGTGGAGGTAGAACAATTAAAGCCTTCCCGGTGTAGCAATACCACCAGCTTGTCTTTACCCCACCTCGGGTACTCTTCCCTTAGTTTTTGGATTCTGATAACCAATTCTACAGAATAAGCAGGTTGACGGAGCTTTTTAGGTCGGCAGGAACGGTCCTCCAAACTTTCCAGGTGATAAGGGTTATATCTTCGTTTCCAGCGGTAGAAGGTTTGGGGCGAGATACCAAAGTAGCGACAGGTGAGCCGGGCATTGTGATGGTGAGAATTGTAATAATCAAACCATTTGAGTCTTTGCCTGGCTTTTCTGGATAACTCCGGGATGCTTGCCAGGCGTTTTGCTCCCGGTATTATGCTACCATAGATACTCATAATGCAGCCATTATAACGTCCTCTCATCTCCTGTAAAGTGTCACTGATCTATCTGAACGAGAGCATTAATTACCCAATGAGAGTGTTTATCAACGATTTATTTGCAATGTAGGGCGACC
>DYFG01000039.1 GCA_020725315.1 Nitrosotalea sp.
TTAATAATTAAGCTAAGCTGAGGTGAACGAGAAGAGATGCCACATTCACATGGTGAGAGGCGGAACACGAGAAAGAAGTTGAGTAAGAAGAAGCGGGAACGAGGGCTATCACCAATAAGCAGAGCTATCCAGAGCTTTGCACCTGGGGAACGGGTGCACATCCATATAGACCCCAGTATTCATAAGGGCATGCCACATCACCGGTTTCATGGCATGACGGGCGAGGTGAAGGGAGAACGGGGAAGAGCGTATATCGTCGAAGTATCGAGTGGAAAGAGGCAGCGGAAGAAGGAGTTATTTATACGCGCTGAGCATTTGCGCATGCAGGGGTGAACCTTCTCACTCCAGAAAAAACCAACAATAAGTTTCCTTTATCTAAACTAAAAGTTTTTAAATGGTTTTTGGCGAAAAGGGATTTAATGGGCCCGATGCGATTCGAACGCATGACCTCCGCCTCGTCAAGGCGACGTCATTCCAACTAGACCACGGGCCCCTGCGTCTGGGCATCACCGTTTTTATATTTCACCGGAGCTTATAAAAACTATGAATGATTTTATTTGAATCTGACTATATAACTGTAATCATTACAAATTAGGGGTTTTCTATAATGAGAAACGAAAAAGATTACGATTTAGTTGTTATTGGAGCCGGTCCTGCGGGGATGACCGCGGGAATATTTGGTGCGAGAAGCGGATTAGAAACGGTAGTAATTGAGAAAGGAATATGTGGTGGATTGTCAAACGAGGCAACGGTGGTCGATAACTTTCCGGGATTCAAGAGTATAGGCGGTATGGAACTGGTAGAGAAGATGAAAGCGCAAACGGCTGACTATGTGGAGATCAAAGAGCTGGAAGAGGTTACAAAGATAGCAATCAGTGGAAGAGAGAAGAAGATGATGCTATCGACGGAGAAGGGCACTTATCTCACCGATGCCGTGGTACTCTGCACGGGAACGAAAAAGAAGAAGCTCGGCGTTAAAGGCGAAGATGAATTTCTTGGAAGAGGTGTATCGTATTGTGCTACCTGTGATGGGTTCTTCTTCAAAAATAAGTCGGTAATCGTGGTAGGAGGAGGGGACTCCGCAGTTAGAGGAGCTTTGTATCTGAAAAACCTTGGCTGTGAGGTAACGTTACTCCATCGAAGAGAGAAGCTCAGGGCGGAGCAGTATTTACAAACAAGTCTGGGGAAGGCAGGAGTGCATATCTTGTGGAATTCTGAGGTACAAGAGATAAAGGGAGATAAAGCGGTGAGAAGTGTTGTTCGTTATGATAAAGAGCGGGATAGTGAGGATGAGCTCGCGGTAGACGGTGTGTTTGCATATATCGGCGAGGAGCCAGCCAATACATTGGCAACGCAAATCGGTGTGAAGCTCGATAAAGAGGGCTATATACTCACGGATAAACGCCAGAGGACGAACATCGAGAGGATATATGCCGCAGGGGACATAACAGGGGGCGTGAAACAAATTGTAGTGGCATGTGCAGAAGGCGCTATCGCTGCTACCTCGGCATATGAAGATTTAACGGAGTAATAGAAGAGAGATGAGAGAGATAGGAATTGACGAAGCGGGAAGAGGTACGGTGATCGGGTCAATGTTTGTTGCTGGGATTGTGAATTTTGAGGGACTGGAAGAGATGGGCGTGAAGGATTCGAAACGATTGAGTCCTGCGAAACGAACCTATCTGGCGGAGCGTATAGAAGAAGCGACTGAGTTTTACGTCGTGGAGCTGACCGCAAGCGAGATAGATAAGGGGAGAAAGAGACATACATTAAATGAAATCACCGTCGAACTTTTTTCAAAAGTGATTAAGCATCTTCGACCTGATAGGGCTTTTGTAGATGCGGCAGATGTAAACCCCGCGAGGTTCGCCACTCGTCTTAGATCGAACTGTGAGGCGGAAAGAGCAGGGGAGATCGAAATAATCTCTGAATGTAAAGCAGATGAACGCTACCCGTTAGTCAGTGCGGCATCAATAATCGCAAAGGTGCACCGGGACAGATCGATCAGGGAGCTTGAGGCGAAGATAGGAGCAGAGATAGGGAGTGGCTATCCAGCGGACCCAAAAACCGTTCAATTCCTGAAAGAGCTGTTAAAAGAAGGAGAAATGGATGACCTTCCGTACTATGTGCGGCAGTCCTGGAAGACAATTGGTTTATATATACCTGAGTTAAAATAAAGAGAAAATGGTGACCCCTGATACTGATAAGGACAAGGGGAAGCACAAAGGGGGAGAGGGAGATAAAGAGGAGACAGCTTATGGTGAAGAGATCAAAGAATGTCCTGAATGTGGCTCTAAGAACTTAATAAGAGATTATGGAAAAGCAGAGCTTTTTTGTGCTAATTGTGGCCTGGTAGTTGCTGAGAATATCGTTGATCACGGACCTGAGTGGCGAGCCTTTGATTTTGAACAGGTTTCAAGAAGGGCGCGGGTAGGAGCACCCATGACGTACCGAATACACGATAAAGGTCTGAGCACCCTGGTCACGTGGTGTCCGACCGGTCAAGGGCAGTATAAATTAAAGAAATGGCAGCAGCGGACACACATTGCGAACACAACTGAAAGGAGCTTCATCTTCGCACTTTCAGAGATAGACCGGATGGCATGTGCGCTTAGACTGCCGATGAATATCAGGGAGGCGGCGTCCATGTTATACCGGAAAGCAATGAAGAAAAGTTTGATTCGCGGGCGGAGCATAGAAGGTATCACCACCGCGATCTTGTACATTACGTGTAGACAGTACGGGGTGCCTCGAACGCTGGAAGAGGTCCGGGATATATCAAGAGTTGGGCAGAAGGAAATAAGTCGGGCATATCGCTTTCTTTTACGGGAGCTTGACCTGAAAGTTTCGCCTGCATCGCCTATCGATTTCGTGCCCCGGTTCTGCTCCTTGCTCAATCTGAGCAGTGAGATACGGTCAAGAGCAATAGAGATAATCAAGCACGCAGCGGAGAATGAACTGACCAACGGGCGAGGACCGATTGGAATAGCTGCCGCGGCTATTTATATCGCGGCTATTTTAGGCGGGGAGCATCGCACGCAAAAGGAAGTATCTGATGTTACTGGTGTGACCGAGGTTACGATACGGAACCGGTATAAAGAATTATCAGAGCAGTTGAATATAGACGTGCTTTTATAAATTCCAAACCGCTAACCCGCTAATCCACTAAGCCTCTAAACCGCCAAATAGTTGAGTACCGCCCTCGCTACTATCCGTGCAACCCTCAAGGGCTCTGGTACCTTTCCATGAGCGGTGAACTTTTTAAGCACAGCACCAGCGTCGGCATCATCAATCCCTAAAGAGCGTATCAAGACCTCAAACTGGTTATGTAATCTCACCGGGACACGGTCACCAAGCCGCTTATACGCTTCAAGCCGTGAATCTCGTTCGCTTGCTTCAAAATGCCTGGCTATATGCTCTTCCAACCCTTCGGATTCTTCATACGTCACGCAGATGAGTGGAATCTGCAGCCGTTTGTAAACTTCGTGTAGCTCTATGATGTTAAACCAACTGATGACACAGCCATTTAACATCATCACATTGATATCATCCCGCCGCAGTGATTCGAAGAGGTGCACCACCCCCTCAGTAGCGTCCATCCCCCCGACGGTTATGTACGTGAAACCAACCCCATCTATAATAAAATCGGAACGCATAACGATGCCCGCAAGCACTGACTTTTCCTGTTCTCGCCTGAAGCTTTCTGCAACACCCAGTACGCGTATCCCCTTTTTATTTACATGCACGACCATTACAAATACGGAATTTTCTCACGCTCTTTTTGCTCTTTATATCTCCTCCTGAACACAGGGTTACTCCTTCCCATCCGCTCTATCTCTCTGTCCAATTTCTCATCCAGTTTCGCCTGCTCTTTTGAGATATATTCCTTGCAGAGCGTATAGGAGGAATCAGAGGAGTATTGCTGAATACCAGCCAATATAATAGCCAAATCAGCTTTCTGAGGGGAAATCAGACCGAAAGGGACTGGGGCACCCATTCCCATCAGCTCTTTTATCTCATCATCTATCCTTCCTACTTCCAAGCCAAATCCTATCGCCTCACTGCGCCCTGTCTGCTCAAATTTGAGCTGCCATAGGCGCTCAGGGCTGGAGACGAACATGTCATACCGTCCTTTGGGATTTCGTCCCGTGAGCACTCGCCACTCTTTCTTATCCCTGCTTTTGTCCCATTTCTCTTTTAATGCTCGTGTTATATCTCCAGAAGCTTGTATCTCCATCTTTAGTACTCAATTGAATATAATATCACAACCATATAAATTTTCTTTTCCGAAAACGCTTTTCTTCTTCAAAAAGAAAAGGGTTTAATGATCGCAATAATACTCGCCGGCGGGGAAAGCAGCAGGATGAGCGGAATAAGCGCCGAGAGGAGAGAAAAGGCGCTTATAACGATAGCTAGACGTGGAAACCAGAAACGGCTCTTAGATCTGGTTGTAGAAAGCGTGCAAGAATCAAAGGTGGAGGATTTTTTCGTAGCAATCACCAAAAATACGCCAAAAACCGAGGGATATTGCAAGAGTGTTGGTTATAAAACCGTGGAGACACCAGGGAAGGGTTATCATGAAGATTTGCACTATCTGCTCCGCAGCTATCCAGAATTCGTATCCGTTGCCTGTGATATTCCGTTTTTAAGAAAAGAGCATATTAATGCGCTCATAGACGCTTACCTCGCGCACCGTATCAGTATCACCGGTGCTGTTCCCTTGGCCATAATGCCAAAAGGGATAACGCCAAGCTACACGTTTGAGCACGGAGGTAAAAGACTCGTTTCGTGTGGCATCAATGTGGTCACGAATTCAGAGGATTCGATCCCGTTTATATTTGATGACCCCCTGCTTGCCATCAATGTAAATACCGCTGAGGATTTGAGCGTGGCACAGAGCGTGGTAGAATAATATCTCCCCTATTCTCTCCTCTTTACCATCACACACATATCATGTACTACTTTTATCTTGTTTCGTCTGCACAAATCTATTGCCTTCGCAGATTCAGAGCCGGGCTGCATCCAGATCCGTTCTATACCTTCTCAATTCAACAATGGTTACTGCATTCTCTAATTCTTTTACATCAAGAGTTTTGAAAACTTCCTTAGAAGAATAAGGTAAGTTTGCATCAAGAAGGAATCTCATGCTTTATATCCAACGGTCTAATTTCCTCTCCTCTAACAAAAGAGGCTATGTATTCTAACACTTAAAAACATCTCCTCTTATATCTCAACTTGCTGGCTTCTAATCAACTTAGAGACTTAAAACTTCACAACTTTCCCTTCATAGATCACCGCGGCTATATCATTACGTGTCGCTCTCCTCACCACCCCTTTTATCGGGTTCCTCACGTTTCTCATATTCGGTGTGTCAGTTCTAATCACCACCACATTCGCCTTTTTCCCTTCTTCTATTGTGCCAATCGATTGTTCCTCCCTTAATATCGTTGCGGAATTAAGCGTGCACATCGCCAACACTTCTCTTTCATCTAACTGAAAAAGCTTCGAGATGAATTCCATCTCAGAGAATGGGTTAGGCGAGTTGAGCATCACGTTATCGGTACCAGCACCCACCGTTAAACCTGATTCGAGCATCCGCGGTAACGGTGGCAACCCCAGCCCGGTTACCAGGTTGGACCGAATGCAGACGACAGCAGCGATCTTCTTATCATGCATTTTTTTGAAGTCCTGCCGCGATGCTTCTATGAGGTGCACAATGAAATCAGGTTCGAGTTCTATCGCACCCTTTACATCCTCAGCATTCCGTTCACCAGCGTGGAGTGCGAACATTTTCCCCTTTCTTTTTGCCTCCACAGCTAACAATTTTAACTCCTCCTGCGGATAATCCGCGACACTGCTCATGCCTATTCCATCTACCGATTCAAAAAGTTCATCAATGCCTGACTCATCCTCGGTTCCAGCCGCGGGTCTGCCAAGTATCTTTACTCGTAACCGCTCGTTCCCTCCTGACAAACGCAAAGCCTCCTTCAATGCTCTCACACCCAAAAGACCACCTTCTCTGAAATCTGCAAACAGTTGTGTTCCCGTGGCAATCATATCCTCAATGGTAGCCCGCATCGAGGAGACAAGCACTTCGTAAGGTGTTTCAGCCAATATCCGATGCTTAAATCCTCCCGGACCCACTAACTTCTCGACCGGCATAAAATCAGGTTCTTTTGCTACTGAATCGCCGATGTGCGTGTGCGCATTGATGAACGAGGGTATTATGATGCCTTCTATCGCGGCTTCTATCTTTTCCTCGCCAATTTCTTTGATCTTCCCGTTCTCAATGACGACATACCCTTCCTTCGGTTCAAAATCATCGCCCCATACCACTGTTCCTGAAAGCGTTAGTTCATTCTGTTGCATATCACTCATCCAACAAGTTGAAAGAACGTTGGTATATAAGTTAAGGTTAAGCTCCGAACGGTGTCGCAGCTTAGGAACGCAATTAAGGGCATTTCCGCCTCGCCACGCGCAAATCCAGAACCACATGGTATCTCCGTGGTGCAACAGAACGCACAATCCTTCTCTCTTCCAATTTTAGTTTTAATGAGTTCCCGAAAGCAGAAGAGATTATATCTCTTGCCCTTTCTAACGGGACATTAAATAAATCATCACCTTTTCTTCCCGCAGAAACGTCGTAATAGTGTATCACACCACCACCTCGTTCTCCTGATTTTAGAGCTTATTATTGTCTCGGCAGGCAAAACTTTTTGTGCGACTCGCATTCTCTCGTAAGAAAGACGAGGCGAGAAGAAAACATGCTTGAGGTCTACTTTGAAACTGCAGCCACTCTCTCTATGCGTAGTCTCCAGGTTCTCATCACCCCATATCACCTGCACCTCCCTCGTTCTATAAAGTTCATTGGTATGAGCGTAGAGAGGAACAGCCGCGATGGTTCTCACCCGTGGATAAATCTTATGGAGCGTTTCTGCGACGATCTCCCGTTTCGAATAGACTTCAGATGGGATTCGTATGATGATTACATCACCGATGAGGTCGTACGATTTTATCAGTTTAGCCATTGATGAATATTTATAAACGGCACGGGAGTTATATAAATAAGGTAAAAAGGTGCTTATCTCTCTGCACTGCATATGCACCCCTGATAATGCAGTTCTACTATGAAATCATGGCGAATGGTCTAAGATTAGGAGCCGAAAGATGAAGAAAGTGGTGCTCGAGGTGGGCATAAGTCTGGCGGAGGCGTTATTAATCGTCGCCTTACTCGTTTCAGTGGCATACGCAGCTACTGGGACGTGGCACGTTGGATTCGCTGTTGAGTCAGGAAGCATGGAACCACATATGCAGGTGGGGGATCTGATCCTCGTGCAAGCACCCCAACGCACAACCATCACAACATACGAAGAGGGAAAATCAATCGAGTATACCTCATTCCACGATTATGGTGATGTAATTATATACCGACCGAATGGGCGTTCTTCTGGATCGCCAATAGTACATAGAGCGATGGATTGGGTGGAGAAAGGAGAAAAGATGCCTGGTGGTCGGCCTGCTCCACATGCGGGATACATCACGAAGGGGGATAATAATTCCGGTTATGATCAGCCAATGCTTGGAGTCGGGCCTGTAAAGCCAGAATGGATTATAGCGGTGGCGAGAGCGCGAGTCCCTTACCTGGGATATCCCAAACTCATCTTGAAGAAAGGTTTTTAAAAAGGAGATTGAATAAATAATAGGAAAGTATGGGGAGAAAACCAGCTCGTATGTACACGAGGGTAACAGGACATGCGTATGTGCGACGGGAATATATGAGGGGAGTGCCCGGAAGCAAGATAACCATTTTTGATATGGGTAATCCAAGCACCGAGTTCCCGGTTTCTGTATCCCTGGTTGCGGAGGAGGCCTGTCAAATAAGGCATAATGCGTTAGAAGCGGCACGTATTTCTGCTAATAGATACTTGATGAAGGAAGTTGGGAAAAGAAATTTTTACTTGAAGATAAGGGTGTATCCACACCATGTGCTGAGGGAGAACAAATTAGCGGTTGGTGCAGGTGCAGACAGGGTATCGAGTGGCATGAGACACGCGTTTGGGAGAGCGGTAGGAACAGCAGCAAGGGTGAAGAGCGGGCAAGGGTTAATAAGCGTGGGGATCGAGGAGCATAATTTCGAAGACGCACAGGAAGCTTTGAGAAGAGCACGTTATAAGCTCCCTACACCGTGCAGGGTTGTAATAGATAAAGGCGAAGAATTAGTGGCTGCGTAGGTTGGGGATGGGATAAGCCATGAGCAAGGGTAGGAGTGAAAGTGAGTTGACAGATAGGGGTATAACCTCAAATCACGATTCAACGAAGATGGGGAAAGGGGATTCGTTGTTGGCACTAAACAAAAGAATTGAAAGAGTTTGAAAGAATAAAAAGAAAGGAGATGAAAAATGGAGCTTGAAAAGAAGGCATATCCGAAAGTGCTCGTTCGACCAGTAGTGGTCATTACGACGATATCAGAGCGAGGAATACCAAATGCAGCCCCTTTCAGTTTCAATTCGCCCATAAGCTTCGACCCACCTCTATACGGGTTCTCGTGCAATCCAGCGCACGATACATGGCGGAATATCCAGAAGAATGGCGAGTTCGTGGTGAACGTGGTTGGGAAGGGCCTGGGTGAGCTCCTGCATGTTCTGGAAACGGATTATCCGTATGAAGAGAGCGAGATTGGACATGCGGGGCTAACGGAAGAAAAAGCGAAGCGGGTAAAGCCTCCGCGGATAAAAGAAGCATGTGCATGGATAGAGTGCAAGCGCGAACATCATGTTGAGTTAGGCGACCATATCTGGATAACAGGAAGAGTAATGGAAGTAGCGGTGAAAGACGAGTTCTGGAAGGAGGCGGGGGTAATCGATGTGGAGAAAGCGAAACTGCTCTGCCATGTAAGCGGCGAATTCTTTGCGGTGGAGATGAAGGAAGCGAAATATAAGCGGGCTTAGTCAGAGGAATAGAGAAAAATATATGAGGAAAAGAACAAAAATTAGGTGATGTAAAATGGCTGAAGAAGAAAGTGAATTTAAGAAGGATTTTGGAAAACTTGTGAAGGGATTGATAGCACTTTGCCCTGCTTACAATTCGGCGACGAGAATCCTGCGAGACACCAGAGGAAAATCAATAGCTCACGTCAGCAATGCATATCCGGAAATCTTTGATGTAAAAATAATGCCAGCGCTAAACTCGGTCTTTGGATTTTCTCCCGGTGTTAAAACGGAGGTGACAAGTAGCAGTGTTGGGTATGATTTGCTAACCCTCATAGAGGGACTTGAGGAATTGTTAGATGATGAAGGAATAAGGAAAGTTATCGGGAGAAGCGTAGGCGAAGAGCCGCCTAATCCGGTTAGAGACTATGTGGAGATGTGCGTGGATGCAATTGAAAAAGATGACCCAACTGCTCTGAAATTATTGCGAATAGCAGCAGGAGACCCTTCTTATATCTATTTTGATCCCTTGATTTCAAAAGCGAAGGAGCAATTTGGTCTCGAATTAGACAAAGAAAAACTCATTGAACATCTTATAAAATTAGATGGTCTAGGGCTTCTTTCTGAATTCAACGAAGATCGCATTTTGGTAAAGGACAGATATAAGAGGCATATAATTGATTTAGCTAAAGTCAAAATTCAATATAGATTCTTAAATATCTAACATTCGTAAAAGAAAAAAAGTTAGGGAGTCTATAGATGCCTTATGGCAGTCTACCTGGGATAAAAAAGATTCTGCTCTTAGGATCTTGCTCGATAAATATGCGAATAGTGAGGAAATTAGAAAAATATTGCCGCCGAGTGACAAACTTCAAAATGAATCTGATGAGCATTTCGTGATAAAACAGTTAATTGTTAAAGATTTGCTTGAAAGGGGAAAGAAGAAATGGAATATCCAACCTGAGATACGTGAAGAGGAAGGTTCGCTAGAAAAATGGAAAATTGAAAGTGTTCATGAAGATTTTTCTGAGGAGATAAAAGTTGAAGAAGATGCAAAAGATAAAGAGGGGAAAACTATAAAAAGACCCGATTTGACCGTAACAACTGATAGAAGAAAAAGCATATGGATAGAAATAGAGTCATGCAAGAACATTAAAGATCCTCTTAAGTTTGTAAAGGATAAACTCAGAAAGCTTAAGGAAATTGAAGATTACGACCCTCCGGATGAACTTTGGCTGGTTTTTCCCTACCGAAAATATTTCCTATATGGTTCTAAGCAGTTTAAAGAGATGTTCGTAGACGATTTCAATGACTTCAGAAGACAGAATCAGACAAAAAAGTTAAAACCACGTATTTTCTTCGCAGATTTATACAACGAGATATTAGTCGAATTAAAAGGGGAAAGAAATTTTACTAGTGAGGAACAATGAAAAGAGTAGTGCTTGCCTATTCAGGTGGATTGGACACCTCGGTTTGCATTCCGTTGCTGAGAGAGCGTTATGGCTATGATGAGGTAATTGCAGTAACGGTGGACGTAGGGCAGCCTGAAGATGAGATAAGGGAGGCGGTGGAACGGGGCAAGACGCTCAGTGAGGTACATAAACTCATCGATGCGCAGGAAGAGTTTGTGCGTGATTATATCTTTCCGTTGATCAAAGCGAACGGTAATTACGAGGGCTATGTGCTTGGGACGGCGATAGCGAGACCGCTCATAGCAAAGAAAGTGGTGGAAGTGGCGAGAGAAGAACACGCAGATGCAGTAGCACATGGCTGCACCGGCAAAGGTAATGACCAGCTCAGGTTTGATGCGGTGTTCAGGACCACGGACCTGGATGTAGTCGCTCCGATACGAGAACTGAGTTTAACGCGGGAGGAAGAGAGGAGCTATGCAGCGGAGCATGGTATCACATTTGAGACAGAGAAGAGATGGAGCATGGATGAGAATATATGGAGCAGGAGCATAGAAGGGAGCGAGTTGGAAGACCCTGCCTTTGTTCCACCCGAGGAGATATATCAATGGACGTGTTCTCCGGATAAGGCGCCTGAAGCTGCCGAGGTTATAAAAATTGGGTTTGAGCATGGAATTCCTGTTTCACTGGACGAGACGAGTGCGGACGGCGTATCACTCATAAAGAAATTGAACGAGGTTGGAGGCAAGCACGGCATTGGCAGAACTGATATAATCGAAGACCGTGTTCTCGGCTTCAAGTCAAGGGAGATATACGAGCATCCGGCAGCTACGATATTATTGGAGGCGCATCGTGACCTTGAACAACTTATTTTAACGAGAAACGAGCTGAAGTTCAAAGAATTTGTTGATAGGAGATGGAGCGAGCTGGTATATCAGGGTTTAATTATGGATCCGCTTTATGTGAGT
Source organism: Nitrosotalea sp. (assembly GCA_020725315.1). GTDB lineage: Archaea > Halobacteriota > Syntropharchaeia > Alkanophagales > Methanospirareceae > ANME-1-THS. The sequence goes on from DYFG01000039.1 coordinate 11,305, forward strand.
CTCAATGCCTTTATAGATAAGACGCAGGAAAGGATAACTGGTATGGTATCTATGAAACTGGAGAAGGGTGCTGCACGAGTGGTGGGAAGAGCATCGCCAAACGCATTGTATTCGAAGGACGTCTCATTTGACGTGAAGCAAGAGCAAAGAGGTGCCGAGGGCTTCTCGATGTATCACGGGTTTCAGTCGAGGCTCTTCTGGAAGCAGCGATGAAATTTGGAGTGGGTAGGGGTCTGTGTGGAGGAGATGAAGGATGGTAGGAAGGAAAATAAGGAGGTGGAAGGTTCATCCAGAAGGATATATATACGAAGTTTACTTCGGATATAATGCCAAAATGAGGGTATATACGAACTCAAGTTCGGATATAACGAAGTTATACGCCATGCCTAAGAGGTAGATGAAGATGAGAAGAAAACTGAGAGTGTAT
>DYFG01000040.1 GCA_020725315.1 Nitrosotalea sp.
CAAGGAGAAGAGAAGCAAGCAACACGATCAAGACCGCGAAACCGCATAAATTAATAATACCCTCTGTTAACCCCGTTCCGATAAGCATGGTCAGAGGCGGCACGTTATGTTCTTCATTATCTTCTTCTTTTCCCTCTATCAGTGAAAGCGAATCTGGGCATTTGTTCTGCACACACCACGCTATTTCATGTTCAAGCTTCTTTTTCGTCAGTTCATAGCCGATTAACGATTTATTGCCGATGAAAACAGCAGGTAGGTCCACTGCGGGTGGGTTATAAGCTTGGATGAAGGCGTTAAAAAGCTTGCTGTTCGTTGTATTATACGTTATCTCAAACTTATGAACTTCAATCTCTGGATAACGCTCTTCGAGTTCCTCTAATAAAACCGTTATATCTCTGCAATGCGGGCAGTCTTCCCCGTAAAAATAATAGAGAGAAACAGAGCTTTGCGCATCGGTAATAGGGATAAGGGAGAGAGTAGAAAGAAGAATGAGCGCGATAAGGAATGATATCAACACCGATAAAAATCGAGCGCCTTTATATACCTCGGTTCTCATAAAATGGGTTAGTGACAAAAATGCTCGAAAAGGTAAGAGAAGTAATAGAGAAAGAGATTAAACCACTCTTAGCATTTGAAGGTGGCAGTATCGAACTGGTGAGCGTGGAAAACGGCGTGGTGAAGGTGCGACTGATGGGAGCGTGCGCAGGATGTCCGATGAGCCAATTCACACTGGTGAATTTTGTTGAGGCGACACTGAAAAATAGGATCCCGGAGGTGAAGGAAGTAAGATCGGTAGCGCCTTTCTGGATAAACTGGGAATAGCAATTGCGGTGATGAAAAATGGTAAAATGTGAACTCTGTGGAACGGAAACGGATGATCCCCAGGAATTTTATGGTAAAAAATTGTGTGGAGAGTGCTATGAGTACTTCGAGGAGAGGGAGAGTAGACGATTCCGGGGATGCTGCTCCTGTTGGTGAACCCGATTTGAGGAGATACGCGAGACAACTCAAGCTCTTTGGAGAGGAAGGTCAGAAGAGGCTTAAAAAGGCTACAGTTACCATTGCAGGTGCTGGTGGACTCGGTTCGGTAACCGCGGTCTATTTAACCGTTGCAGGTGTCGGTAGGATACAGATCGTTGATGATGATGTGGTAGAGTTGAGCAATTTGAACCGTCAGATATTGCATTGGGAGAAGGATATAGGGAAGAAAAAGGCGGAATCGTTTGTAGACAAACTCTCGCAGATGAATTCGGAGGTGGACGTGGTGGTGACGACCCGGCGAATACGTGAGGATACTGTGGCTGGGATCCTCAATGATTCTGATTTGATAGTGGATGCGATGGACAACTTTCAAACGAGATACCTACTTAACAAGGTTGCATTACAGAGGAAGATCCCCTTTTTTTATGGGGGCGTGTATGGATTTGAAGGGCAGGTGACAACGATAATCCCCGGGGAAACCGCATGCTTACGGTGCATATTCCCTGAAGGGCATCAACCAGAGACGTTTCCGGTAATAGGAGCTACATGTGGTGTTATCGGCTGTATTCAAGCAACCGAGGTGGTGAAATATATCGTTGGCGTGGGCGGGCTCTTGACCAATAGACTCTTGATATGGGATGGCTTGGATACAAGAATGGAGGAGTTTGTGGTTGAGAGAAACCCTGCTTGTGTGGATTGTGGTGATTTGGACTCTTAGTGAATTAAAGAAATCTTTGATGGAATGAGACTGAAGTCGTGTATCAAGGGTTATAAGAAGGGGACGCATCGTGCAGTCCCTCCCGAGGAGACGTTAACTCGAATAGAGCCTAAGATGCCCGCGGCTGGTGTGACACGGGTTGCGGATATAACCGGACTTGATAGGATCGGAATACCGGTATTTTCAAGCATAAGACCCACTGCGGAGGGAGGAGCGGTATCGGTCTATAATGGTAAAGGAACGACGGCAGCGGAAGCGAGAGTCTCTGCTATGATGGAGGCAGTAGAACGATACTCTGCGGAAGTTGGAGCCAGAGAACTTTTAATAGAGAGTTATTCAAGGCTTAGCGAGAAGGAGAACGGTTTAAACCCGAACGAATTGATTCTTCCGGATTACGTGAAGCATATCGAGGATCTTCCTATCCCCTGGGTGAAGGGATATGATTTGATAAAGGATGAAGCGATACATGTGCCGGCGAATGCGGTATTCCACCCCTTACCCTCACGTTTTGAGCGGGTCAGGCTCTTCCGGACAAATACAAACGGGTTGGCGGGGGGTAACGAGCTGGAAGAAGCGATTTTTCACGGGCTTGCGGAAGTTATCGAGCGAGATGCGTGGTCTCTGGTCGAAATAACACGGAATACTGGCCCTAATGTAAAAATAGAAGGAGGAGAGATTCGTAACCTGATAGATAATTTCCTGAATGCGAATCTTTCAGTACTTATACGTGATATAACGAGTGACATAGGTGTACCGACTTTTGCGGCTGTCTCTGACGACCTCATCTTACGAGACCCCGCACTGCTCACCATCGGAATGGGGACCCATACCGATGCAGGCGTTGCGATAAAGCGGGCGATTACCGAGGTTGCACAGAGCAGACTCACACAGATACACGGTGCACGAGAGGATACGGTAACCGCCGATGTACGAAGAATGATGGGATATGAATGGATGCGCAAGATGAACAAGCACTGGTTTGAAACCTCTGAGTTTGAAGATTTTGATCACGTGGCTTCCTCTTCTTTTAATAGTAATGATCTTCTCGCGGATATACAGTACATGGTGGAGCGTTTAAAGGCGGTAGGATTAGAACGAGTGATAGTGGTTGATTTGACGAAGGAGGAGATAGGAGTGCCCGTGGTGCGCGTAATCGTGCCGGGATTGGAGATGTACGCAGTTGATGGTGAACGAATCGGGAGGCGATGCCGGAATGCACGAAAGCAACGTGGTCATATTCCTGGGACCGAGTCTTGATACCGAACGTGCGAGGAAGATATTGGATGCGGAGTATAGACCACCAGCAGCGCGAGGAGATATCTTCAAGGCAGTCAAAGAAGGAGCAAAGATAATAGGATTGATAGACGGTGTCTTCTTTCAAGCCTGTGCAATAGCGCATCGTGAGATACTGTATGCATTGGAGCACGGTGTGAAAGTGGTAGGAGCATCGAGTATGGGTGCTTTGAGGGCTTCTGAACTTGATGTTTATGGTATGGAGGGCGTTGGCAGGATATATGAGCTTTATAAGAACGGTGAACTGGTTTCTGATGATGAAGTTGCACTGCTCTTCGAACCTGAATCGCTCAAACCGTTATCTGAGCCACTGGTGAATATACGGTACAATCTCGACCGTGCAGAAGCGAGAGGGATAATAAATAACGAGGTGAAAGAGAGGTTAGTGGGCATAGCGAGATCGTTGTATTATCCCGAGCGGGTTTATGATAGAATATTGAGCGTTGCAGAGGGTGAGGTGGATCGGGAGACGTTAGAGCAGCTGAAGAAGTTCTTGAGAGAGGAACTAAGGGATTTGAAGCGGGAAGATGCGATTGAGGCGTTGAGGAGGATAAAGGCACTAATAGAAAGGGAAGGATGAAAAAGAGAATCATAGCAGGTTTGATAGCTATAATAGCGATTATGATGTTTGCGGGATGTGTAGAAGAGGAAGGACCCATATCTACACCAATGATAACCCCATCGCCAACTGCAACTCCTGCACCAACTCTGGAAACGACTTCTGCAATCGTATCCCGCGTAATAGATGGGGATACAATAAAATTGCAAGAAGGCGAAAGAGTTAGACTGCTCGGTATTGATGCACCAGAGAGGGGGCAACCATATTACGAAGAATTAGAAATGGTTAGAGAAGGGAACGCTAAGGTTTATATTAGACCTCCAAACACTAAATATTCAGACATTCTTAAAGAAGCTGAAGAAGAGGCTAAAAATGCTGAAAGAGGATTATGGCAACCATCAGAATAAGGTTTATCTAAACACCATCGTATTTACCTCGGCGGTGTTTCGACACGATTGCGGACTACTTTTATATCACTCGTCCATTATTATTAAACCATGCTCGTAGCACATACACCCGATGCAGACGATGCATTCATGTTCTATGGACTATTAAGTGGCAAAATCCCTACGAAGTTTGAGATAACACATATTGTTGAGGACATTGAAACGCTCAATAAAAAAGCCTTTAGGAGTGAGATTGATGTCACGGCGCTCTCAGTCCACGCTTATGCGTTTCTTCATGACAAATATCGGATCTTATCAACCGGTGCAAGCGTAGGTGATGGATATGGTCCGGTAGTCGTGGCAAGAAGGGGGATAGAGATAGAAGGAACGAGTATTGCAGTGCCCGGGAAGTACACGACTGCAAACCTGCTGCTCAAGTTGGCTGTTGATGACTTCCAGCCTGTGGAAATGAGGTTTGATGAAGTCCTGCCTGCAGTGAAGCGAGGTGAAGTGAATGCCGGCCTGGTAATCCATGAAGGTCAGATAACCTATGCGCAGCAGGGGCTTGTAAAAATCCTTGATTTGTGGGAGTGGTGGTACGAGAAAACGAGACTACCTTTGCCTCTCGGCATTAATGCGATAAAAAGGAATATCCCCGAAGGGGTACAGCGAGATTTTCTTAAAGTGTTACGTGAAAGTGTGCAATATGCACTCGAGAATGTAGAAGAAGCTTTGCAACATGCGATGAACTATTCACGAGGTGCGGATAAAGAGCTTGTTAAAAAATTCGCATTGATGTACGTGAATAACTACACCTACGAAATGACGGATGAAGTTGTAAAAGCCCATGATGAACTTTACAGAATGGCACAAAGGAAAGGCTTTATTGAAAGACCCCCTCTCGACATCCTTTTTCTCTAAATATGAACATAATGTAACAGGTTTTTAAATGGGCGAATATCTAAATTAAAGAAAGAGTAATGTCCCTCGAAGAAATCAAGTCGTGGATAACGCTCCATAAAGAGGAAATCTTCGCAAATGATGCAGTGGGTACCGGCTGTTTCAGTTATCTGCCCGGCGAGGTGATATGGGCAGTGACGAAGCGGTGCAATCTGTGGTGTAAACACTGCTCGATCAGTGAAGAGGATCCTGAGGAGCTCAGCACAGAAGAAGGGTTTGGTCTCATTGAAGACGCGGCCAAGCTGGGACCTGTCAAGTTCGGATTCACCGGTGGTGAGCCGCTGCTGAGGGAAGATATCTATGATCTCATCGAATATGCCGCGTCCTTTGACATGCAGGTCGTGATGGCTACGAATGGAACGTTAATAACAAATGACGTTGCGAAGAGCTTGAAAAAAGCGGGTCTTGAGCGTGCTGCGATAAGCATTGATGGAATTGGCACCGCACATGACGATTTCAGAGGTGTTCATGGCGTTTTTGACGCTGTGCTCCGGGGAATGAGAGCATGTGAAGAAGAAGGACTCGCCGTACAGCTTTTTACAATGGTGACGAGGTATAATTACGCTGAAATTGCAAAGATAATCAAGCTTGCAGACGATTTAAAGCTGTGGCGAATTTATCTTATCTATCTCATTGCAATGGGTCGTGGCAAGGAGATTGCTGAGGCTTGTTTATCAACAGATGAGAACATGCGGTTCTTTGACTATGTCGCGGGCAAACAAGGAGAAGTGAAGGTCTGGCTTAAACCGATCTGCAATCCCCAGTACTGGGCGTACCTGAAGCATGAGGGGCTGGTGGACCATGATAGTGGAATCACGTTTACCGGATGCACGGCTGGTATCACCCGGTTCCACATATTTCCCAATGGTGATGTAACGCCCTGTGCCTATCTGCCAGCAAAGGCGGGCAATATAAGAGAGAAGAGTTTTTTGGAGATCGTGAGGAATTCCGAGATGTTTAAGGCGTTGAGAGCAAGAAACGTAAAAGGACAGTGTGCCACCTGCAGCTACAAGCGAATATGTGGTGGATGCAGATCACGGGCGTATGCTATCTTCGGCGATTATTTAGCTGATGACCCCATTTGTTCTTTGGGGATGAAGCAATGAGGCGAATATATACTTCTCTTCTCGGTGAAAGATTTGCATTAATTCAGATATAAATGCTAAAATGGAATGATACACCGGAGTTATCTCAATATCGTGCCATATAAAAGCATACGAGGAGGAATACGAATGAAAGCGAATGACACTGCAATTATAAATAAAGACAGGAAGAATCTTTTGCCACTATCAGCACAGGTCCTCAGACAGAAGTTTGGCTCTACAAGTCACATATATCTTAATATTAAAGAGAACTTAGAATCTCTCTGGAAAGAAGTAAAGGACGAACCGAGTGTAAAGGCAAAGGTGGATAACTGGGCAAATGCTATTGAAATACTTTATGGCTACAAACCCGATATTCCGTTGTTTTTAGACCATGCATATCTCAATATTTTGGCTAAAATTACTGTTTATTTGAAGTTTGAAAAATCACCAAATAAAGATGAAATTCTCGATATTATCAGTGGGATATACTTTACAGCTAAAGGCACTGCAAACTTCTTGGAAGAGGATCTCTCTTTTTGGCTTCTCAATCCTAAAATAGGTGATAAATCTTTTGCCCTATTTTGTTCCATTATTGATGCATTAGCAAATTATGATTTCTCCAACATAGATGAAGATATCTTTAGAGAAATATACGAAGAAATCATCGAGCGGAAGGAGAGGCACAAAGCTGGTGAATACTATACACCAGAATGGCTCGTTCAACTTATTCTGAATGATGTGCTCGCATTATGGGAAGGGAAAAAAGACATTCCTAGAATTTTAGACCCTGCATGTGGTTCGGGCACTTTTCTATATCGTGTTATAAGCCACCTCATTGAAAAAGGAGCATCCTTAAGAGATATTATAAAAAATGTGGCAGGTATAGACGTTAATCCGATAGCTACTCTCATTACAAAAGCAAACTATCTAATAGCAATCTGCGATTCAATTGAAGATTCAGAAGAGATAACCTTACCAATCTATACAAAGGACTGCTTAAAATTCCCAGATATTTATGGAAAAATTGAGAAATACGATATAATCATTGGCAATCCTCCTTGGGTTGTTATGAGATCTATGAAAAATAAAGAATACCAGAACTTTTTAAAGAAAGAGGTCTTAAATTACCACCTGCTTGAAACCAAAGATGTTCATCTTTTTACCCAGATGGAACTCGCAACACTCTTCTTCTGCAAGTGCGCAGATTTATACTTAAAGAGGGAAGGGATAATAGCCTTTATAATGCCACGGAGCGTTTTAGCTGGAACAATTCATCACGTCAACTTCAGGAGATTTAGGAAGCCTGCCATAAATTTAGTTAAGATAATTGATTTAGAAGGAGTGAGCCCCCTTTTCAATATGCCTTCTTGCGTGTTAATTGGATTTAAAAGCGGCACAACCAAATACCCTGTATTATCGGAAAAGTATATAGGCGAGTTACCAAATAGAAATGTCAAATTTCCTGAAGCAAAGGAGAGGTTATCTACTGAGGTTTATAAATACATTCCTCCTGACTTCTCAGTAGAACCAAGTCATTACTACGATAAATTTAAGGTAGGAGCAAGTATATTCCCTAGATCACTTTATTTTGTGGATTTTATATCCTGCACAAATTCGCTGATTACAGTAAAAACATCCCGTGAGATTTATCACATAGTTAAAGATCCATGGAAAATTATATTAGAAGGTGTGATAGAGGAGGAGTTTATCTATGCCACATTGTTGGCTTGGGAGATAATCCCTTTTGGTTATATTAAACTTCACCCAGCCGTGCTCCCAGTTATGGAACATTTTGATGGATACAGGTTATTAACTCCAAATAAGTTACAAAGAGGCGGCTTTACAGGTGCCGAAGAATGGTTTAAGAAGGCACAAGAGATTTGGTGCGAGAGAAGGACAAAAAAATCAGAAAAGCGATTTCCAAGTTTATTGGATAGATTAAACTACAATAATCTTCTTATAATTCAGGATCCAACCAAGAGATACGTTGTTTTATACAATGCAACTGGTACTAATTTAGTCTCATGCGTTATTGATAGGTTATCGCTACCATATTTCATGGTCAATGGAAAAGAAGTAAAACCCAAAGGTTTTATTGTAGATGTTAAGACATGGTTTTTTGAAACTGAGAATGAGATAGAGGCATACTATTTGAGTGCCATCTTTAACTCGAGAATAATTAACGAAAGAATAAAGCCTTTACAACCAAAAGGACTTTTTGGTGCTCGTGCTATTCATAGGAGACCTTTATCCTTTGTAATACCCAAATTTGACGGTAATGATGATATGCACCTAAAACTTGCTGATATTGGAAAAGTATGTCATGAAAAAGTAAGAGCCATGAAATTTGCACAGAAGAACAATATCAGAGCAGAAGTGAGAAAAAAACTTAAAGATACGACAATGGAAATAGACCAAATTCTTTCAAAGATTCTTAATATCGAAGGGGAATAAAATGCCAGTGAATATGCAACTGTTATTGGATAAACTTCAAGAGATGAAGGATATTTATGAAGGTGCTATTAGAAATGGAGAGTATACCATTCTTATAAGATCTAAAAGGCTCATTAACTTACTTCATGAATACGTAATTGAAGAGTTGAAGAATAGAGTTGAACTGAGTTGGATTGTTAGAGATAAAACGGTTTACGGATTCCCAAAGACTAAGGAACAGGACATCATAGTTCAACCTCCACAAAACGGTAGAAATGTATCTGTTGGACCTATCATGGCAATTAATGTGAGAAGCGATGTGCCTTGGAAATATGAGAAGGTATGCCTGCTGATTGTTGATTTTGAAAGCGATCCTCCTGAAGTTATAGATAATATGCAAATATTTCTGGATGAAGGGCTGGTTAGTGAGAAATTTGCTCAGCTTTATACGTTTGAAGATTTAACCATGAAGGATTTCTTTGATGAACTATATAAAGTGATGATGGAAAGATATTACTTACTGGGATTTCGATAAAGATGATGCACAAAGATGCTAAGTACAACATCAACTGGAACATCACGAGGGCATGCAATCTAAAGTGCAAGCACTGTTACTATGACGCAAGCATACCATTGAAAGATGAACTCAGCACAGAGCAAGCCTACGCACTCATCGATGAGATAGCCGATACATTTGGTGATAACGTGCGGGTTACCCTTGGCGGCGGCGAACCGCTCATGCGAAAGGACTTATTTGAGATCATCGCGTATGGAAAAGAGCGTGGCTTGAGCCTCGTGCTCGCATCAAACGGAACACTGCTCAATGAAGATGTTGCCGCTCGGTTAAAGAACGCAGGCATTGAGGAAGTCATCATAGCGATTGACGGAATGCAAACGACGCACGACTCTATACGGGGTGAAGGCGTCTTTAAAAAGACAGTGAAGGGTGCGCGCACCTGTAAAGAGGTCGGGCTGGATGTAGTGATTGACCCGTGTATTATGAGGCAGAACGAAGGAGAGACCACACAGATTCTTGATATCTCTGAGATTCTTGGTGCGTGGCAGTGCAGGTTCTTCCATTATATCGCGATGGGTCGAGGAAAGCAAGAGATGCCTGATGGTGAACTCGACAGGCTCCAATATGCGGAAAACCTGATGCAGTTATACGAAGAGCAGACCAGGAGACAGGAAATTGAGATATGCACAACACAGGCAGCGCAGTACTGGGTGGTATTGAAGCGAAAGGAAGAAGAGGGGCGTTTCGTGCCTGATTTCTATTATAACGAAGCGCCGGGTTGTCGAGCGGGCATTGGCATGCTTTCGATCAAGCCGAACGGTGATGTCGTGCCCTGTCCACTTTTAGAAGTGAAAGCAGGGAATGTCACAGAAATGAGTCTCCGTGATATCCTGAACTCGAATCTCTTTCTCAAACTAAGAAGTCGTGAGGTGAAAGGCAGGTGTGGAGTGTGCAGATTTAAGGATATATGTGGTGGATGCCGGGTGCGGGCGTACCTTCATACCGGCGATTACATGGCAGAAGACCCGTTATGTAGCGAGTTCTTCTTTGAAGAAGCGCGAGTGTAGGGAAATTCCAAAATTTCACCACGAAGAAGCCTAACTACTTTCCCTTCTCACCATATCTCTCCGCGGGCTCGAAGACCTTCTCACCCACTATCTCTCCATCTATCGTGCGATAAAAGCACGACCGGTATCCAGTATGACATGCGCCCCCTATCTGCTTCACCTTCAGGAGCACGGTATCCTCATCGCAATCGATCAAAATATCCTTTACGAGCTGGTCATGACCTGATAGCTCGCCTTTTCTCCATAGTTTGCCGCGGCTCCTGCTCCAGTAATGCGCCTTCCCCGTTTCTATGGTGAGCCTCAGCGCCTCCTCATCCATGTGCGCCAGCATAAGAACCTCGCCCGTTTCATAATCCTGTGCTATCGCATGCTTCAATTCCTTCTCTTCTTTCCTCTTCACTTCTTCCTTCCCGTCAGCGCTTCTATCCTCTTCTTTATTTTGATGCTATCTCTCCTCCTCATGCTCCTCTTTGCTCAATACTCGGACACTATCTCCCCTTATCGTGACGGGTATCGGAACCATCGCCTCAAAGAGCTCAATGGTGATCTCTTCATGCGCCTCATCAACCTTTTTCACCCGTGCACGTTCGCCTTTAAACGGTCCAGACACTATTTCTATTATGCTCCCTTCCAGTATTCCGGTTACTGAGGGTTTTGGTGTAAGGAAATGCTCTATCTCTTCCAAGCCCATATCACCTTTCACCAATCCTCGCGCATGCGGAATACTTTGAACTACCTGTTCTATCACTTCAGGAAAAGAGGCTTCTATCAGTACATACCCCCTCAGCTCCTCAGGCACCAAGATCGCCTTCAGTCCATGTTCACTCTTCTCTCTCTCTTTTATTGCGCTCTCAACCATATTTGCAACTGTCTGCTCCTGATTAACCGTCGTTTTTACCGCGTAAATCCGGCCCATAGCTCAGAACTCCTTAGGTAATACGGTCAGTAAAAGATAGATAGAAAAACCGATGGTGCCGATCAGTGCCATTGCGGCACCAGCGATTTTAGAAATCCTAAAAAATTCCTCCCTCTTTGGTCTTTTAGCCAATTTCAGTATTCTTATATACTCCTTTAACCTCTTCACAACCTCTTCCAACTTTATTTGCATCGCTCCTCGGCTCTTAACGCACTATCTCAATCCCAAATTTCTCTTTTTTAGTATCCTTCCGTGCATAAATTTGCTCTGATCTCACACCGGTCACGATGAGCAACGTTCGTATCATGTTCTTCAGCTCTGGACTTACCTGCACACCCCAGATAATTCGTGTATCAGGATTCATCATCTTATATACCTCCTGAAGCGCGCCTTCCGCTTCCTCTACGGTCATGTCCTCGCCACCAATCACGTTTACCAGTGCGGCCTTCGCATCGGTCACATCGACCTCAAGCAACGGAGAGCTTACCGCCTTTCTCACTGATTCGATCGCTTTGTTCTGTCCATCCGATTCCCCAAATCCGATCATCGCCATTCCACCATCCTTCATCACCGTCCTCACATCGGCGAAGTCGAGATTTATGAGACCGGGTTTGGTTATCAGTTCTGTGATCCCTTTCACTGATCGCATCAGCACCTCATCAGCGACTCTAAATGCCTCGTTTAAGGGCAACCGTGGAACTACATCCAGGAGCTTGTCGTTTGGTATCACAATCAACGTGTCGGTATTTTCACGCA
>DYFG01000255.1 GCA_020725315.1 Nitrosotalea sp.
CGAAAAGCGGAAATCTTTTTTGTCCGCAGGATAAATTGATGCAACAATTGATGATTAGGTGCAGCATGGGGCTGGTGCATAGCAATCATGATCATACCTTTTTTAGCATTTTATTTTCTGGAAAAGAAACTTTTTTCTTTTCATTGCCTCTTATCTTCGCTGCAATCTCAAGTTTGATAATGGGCTGGATAGATACGCTAATGCTTTTATAATATCAAATCTAATTAGTTTTGGTGATATAAATGAGAACAAAAGCGATATATAAAGATGGTGTTTTGAAGCCCCTTGGAAAATTGGATTTACCGGAAAAAGCGGAAGTGAGAATAACAATCAGGGGGAACTTTAACAAATTGCTCGATGAAGTAGGGGAAATAGAGGCGAAGGAGGATATGGACAAGGTTTTAGGAAACATGAGAGTACGGAATTACTATGGATAGGGTGGTTTTAGATACTTCAGTCATTGTAAAGAGCATTTTTAAGCCACCAAAATCCCTATCGGGCGAAACCTATAAAAGAGAGACAGAAACGCATGAGAAATGCCGAGTCATCATTAAGAAGCTAGAAGAGAGAGATGTGGATGTTTACATTCCAAAGGTTTGTGTTGTTGAGACGGCGGCTGTGGTGAAAAGACTCGCTGATAAGAATCTTGCGATTAAAATTTCTGAAGGAGTTCTCGATTCTTATGAGGTTGTTGATGAAGCTATTCTGTTCGATCCTGCTTGGGTAATTGCAAGGGATACTGGATGCTCTGGATTTGATTCATATTTTATAGCGTTAGCTAAGCTAAAAAATGCGAAGTTGCTTACAGATGATGGTAGAATGCATTTTCATGCAAAAGAAGTTGGAGTTGATTCTGTTTTAATCAGAGAGATTGATTTTAAAGGGATTGAAGATAATCTTGAGAGATAATAAAAAGAAAGGGTAAGAAATGAAATTTTATGCTTAACGTCTATAAGTAGGGAAGCAGAATCAATGCCAGACGAAGAATATATGAATGAATCGTTACGTAAAATCGCCAAAGCAAACTTTTAGAAAAAGTTTGATCAAAAAGTCTTCATCGGCACCGGTATAGGCATGTTTCTTCGCTTATTTAGGCATGATGATCTTTGCCGATCTTTGCTTCAACACTTCAGTTTTGTTACATTTATATAGAGTTGTAAACAAATAATAAATATGCGAGTTATAAC
>DYFG01000256.1 GCA_020725315.1 Nitrosotalea sp.
AATATCCTTAATATTGGCGTTAAATTCGGATCGTGAAAAATTCTAGTTGAAATAAAATCGGCAAAAACAAATAAAAGTATTGTGGCAACAATTCCAAGCGGGAGAACAACTTTCAGTGCCGATTCAATCACGCCTTTTACTCTTTTCTCATCATTTCTCCCTTTGTAAAAAGAGAGATACCTCAGAACACCTTCTGACATACCTACAAGAACAACCGTAGATGCAATTGTAACAACAGCAGAAGCCAGTGAAATTAACCCGAAATTAGTCGGTCCTAAGAATCTCGCGACTATCATCATGCCTGAATAGGCGAAGAACATGCCTATTCCGGTGCCGAGGATTAGATCAAACTTTTTCTAAAAGTTTGCTTTCGCTATTTTACGCAGCGACTCGTTCAGATGTTCTTCGTTTAGCATTTGGTCATCTCATACTTTCTCAAGCAAGTTCAGAAATTCCATATACTCCTCATGACCGAGCCTGAACCCTTTTCTCATCGTCTCAACCGTTCGTTCAACTTCATCCCTTGATGTCAATACCATTCCACACCTTGGACACACCGTTTCTTTTTGCTCCAGCTCCTCAGGGTGCACCTTCTCCACCAGAGATTCCGCTCCTATCCCTGTCAACTCGTGGCGCATCTCGAAAATCGCTCTTGTTATCTCGTCAAGTTTTCCTTCTTTCCCTTTCATTTCGCCCTCCAGCATGTCTAACCAGATATCAAACTGCTCGTGAAGTCTCTCCCTCACTTCTTTATTTATTATTCCGGTGAAATCACTCCACTGGAGAGGTCCACTTACCCATATCATTATTTTTATCACCACATAGCAGTAATATACGAATCTTTGAATATGCGTATCTTCCACTCCAAGCCATCAAACTGATAATCTTTTATATTTCTAATAGTAAGAATCAGGTAATGCACCCGTGTAAACTTTTTATAGTCTGAAATTCAAGTAGTTATACCACTTTCAATATATAAAGCTTCTTTTTGGTATCAGTACTTCCGAACGCCCCTACTTCCGATGGTTATTTATAATGGTTATCTCTCCTCCAAGAGTGGAGGAGAAAAAAATGTACCACTTTGCGCCGATATCGGCTGGTGTGGGAGAGAGCAATCTATTTATGACGCTCTCTAATGTATTTAGTGACGAGCAGATAATAAAGCTATCGCAAATAGAGGACT
>DYFG01000257.1 GCA_020725315.1 Nitrosotalea sp.
ATTTGCCGGGAGGACACCAGTATCAAATTGACGCCGGAATGAGCGATATGGTCAAGAAATGGGGTCAGGAAAAGATTCAAAAGAACATGGAACTCTGGCCCACCATATTAGCTGGGATTCCCAATGTGGGTTTTCACTATCCCGAATTTTTTACTGCTTATACTCATTTGGATTTGCCGGCAGGATGTGAAATGGCCGAATCTTACCGCACCCCCATACATCTGGCCCGCAACGCTTTCGCTCAACTGGCCATAGACCTGCACGCCAAATATCTATTGTTTTTAGATGCAGATATGGTTCCACCATCCTATCTGGTCAAAAGACTTCTTTTTCACCAAAAGGACATTGTGGGAGGGCTGGCTTTCAAGCGTAGAGCGCCCTTTGAACCCTGTATTCTGAAACAGGTTAAAAAGGATTTCTATGAACACCTTCTGTGGGTCAAAAGAGGGCTGGTTCAGGTGGACGGCATTGGTATGTCGGGAACCCTGATTAAAACTGATGTGTTCAAGAAACTGGAGCCTCCCTGGTTTTTGCATACCCCCGAACTAGCCGAAGATTTGTTCTTTTGTCAAAAAGCAACTGAGGCTGGATTTGCGGTGTGGGCGGACACCGACCTTATTTTGGGACACATTGGACCTTCTATGGTTATAGATGAGGAGACTCATGCCAACTATCTTCTCGCTCTGACGGAAAAGCCTGGAGGACAACATGACTGAGTGGACTAAACCATCCCAAAGCACAGATTGGCTGGGAACTTACATTTTGACAACTTATAATGACCCACTTACGGAATATAATCAGCCGCAGGTCTCCTATGGTGGTGGCCCAGTATGGACTCAACCATCCCAAGAGACCACCTGGAGCAAGCCATGACTCCGAGCCTATATCCTGGAGCAATTGATTCCTTTACCGACCCGACAGCTTCTGACCGTTTGGACAGCCCACCCCACGCTACTCTCCATGCCGATAAGCACGACGCCATAGAGAAAATAGAGACGGAACTGGGTGTTGCCCCCAAGACCATAGACGACACTGTTACTCCCACAGCAACACCTGCTTCGGTAGCCATCTTCTTAGACATGGTAGCCAACATTCTCAAATCTATTAAGGGAGTGGCTAATTGGTATACTGCTGCTGCTGCCTCTATTGCTACCATTTGGGCAAAGTTTAATGCCAC
>DYFG01000041.1:0-2476 GCA_020725315.1 Nitrosotalea sp.
ATAGTATGGTGTATCAAAATCTTTAAAAGATGAGAAAAATAGTGAACAAGCCACAGGTGAAGCCACTTGTGTTCTTTGGGCTATTACTTATACCAACCGTTTTTTTGTGCTGTGAAAAGACCTTTGATGAGCGTTCAGTCTTCTTCATTGTTCTGCTCGTGATGCTCCTGACAAGCATAATAGAGATTCCAATATACACGGTGCGAAGCAAAAAGCCGGAGTACAGCGAGAGAGAAGCACGATGTATTGGAGAAATTTACGGTGTGTCACTAGTAGAAGAGATGCAGACCGACACTGAAAAGAGATATAAGACACGCATAACGCTCAATGTGGGTGGTTTTATCATACCGCTCTTCTTCTCATTCTACCTGCTGCTCTCCGTTAATCGGATGGGAAGCTATCCTCTGCCGCTGTTAGAAGTAACAATGTCCACCCTACTCATGGCGCTTATTTCCTATATGCTCTCGGAGGTGAAAGGCGGGATCGGTATAATAGTCCCGAACTACACAGGCATCTTTGCTATTCCTCTTGGACTTATACTCGCGCCGTCAGGACTTCCACTTGCAGAGATAGCAGGGGTATTGATATTCACACCAGCGATCTTTGGCATCCTCTTAGGAATGCTGATAACCTTGATAACAGTGCCCCGGGAAGAAGTGGGAAGCGCTTTCTTTAATATCGGCGGTACTGGCAGTTTTTATACCATATACCTCATCTCCTTTTTAGCACTGATAATTAGAAGTATAGCATAAGGTGAAATGTACTTAAACGAACAGAGAGGGTGAGTTTATATGCGGATAGCGATACTTGGTGGTGCAGGGGAGATGGGGGAATGGTTTGCCCGCTTTTTTAAAGAAAACGACTGTGACGTGAGAATAGTGGATATAAGCGATAAAACAGAGGCGGTAGCAAATAGAGTGGGCGTAGAATTCTTAACGACCGATGTTTTAAAGATGAAGAAGGGAGCGATAAAAAAAGAGTTTGTGGACACCGACATAGTACTTCTCTCGGTGCCCATAGATGTAACCGGACGTGTAATCGAGCGTGTGGGACCGGAATTGCAAGAAGGCTCGCTCCTTATGGATATAACCTCGGTAAAAAGAATGCCGATGGAGCTGATGGAGAGATATACAAAAAATAGTGTGGAAATTCTTGGCACTCATCCGTTTTTCGGTCCCTCTGCGAAGAGCATGCGTGGTCAACCGGTCATATTCGTGCCTTTAAGAAAAGGTCCGTTATACGAGCGGATATCTGAGATGTTTACGAGAAACGGGGCGAGGATAGAGTTTTTAACCGCGGAGGAGCATGATGAGATAATGGCGGTAATTCAGGGGCTCACGCATTTCATCCTCATCTCCTTTGGCATCACGTTAAGAAAGCTTGATTTTGACATTGAACGGTCGAGGAAATTCATGAGCCCGATGTATGAGATAATCATGGATTTTGTGGGCAGGCTGTTACATCAAGACCCACATCTATACGCACAGATACAGACGAATTTTGAGATGGGCAAGATACACGAGGCATTTTTAGCGGTTAGCAATAGATTATACGAGTTGATATCAGAGGGTAATGTGGATGAGTTTATGGAGGAGCTGAGGCTTGCGAAAAGGCATTTTGGGAATACCGAAAGAGCACTGATAGATTCGGATAGGATAATGGAGGAGAAGATAAAACGAATAAATTATGGAGATTTTCGGTGACAAGCAGAGAGGTTTACGGAAACTCAAAGCAAATAGTTCATTCAGAAAATGAAGCTTATGTTAGAAAGTGTGAAAGTCCATACACCGCTTCTAAGATCGGAGGTGAAGCTTTAGTTCATGCCTATCATCAATGTTATGGCATAAATTTTATTATCACCAGATTCTCAAATGTTTACGGGATGTATGACGACAGCGATAGGGTTATTCCATTGTTTATCAAATTAACAAATGGAAATAAGGATTTAGTCATTTACGGTAAAGAAAAATACATGGATAGCAAAAATAAAATTGTAATCAAAGAAAACAGAACAGGTGAAGTTGTAAAGTTCATTGCTGATGGCTGACGAGATTTTATATTAATGGCAAATTCTTCCTTTATCCCGTTGAATTGAAAAATGCTCTGTTCAATCTTGGTTTCTACGGAGCGTTTAGAATCCTTTTTGATTACTTCTCACAAAGAGTCAAGAAAATTTTTGTGAACCGAAATCCTGTTTCCTTTGAAGAGCAAGTTGTTTCAGATTTTGGCATTATCCTGTTTATGATTTGAACTACAAGGAGAATTCGGGAAAAGTTAAGGGCTATTTGGGGCAATTCAGAAATCTACAATTAATTGGCAGAGCAGGTAGTTTTAGATACAATAACCAGGACCATGCCTTAGAAATGGGAATATTGGCTGCGAGGAGCATAATAGAGGGAAAACAATACAATCATGAAGAAGTTGGGGCGGAGGAGGAATATTTTGAGAGAGGTTATGTGAGGTGAGAGTATGAACT
>DYFG01000041.1:2576-11453 GCA_020725315.1 Nitrosotalea sp.
TTGGGTTATTTGCAACAGTGGCATTGATTGGATTGGGACTTAACCAGTTGATTCTATATTCTTTGGTGGAATTTGCTAAATTATGGTATATGTTTGCGAAGTTTATCGCTATATTTATTGTAATGTTCTGGAGTTTTTATGGGCATAAGAAGTTGACATTTAGGGTGTTCAAATGATCGGGATTATTCTGTCATTATTCGGAGCTATAAAGGAAAAGGTCGACAATATTAATCCACTCCTTTTAACGGTGGCACTTTTTATGATATTTTTACTTCTTCCCCTCATTACTTATAACCACACAACTGCAGGAGGGGATATAGCAGAGTATCTTAACAATCCACTCCGGGTTATAAATGGTGAATTACCATACCAGGACTTTTGGCTCTTATTCTTACTGCTTTTGTTGGCATTTTTTCATTTCTTTTAGGAAGATTAATTTTCAGAGATAATTTTTTTGCCACGACATCAGCAACACTTGTATTTTTTAATGGTATTACCTACTACTTGGGCTTTGCTTATATTCACATGTATTTCTTGCTTCTACTCATTTCAGCGTTTTTCTTCATAAAATATTTAAGAAATAATAGTGCTTTAGAGCTGTTTTTTACTGGTTTTTTTGTTGGATTAGCATTTTTATTTAGGCTTTATGAGGTTGGTGCTGCATTTTTTGCATTCCTTTTAATAATTTTCATTCACTCAAAATTTGATGGAAAACCATTTAACCATAGCATTAAATCAATTGCAGTTTTTTGCAGTGGAAATCTTCTTGTGGTAGGTCTTGCTTCTCTTGCCCTGATCGAAATCTGGCAATCCATGGTAAAAGAAATTGCAATCGAAAGCCTATTGCATGGAACTTCAATGAATCTACCCTACTTCACTAATTCAATTTCGTATTTAGGACTAATTCTTACAGATTTAAAAGGAGTGTCGGAAACTGGAGAGTATTTTTATGCAATGAAGATTTTTTATTATTTGGCTAACTTTATCAACGTTACACTTTCTCATCTCTTACCTTTCCTTCTTGTAGGCATATCAATCTGGTATTTAATTGGTAAGAAATTGGAGAAGAGTGACAAAGTTGTTGTTTTATTCTTTTTACTCTGGGGAATGTTTTCATTTCCAAAAGCGTTAGGAAGATCAGATATGTCCCATTTAGCTCCCTCTATTACACCGTTATTTTTCTTATCATAACACTTTTATTATTAGTGCCGGTCCCACTTTTTCTTGTCAACTGTGGATATGCATTAGCGATACCTCATTATGAAGTTAGCACGGAATATGGGACATTACTTTTTAAGAATGAATCAGAAGCTATTAATGTAAATGATGTCATCAAGTTTATCAACAGAAATACGGAAAAAGGGGGCTACATTTTTGTCACGCCTTGGTATGCTCCCCCATTTTATGCCTTAACTAATAGGAAGAATCCTACATACTACGATTCTCTAATTGATCTTGTTGCCCGACCTTCAGACGAGAAGCGGAAAAAAGTTTGTAATGACCTCCTCAATAAGGATACTAAACTGATAATTCACTATGCTGACTGGGGATTTGACAACAAAAAAGAACTCCAGTTTTTAAATACTTGTCCAATTTTGCAGAGAGGCATCGAAGAAAATTTCGAATTGGTGGAAAAATATGGATGTTATTGGATGTATGTACCAAAAAGCCAAAATCGTAATTGAGAAAGCCGAGCTTTACTCAAAATTGCTTCGCAATTTTGCCCTTCGGGTTGCACAACAGCGATAATGCCTTGCGTGAAACCTAATGGCTCGGGAAAAGTGGTGCGGACAACGGAACATTTTGATAAACGGAGGTTTTACAGACTTTCTCGTCCAGCATTTTTCTACCCTCTCATATTCTTCACACGTATGCACGAATACATGGAGATTCCCCAGCCTAATTTTTCTCAACCCTGCATCCTTTGCAGCGCTATAAGCGTCTATCATCTGCCACAGCCTCTCTCTTTCAGCTCGCCCGAAAGCTTCAAAATTCGTATTCGCTCAGGTATCGCTCGACTTCTTTTGCCACGTCATAAGGAGACATCCATTCCCCCACCGCATTTTGAGTGAACTGCCAGGAGTGACACTTTTTGCATGAGAGATTACAGCCAGACTGGTAAATGGAAAGATAATGCTCAGGTCGTGAGAGGAGAACTGCATGTATCAACCGATAGGGAATCCCATGTTTATAATTGAGCGTGGCTTCACACGCTTTTCGAGATTGCCCCTCGCGGGCATCAAAAACATGGCAACATCCTTGCTCAAACCCCTGCTTGATGAGCTCGCATTCCATGCCGCATACCTACGATACTATTTAAAAGATATTTTTCTCTCTCAGTGATAAAGACTGAGAGTAATGTTATAGCAAATAAGCTCAATTTATATTGTGGATTCGAATGGAGCTAAAACTGGGTTCGCCACAAGACTGCATTGGTGACTTCACGTATAACTTCATCTGGCAGCATAGAGGAACAAAGCTCAATCCTGCTGATATCATTCCTTCACAGCTCGGCACGAGTTATTCGTATGAAGCTGTTGTGGAGGCTTTGAAGAGCGGCGAAGATGTGCATATCAGGGGCGATGTAGGCACGAGACTTGGTTCGAGTTTGGGAGTTGATCTCGTCTTTTTTGGCGGAAAGGGGAAAGAGCTACCTGAAGTGGGATCTATAGTAGTAGATGGAAATGCCGGCTCTTATCTTGGAATGGGTATGCTTTCAGGTGCTGTTTACATTAAGGGCGAAGTTAAAGAACCCCTCGGCAATGTGGTGCAAGTCGAATCCGATTTAGAGGGTTATAAGAAATTTGTCTCGATAACCTGGCTCTTGCATCATCCAGAAGAGCGAGAACTGCATGCTCTACTTACGCCGAGCGAGTTCAAAGATGGAGAACTGCTTCTTACTGATGGAATTTCGAGAAGCACAATTGCTGCACGATGTAGGAAAGAGGCGACGGTGCATGTAAAGGGAGATGTAGGATTGAGCGCTGGCATATTGATGCGAAAGGGTTTTGTCGTAGTAGAAGGAAATGCTGATATGAATGCTGCTGCGTTGCTTAATGGGGGTACCGTTGTGGTATTAGGAGACGCAGCGGAATTCCTGGGCGTGGAGATGAAAAGAGGGGTTGTGTTCGTAAAGGGTAACACAAAAGGCTATGTCGGTGCTAAAATGAAAGGTGGGAGGATAATCTGCAGAAGGACGAAGCCCATTCCGCCGGTTAAGGAGAAAAAACTTGAAAAGGATGATTTAGCATTGCTTGCGAGGTTCAACGTTTCAGGTATGCTTACGCTGAATTATGGAAGGTATGAAGTATGACGGGGGGGATTTTTTGCTTCTGCGTGATTAATGATAATTTTATGCACATTGCAGGTCTGGCGTTTCCGAGCTCGAGTAAATGCCTAGTACGCTATTAAAGAAGGTTTATTACTCTTGAAGCAAGAACAACCCAAGCATAAAAGAGGTCGCATGAAATCGCATGTTATGATGAAAATTTGATGCCTGTTGAAGTGATGCTAATTGAGTAAAAATATTTAAGATTGCATTTTCAAAGTATTCTTATGGCACAGGAAATGGTGAAGCTCGCACAGGAAATAACAATGAAAGAAGCACCTGAAGAAGCACTCATTGTGGTTTTGAAAACTTATTTAGAGCAAAAGATAGCCGAATGTCAAGAAGAAATCAAACGTTTAGAAGAGAAGTATGGTATGAGCATTAACGAATTTTATGAGAAACTGGGCGATGAATTTAGCCTTTCCTGGGAGCATGAGAAGGACTACATGGATTGGGAAGCTGCAACAACCAATCTAAGATATTTCAAAGAAGCCCTCAAAAATTTAAAATAAGATGAAAGTTAGCACGTTCACGAGCGATGTCTTAAAAGCTGCTCAGACTTTTACGTGGGTGAAAAGGATTGCCACTGCACCAGAAGGCAAAGTAGCGAGAATTCGACTCTGGATTAATGAAAGTTTCGTAAGCATCTACTATAACGCCGTGACTGGAACAACCTCTTATGCCTACATCGAATCAAATAATCGATTTTTCGGTGCGAACAACATGAAAATAGGCTGGCATTGGCATCCTTACGACAATATTCAGAACCATGTGCGGGGTGAGCCGATAACAATCGAGACGTTTCTTAAAACTTTGGAGAAGGAACTTAGGAAAAGGAATAAAATCAGTTGAGGTGATCCTTATTGAGTAACGGCAATATAGAAAAGCTTGTTGCACTTCTAAGAACCGGTGAGGAAGGAGAGGAGACAGCTTCGCTTCTGAACGAATTCCTCATTGATGACAGAAAGAAAAATGCTCTCATTGTAAGGCTAAAGGAGCTAAAAGCTGAAGTTGCCACATTAAAACTTCGACCTACACCGCGGACTTCTGTGAAGGGAAGGTTTATTCGAAGACCGACAATGCCGAACAAGCCATGCAACGCACACACCCAGCCTTATTCTTCATCCAGCTTATTCCTGTGCTGTGCAGTATCTTAGCTACTGCCTCATAGAGATGCCGCATCCTATCCGGGCTTGGTGGTTTCTCATTCCCCATATCCGAATCTGGTATAGGACGAAGAGGAACGATAAAGGGATAAACGCCGAGTTCGGCTAACATCCTGCTACCTTCTACGATCGATTCGTCACTCTCTCCCATCCCTGCAATTAGGTAACTGCTGACCTGGTTCTCACCAAAAATCTTTACTCCACGCTTCCATGCTTCTACAAACTGCTGAAACGGTATCTCAGCCTTACACGGAGCCACTTCGTTCAGCACTCCCCTATCAAAGCTCTCCACGTGGATGCCTACGGTATCTACCGAATCATAAAGGATATCTATCATGCTCAGCTCTTCCGGTGGTTCGAATTGGGCATGGATAGGCAGTCCAGTTGCCTCTTTTATCGCTCGCGCTGTTTCCGCAAGGTGATTGATACCCTTATCAGGGGTGGCGGTGGTGCCCGTGGTAAGCGTCACGTGCGTTACATGGTCTAATTTTTTTGCGGCAAGTGCCACTTCAGCAAGCTGCTCAGGCTTCTTCTTCGCTATTGTCGCACCACTTCTCAGCGAAAGCTCGATTGCACAGAACTTACACCGCTTTGGCGTGTTCCAATATACGCAGGTTTGTATCGTGGTAGTAGCCACGCAATTCCTCCCGTGTAGAAGTGCGATTTTATGGTATGGTATGCCATCTTTGGTCTTCAGTTCTTGGAACTTCGCCGCAGGGAAACGAACCTCAGTGACTCGCTCACCATCTCGCTTGATTATATACCTTCCATTTTCGAGATCAACAGTGTAAGGAGACAATGAAACAAACCAGCTCTGGGTTGGAACGTTTGTTACCGTGTTGCGGAAGATGAACATCCCACCAGCTGCTGGACCCGCACCTGCTTTCCTGCCTTTATGCACACCAGATACCCGTGCACCCAAGCATAACAAGTCCACTTTCAGATCCTTAGTTTCCATTGCCATTTCTTCCGCTTTCCGATCAATTTGCTTATCTCATCGCTTGTTACCATCCCGATAACCCTGCTCTCAGTATCTATGACGGGCAATGCGGAGATGTTATCGCGATCCATCTTCCTGATTACCAGTTCAAGAGGCTCATCGAAACTCGCGGTTATCACTTTTCTCGTCATTATTTCCGCCAAGCCTTCGTGTCTCGTTGCCACCGCCGTTGAGATATCCCACGCGGTTACTATCCCCACGAGTTTTCCGTCATGAGCTATAACCGGTATATGCGTAGACTGTGTGTCCAGTATCAACTTCGCCGCATCGGCTATACTTGCTCGTTCGCTTATCGTCTTCACATCCCTTATCATGACATCTTTCACTAACGGTAGTTCTGTCTGCTTCATCGGCTTGGAGAAGGTATCGGTTGGTAATCGCTCGACCGGCAGCGAGAGGAAGAAAGTACCCTCTTCTATTCTCCTCTTCAACTCCTCTGCTACTGTATTTGCCATGAAAAAGCTTGAAAGTGGTGAAGTTGGAATCTCTTTACCCTCTATTTCTATCATCCCCGATTTCAACTCCTCGTACGTAACTTTTCTCAATACCGGTCGTTCTCTCCTACTCACACCATAATCAATCACTTCGGTAACAATATCCGCATCATGTATCCCGGTATTCTTCGCTATTCGTTCATTCAGTATCGGTATTGGTATTCCAATACCAACGAAGAGGGTTACGCCATATCCGTAGAAGGTGGCACCCTTTAAGAATTCAGGATTCATCTCCTTCAGATTACCGGTGACCATTAATGTTCCAAGCCGGTTAACAGGACTGTGTTGCGTTCCCATTCCCACTACATACCCGCTGGCACCACAGAGAAAAATCCTCGTACCCACACCTATAGTCTCAAAATCGGGGTCGTTAGAAAGAGGAGAGAGTGCGCCGGCACCAGAATAATTAGCATTACGATAATCAGGAAGTAGTGTGCCCATGTAGGTATATAACGTCCTATCAGTGGAGTTTGTCGCAACGAAGTACCGCTGATACGAATTCCTCGGATTTACCATAATCGCTTGATTTAAATCTTCAAGTGTGATCGTTGTTTCTAGCTCTTTACGAGGGTAACAATCCGTGCCATAGCCGGTAGCACGCATTTGTATGCACTTATCTGCAACTAAATCCTCTATGACGTGTCCTCCACCATAGTTCAGGCCTCTCTCCTCGGATAATTGTGCAGCTCCGAGATATGCATCTACCGCTGCAATTCCGGTATACGCCTCTACATCGTTAAGCCACACCCGCTGCATTTTTATCGGCGGGTCAGCGTGACCAAAATTGATAAACACCCCTGAAGAGCACATAGGACCAAAAGTCCCCGTAGTGACAACATCTACTTCCTTTGCCGCTTCTTCTGCACCCAATTCGCTCACTAGTTCACTCATTCTGTCTGCGGTCACTACACGAACACTGCCATCCGCAATTTTCTCGTTTATCTCCTCTATGCTTCTCTCTGTCTTTGTCTCTGCCATACGTAGAAGATACAAAAGTAAACCTTTAAAACCTTTCTAATTAAAAATGTTTGTAAAGGATGAGCACCTTACTAATACTCGATGGATGCGATCGAAGTAAATGATTTGACAAAGCGGTTTAATAGCAAGGGTAGCCTTGCTGCGGTGGATCACCTCTCTTTCTGTGTGGCTGAGGGTGAGATATTTGGTTTGCTCGGTCCTAATGGAGCGGGGAAGACGACGTTGATTAAAATATTGACGACGTTGTTGAAGCCGACTTCAGGGATGGCAACGGTGGCGGGGTATGATGTCCGTAGGGAGAAGAACAGGGTAAGGGAAAGCATTGGGATTGTATTTCAAGAGCCTGCATTGGACTGGAGATTGACCGGGCGTGAGAATCTGGATTTTCACGCGAGGATGTACGGGATAACGAGGGGAGAACGAGAGAAGAGGATAGAAGAGGCACTCAAGCTCGTTGAACTGGAAGACAAAGCGGATATCGTGACGGATAAGTACTCGAGCGGTATGAAGCGCCGTTTAGAGATTGCACGAGGCTTTATTCACAATCCCCAAGTCCTTTTTCTGGACGAGCCGACGCTGGGACTGGATACCCAGACGAAGCGAAAGATATGGGATTATATAAAGGAGTTAAATGCGAGAGAACGAATAACGATCGTATTAACCACGCATCAGATGGATGAAGCGGATTATCTCTGCGACCGTGTCGGGATTATGGACCACGGGAAGATAATTGCGCTTGACACTCCGAGGAATCTGAAGGATTTGATAAGCTCTGATCTGGTTAGTCTAGAGCTCAACATGGAGGGGAGCAGTAATGATGTTGAGGTTTTTAAATCGCTTGATTTTGTCACCGAGTTCAGGGAGCAGAATGGTTTTGTCACGTTGAAGATGGAACGAGCAGACTTACGAATTCCCGCGATCATGGAGGTTGCGAAGAGAGCGGGACTCGAGATAATATCAGTGAATTTGAGGAAGCCGAGCCTGGAAGATGTCTTCCTGCATTTCACGGGAAGGAAGATCAGGGAATAGGTATATATTAGGGAATGAATAGCCTCAACCTCGCGGTATTTGGATATGGCGCATCCATTTGGTGTGGTTTTTCCTGAGGTCATCAAAGCTTCTTGGATGTTCGACTTCATATAGCGGATAGACCCCATATTCTGTTGTTACAATTTCGTAATTCGACCACCAGCCTTTGATATAATCGGGGTTCTTTGCGGTTAAATCGAGTGATGAAAGATACTCGGCGATTTCCTTTTCCGCTTTTTCAGAAGATGTCCTATTTTTATATGAATATTCTCTTATAACTTCTTCGAGTATCGAAATCCATCCGATAGCATCATTGAAAAGACTCTGAAATCCATTCCACTCATAGGGACCATTTCTGAATATCACTCCTTTTCCATAAACCATCATAAATTTTATAAAAACCTCCCGCTTTTATACGGTAAGTATCACTGATATGGCTAAAATTCTCAGCAAATTCAACAATTATTTCCTCAGAAATGCTCTGAAGAACTTCATTTGAAGGTATTTCCACACTTTTCAGAATAGTTTTTAGAAGTTCAGGAGCAGAATCACTTTCAGAAAGCAGGTATATCGGTCGGGAAATCGTCTCAGTCAATCTATTTTTTACTATTGTTTCAATTTTTTAATTATTTCTTCGATAACGGGATTAATCTTTTTACCCGATTCATCACTGTATATTTTATCAAAAAACTCTTCCAGGCTTTTAAATTCTGTGTCATCAGTTCTTTCGTGAAGGAGGGTTATTATCTGATTGTAAGTTACTTTGACAATGTCAAATTCCTAACTTCCCATTTGGGCATAAGGTTAGAAAAGGTAGAGTCCATAGTTATCTTCGATAGGGTGACCAAAATGCCCAACGAAAGGGAAAATTATGCAGGTATA